>JAOAUD010000022.1:14825-30881 GCA_030157755.1 Candidatus Nanopelagicales bacterium
AGCCAGGGCCGAGCGATGAGAACTGCAAGCGCCAACGGCAATGACAGTGCGGCCCACAGAATCAGCGGTTTTACATATCGTGCCTTATTCGGGTAGCGAATGATCGCGGTCAAAAAGTGCGACAAGGGGAATGCCGCGATGGCGCAGATCGACGTCAGAGCCAGTAAAGGTGTCCAAGGCGCAACCACAATTCCAAGTGCGATTGGTAGACCAATAAATGCCCACGCACCGTGCTGGGGTGGGAACCATTGCTGCTTTCGGACCTTCTGCTGTGGCGAAGGCCTCGCGACGGTTGAGACTTTCGCGTTAGCAGGCATGACGAGTGAGGCGCAGTCGCCAAGCGTCCGGTCCGCTCACTTCGTATGCGACGGTGACACGATCCTCTGTTCGTGCTGCTAGCTGTTTCAGTAGCGGCTTCGGGTCGTGTGGAGCAACAAGGATGAGTGATTGGCCAAACGGACGACTCGTGTAAGCCCCGATCACCGTTGCGTGCCGAACGGAATGCGGAATGGCGCGTGCATCGAGTACTGGGGTTCCATCCTCAGAGTCAGCCGCTACCGCGCTGTCGTCCGCCGTTGGAGCCGCGCTGCCACCGCAGTCGCCACCACAACCGCATGTCGAAGTTGTCTCGACCATCGCGAGTTCTTCCACTCCTTCAAAGCGCCGCTGCGCTTCGTCGTTTGCCGAAGAACCGTTCGTTGGATACCCATCAGCGGACATATTCCGAACCCTTCAGTTGATAGGCGAGCCTTAGTTCGCCTGGCGCTGGCAGATATATTACGCTAGGCACCGTGATAAATAAATTGGGTCCGGCGCCCGTTCGTGGCCCGAGCCCAGGAGCGGAGCTAACGAGCCAGCGCGCCGCAGTACTTGAAGTTGTCCAACACAGTGCGATCCCATTGACAAGCTCGCAGGTCGCTGATGGTTTGGGTCTTCACCACAACACCGCGCGAGAGCACCTTGACGCACTTGTGGAACGTGACTTGATCTGCCGCACTTCGTCAGCTCCGAGTGGACGCGGGCGCCCCGCGCTGCGCTACTCCGCGGCTGTTCAGGTGGAACCGAATTCCAGTGTCCGGGAGTATTCGGGTCTGGTCGCTGCGCTCGCAACTCACATTGAACGAACGTCGGAAGACCCTGCTGAAGAAGCGCTCGTGGCCGGGGTGGCCTGGGGCGTAGCTACTGCGGGTCAAATCAAACCCCTAGCCCACGATGGCAAGGCCGCGATCATTGCCCAGCTTTCTTCGTTGGGTTTTCAGCCGAAACCTGACCCAGTCGGAGAGCAGATCGCCCTCATGCGTTGTCCCCTCCTGGACGCTGCAAAACGAAATCCAGAGATCGTCTGCAATGTCCACCTAGGCCTGGTTCGGGGAATGCTCGAAGTGATCGATAGCGACGACGTTTCTGCTGATCTTGATGCGTTCGCGGTTCCGGGCGCTTGCATTTTGCATGTTCAACAAGATGTGGATAAGGCATCCAAACGGCCCGCAACGATTAATCGAGAAGAGGCGACGCGACGGTGAACATGAAAACCGAACCGGGCTCTGCTGCCGAGCAGGCAGGACCCCGCACTCGCATGCTGGTGATTGCGACACTGGGATTCGCCGTGACGTTCTGGGCGTGGGCTCTGATCAGCCCACTTGCGCCATCGCTGGCGACAAAGCTTGGCCTGTCGTCGTTCCAGCAATCACTCATCGTCGCGGTCCCAGTGATCGTTGGTTCTCTTGGCCGTATCCCCATCGGAGCTTTGACTGATCGATTCGGTGGCCGGTTGATGTTGCCGATCGTCTCGGTCGCGACGATCGTCCCGGTGTTGTTTCTTGCTTTCTTCGGCGATCAGTCACTCGCAACGCTACTCATCGGCGGGTTCTTTCTCGGTATCGGTGGCACGTCCTTCGCGGTGGGTGTGCCGTTCGTTAGCGCATGGTTTCCACCGGAACGTCGCGGCTTAGCGATCGGGATCTTCGGTGTTGGAATGGTCGGCACAGCAATCAGCGCATTCACCACGGTTCGCCTCGTGGAGTTCGGTAGCTCAGCGACTCCATTCTTGGTTACGGCCGCTGCGCTGGCGATCTATGCGGTTGTTGCGTGGCTGCTCTTGCGCGATGCCCCCGGGCAAGTTCGCCCGACCACCTCGATGGCGAAGCGCGTCGGCGAGACATTGAAGCTGGGTGTGACGTGGCAGGCGGCCGCGCTATACGCCACGCTGTTCGGCGGGTATGTGGCGTTCTCGGTCTACCTGCCGTCACTACTGAAGGCGGAGTACGACCTCTCCATTGGTGATGCGTCCAATCGCATGGCCGGCTTCGTGATACTTGCAGTGATCATGCGTCCAGTCGGGGGATTCCTCTCCGACAAAATCGGCCCAGTCCCAGTGCTGGCGACCTGTCTCGGTGCGGTTGTCTTCGGAGCGTTGATCGACGCCACATCGCCAGCACTCTTTCCCATTGCCACGATCGCGTACCTCGTGATGGCGGCCGGACTCGGTGCGGGTTCCGGTGCGACCTTCGCGCTAGTCGCCCTGCTTTCTCCAGCGGGGAAGGTGGGATCGGTGACTGGGGTCGTCGGTGCGGCTGGCGGACTTGGCGGGTTCGTGCCGCCACTGCTGATGGGAGTGGTCTACGGAGCGACCGGTTCCTACACGATCGGTTTTCTCCTGTTGGCCCTAGTCGCGGCAGCGGTTCTTGTGTTCACGTTGACGTCAATTCGTTCGGTTCTGGCAAAACGCGACGCGGTGGAAGTACAACGAGAGGTGGCGGCATGAGTAATGCTGGTACGGGCGAAGTTGACGGCGAGATCACAGATGCACTACTGAAGACCCGTCGATTTCTCACCCATGCGGACATCTCAGATGACATGCGAACGATCCACAAAGAGGGCGGCCGCGAAGGCGACGTGTTCTATCGCGACCGGTGGAGTCACGACAAGATCGTTCGTTCGACGCATGGCGTCAACTGCACCGGATCCTGCTCGTGGAAGGTGTACGTCAAAGACGGGATCATTACCTGGGAAACGCAGGAGACCGACTACCCCAGCGTCGGACCGGATTCACCGGAATATGAACCGCGGGGTTGTCCGCGTGGTGCCGCATTCAGTTGGTACACATACTCGCCGACGCGTGTTCGTTTCCCATACGCACGCCGGGTGCTCCTTGAGATGTATCGCGAGGCCAAGGCGCGACTCGGTGATCCCGTATTGGCATTCGCGGAGATTTCTGAGGATCCACAAAAGCGCACTCGGTATCAGTCCGGTCGAGGTAAGGGCGGACTCGTGCGAACGTCGTGGGAGGAAGCGCTTGAGATAACTGCCGCCGCGCAGGTAAATACGATCAAGAAATACGGACCTGATCGAATCGTAGGCTTTTCGCCGATTCCGGCGATGTCGATGGCGTCGCACGCTTCGGGTGCTCGCTACACAAGCTTGCTCGGTGGAAGCATGGTCTCGTTCTACGACTGGTATGCCGACCTCCCGATCGCATCTCCGCAGATTTGGGGCGACCAGACCGACGTCCCGGAGAGCGCTGATTGGTGGAACGCTGCGTACTTGATCATGTGGGGTTCAAACATTCCGGTGACGAGAACCCCCGACTCCCACTTCATGACGGAGTCGCGCTACAACGGGACGAAAGTCGTCGTGGTCAGCCCGGACTACGCCGACAACACCAAGTTCGCCGACACGTGGATGGCTGCACATCCTGGTACCGATGGTGCACTCGCCATGGCAATGGGGCATGTGGTGCTCAAGGAGTTCTACGTCGACAAACAGGTTCCCCGATTCATCGAGTACAGCAAGGCTTACTCGGACTTGCCCAACCTCATCAGCCTTAAAGAGCGCGAACCCGGCGTCTACGTGCCAGACCGATTCATCACTGCCGTCGACCTGGGCGACACGACAGAGCAGGCGAACCTCAAGACTGTCGTCATTGATGAGGCGACCGGTGAGCTCGCCGTTCCGAATGGCTCACTCGGCTTTCGCTACACCGAATCGGGGGTCGGCAAATGGAACCTTGACCTGGGCGACATAGACCCATTGCTGTCGGTCTACAAAGATCAAACATCCGAGTCAGTCGCACTCGCTTTGCCGCGCTTCGACATTGGGCAAGAGTCCAGCGAGGGCGGTGGAATCATGCAGCGCGGCGTCCCCGTTCGCCACGTCGCAGGCCGGTTGGTGACGACCGTCTACGACTTGATGCTCGCCTCCTACGGAGTCAAACGCGACGGTCTTCCGGGTGAGTGGCCGGGTTCTTATGACGATGTAACCCAGCCCTACACCCCGGCCTGGCAGGAAGAGATCACCTCTGTTCCGGCAGCCACGGTGACCCGGGTTGCGCGGGAGTTCGCTGACAGCGCAGATCGTTCCGGCGGCCGTTCGATGATCACTCTCGGTGCGGGTACCAATCACTGGTTCCATTCTGATGAGACGTACCGCGCGATCATTGCGCTGGTGACCCTCACTGGGTGTCAGGGTGTCAATGGCGGCGGTTGGGCTCACTACGTCGGCCAAGAGAAGTGTCGCCCGTATACAGGTTGGGCTCAGTTGGCTAGCGCTGGTGACTGGCAACGGCCACCTCGGCAGATGGCCGGCACAGCCTTCTTCTACAGCGCGACCGATCAGTTCCGTTACGACAATATGGGCGCACAAGAACTCGCTAGTCCGCTCGGCACGGGTCTGTTCAAAGGCATGTCGATGTCTGATTGCGTTGCCAAGAGCGTACGTATGGGTTGGATGCCCAGCTATCCGACGTTCAATCGCAACCCACTGAAGATCTGTGATGATGCGGTCGAGGCTGGCGAAACGCCGCAAGATTACGTGGTGTCGCAGCTGCGGTCCGGCGACCTTGAGTTCGCCGCTGATGATCCTGATGCCGCAGAAAACTGGCCACGGGTGATGACCGTGTGGCGCGCGAACCTGTTGGGTTCATCGAGCAAGGGAAACGAGTATTTCCTGCGACACCTCCTTGGGACAAACAACCAGGTACGGGCGGACGAGACTCCGCCGGAGCAACGTCCGCGCGATGTTCGATGGCGTGACGAGGCGCCGATCGGGAAGCTGGACCTCTTGGCATCCATTGACTTCCGGATGACCTCGACGGGGATCTTTTCCGACATCTTGTTCCCCGCCGCTACGTGGTACGAGAAAGAGGACTTGAACACCACGGATATGCACCCGTTCATTCATGCATTCACGCCCGCGATTGATCCACCGTGGGAAACCGCATCGGACTACGACACCTTCGTAGCGCTGTCCAAAGTCTTCAGTCGCCTGGCACGTCAACATCTAGGGGTACGCAAAGATCTAGTTGCTGTTCCGCTGCTGCATGACACACCAGGAGAGACAAAGCAGCCAGGTGGCGTCGTGCGGGATTGGAAGCTCGGTGAGTGCGAGCCGATCCCAGGAGTGACGATGCCAAACCTCGCGGTGGTGGAGCGGGACTACGGCCAGATCGCCGCGAAGATGACGGCACTCGGTCCCAATGTTGAGAACCTCGGCACGACGGTCAAGGGGATCACGCTGAAGTCCGTCCGCGAAGTTGAGCGACTCAAAGAGATCAACGGCACGGTTAAGGGCGGTATCGCTGACGGCAGGCCACGCCTCGATCAGGCCAAACATGCGTGTGAAGTGATTCTCGCGCTCTCCGGTACAACGAATGGGAGGGTCGCCGTTGCCGGCTTCAAGCAGCTGGAAGAACGTACGGGTCAACGACTAGCTGATCTCGCGGAGGACAACGAAGGAAAGCAGATCCGATTCACGGACACTCAGTCGAGTCCTCAGTCGGTCATCACTTCATGGGAATGGTCGGGTAGTGAGCATGGGGGACGTCGCTATTCGCCGTTCACCATCAATGTCGAGCGACTGAAACCATGGCACACGCTGACTGGTCGACAGCATTACTTCCTCGATCACGATTGGATGGCGGAACTCGGGGAGTGGCTGCCCGCGTATCGGCCACCGTTGGGGATGTCGAGGCTCTTCGGGCCACCGACGAGTGGTTTTGATGGTGCGCTAGAGGTGACAGTTCGCTACCTGACGCCGCACTCCAAGTGGTCAATCCACTCGGAGTACCAGGACAACCTCTTCATGTTGTCGCTGAGCAGAGGTGGGCCGGACATCTGGATGTCCAACATCGACGCAGCAAAGGCTGGAATCAAGGACAACGACTGGATCGAGTCGAGCAACCGCAATGGCGTTGTTGTCGCTCGAGCCGTGGTTACCCACCGGATGCCGGAAGGCACGGTTTACATGTACCACGCGAAGGATCGACTGATCGACGTACCGAAGGCCGAGAGCAGCGGGAAGCGCGGAGGTATCCACAACTCACTGACACGACTTCTGATGAAGCCATCGCACTTCATTGGTGGCTACGCGCAATTGTCATATGGATTCAACTATTACGGTCCGACGGGAAACCAGCGTGATGAAGTCACGGTAATTCGGCGCCGATCACAGGAGGTCGAGTACTGATGCGTGTTATGGCCCAAATGGGCATGGTGATGAACCTGGACAAGTGCATCGGGTGCTCAACGTGTTCGGTGACGTGTAAGCAAGCGTGGACAAATCGTCCCGGTGTCGAGTACGTCTGGTTCAACAACGTGGAGACGCGACCCGGCCAGGGATATCCGCGTGGGTACGAGGACCAGGAGAAGTGGAAAGGCGGCTGGAAGCTCGATCGAAAGGGTCGACTCCGCCTCAAAGCGGGTGGCCGAATTCGCAAGTTGGCCACGATCTTCAGCAATCCCAACCTGCCCAACGTCGACGACTACTACGAGCCGTGGACGTACGACTACGACTCTCTACTGAATGCTCCAGCCGGCGACGACTTCCCCGTCGCGCGCCCAAAGTCGCTGATCACGGACAAGGACATGAAAGTCGAGTGGTCCGCAAACTGGGACGATGACCTTGGTGGTGCCACAGAGCACGGCTACAAGGATCCAATCGTTGCCAAGCTTGGTGACAAGGTCAAGTTCGAATTTGAACAAGCCTTCATGTTCTATCTGCCACGAATCTGTGAACACTGCATCAACCCGTCTTGTGTCGCCTCATGCCCGTCAGGTGCGATGTACAAGCGTGAGGAAGACGGCATCGTCCTGGTTGATCAAGATAAATGCCGCGGTTGGCGGATGTGCGTCTCCGGCTGCCCGTACAAGAAGGTGTACTTCAACCACACGACAGGTAAGGCCGAAAAGTGCACGATGTGTTACCCGCGGCTCGAGGTCGGGCAACCGACAGTGTGTTCGGAAACGTGTGTTGGTCGCCTTCGCTACCTCGGTTTGGTGCTCTACGACGCAGACCGCGTCGCCGAAGCTGCAACTGAGCCGGACGAGACGAAGCTGATGGCGGCACAGAAATCCATCTTGTTGGATCCTCGAGATCCCGAGGTGCTCGCCGAAGCCCGCCGCAGTGGCATTCCGGAAGACTGGTTGGAAGCGGCACAGAATTCGCCGGTGTATGACCTTGCTTGCCGCTATGACGTGGCGCTTCCGCTTCATCCGGAGTACCGAACGTTGCCAATGGTCTGGTACATCCCGCCGCTGTCGCCGGTGGTCGATGCGTTGACCGAAACCGGTCACGATGGCGAAGACATAGGCAACCTATTCGGGGCAATCGATGCCATGCGCATCCCGATTGAGTACCTCGCGGAACTGTTCACCGCTGGTGACATCGACCCGGTAAATGACGTTCTTCGCAAGTTGGCCGCAATGCGGTCGCACATGCGGACTGTGAACCTCGGGGAAGCAGTCGACCCTTCGATTGCCGAGGCGGTAGGCATGACAATCGCTGAGATGGAGTCGATGTATCGGCTGTTGGCGATTGCGAAGTACGAAGATCGTTACGTCATTCCGTCGGCACACACCGAAGTCGCCAATGCACTGTTAGAGGAGTTGCCTGGCTGCTCGGTGGACTTCACAAGTACCAACGGTGATAGCCCGGTAGGCGAAGCCAAACCCGTCCCAGTCACGATTGAAAGTTTTCAACTGACCAAGCAGCGACTCGAGGCAGAGCAGTATTCCGATTTGGATCACAAGCAATGAGCCGCGAGATCTCTGCAAGTGCACGGCTCCTGATCGATGTGATCAGCTCGCGGCTCTTGATGTACCCCGATGAGCAGCTCGTCGATGAATTGGACCTCATCAAGAAGGGCGTTGCGTCAATCCCGCCGGACGTTCGAGTTCACTTCGATCGGTACTTCGCCGAGACCGATGACAAGACGTTGCTCGAGCAGCAGGAAAAGTACGTCGCAGTCTTCGATCTGAAGCGTCGTTGCTGCCTGTATTTGACGTACTACCTGAACGGCGACACCAGGATGCGCGGAATGGCGCTGGTCCGGTTCAAGGAGACGTACGCACGCAACGGTTTTGCCTGTGACACCGGTGAACTCCCCGATTTTCTGCCGATGCTGCTCGAGTTCGGTTCGCACGGTGGTGACGCAGCGCTCGCAGCCCAAGCGTTGATCGACGAACATCGCGAAGGCCTCACGGTCTTACATGCGGCATTGGAGAAGGTCGAGTCACCACAGCGGCACATCCTCGCAGGAGTGCTTGCGACTCTTCCTGAACTAACGGACGCGCAGCGGGCGGCCGCGCGACTACTGGTGGCACAGGGTCCTCCGACTGAAACGGTCGGGCTTGAACCGTTCATGTTGACCGACATCTCGACGGGAGCACGACTATGAGTGGGCTAGATACCTTCCTGTTCATCGTATTCCCGTACATGTGCTTGGTCTCGCTCGTCGTTGGGCACATCTGGCGGTACCGCTACGACCAGTTCGGCTGGACGTCGCGTTCGAGCCAGTGGTACGAGTCGCGCATGCTTCGGTGGGCAAGTCCGATGTTCCATTTCGGGTTGCTATTCGTATTGATGGGGCATTTCGTCGGGTTGGTGATTCCCGAGAGCTGGACGACGATGGTTCCAGAGTCGCTGTACCACCTGATGTCAGCCGGAGTGGGCGGTATCGCCGGGATCGTCATGGTGATTGGGTTGATCGGGTTGATCTATCGGCGGCGCACTACTCCGGCCGTCTTCCGTGCCACAACCAAGAGTGACAAGCTCATGTACGTCGTGCTCGGGGCCGTAATTGCGCTCGGTTTGACCACAACGTTCTATTGGCAAATCATCGGTGGTGGCTACGACTACCGCCAGACGGTTGCGGTGTGGTTTAGGTCGATCTTCTACTTTAATCCGCAAGCGGCCGACATGGCATCCGCGCCAGTGCTTTTCCAAATGCACGCGGTATGTGCATTCGCACTGTTCGCGATTTGGCCCTACACCCGTTTGGTGCATGTCTTTAGCGCGCCCGTTGGATACCTGTGGCGTCCCTACATTGTGTATCGGTCGCGCGACGTGGGTGGTGAACCGGGCAACCGCGGGCCTCGCCCAGGGTGGGATAAACAAGGTGGCATGTCTGGTAATCGCAGCGAGAACAACTATCGGTAGGTGGATTCAATGGAGAGCTCAATGACCCTGTGGATCACGCAACTTGCTGCCGAGTTGGGCGTCGATCCGCCAGTAGAAATTGCCGATTTGTTGGATGCGACGAGGAACATCGCTCATAACGTTTCTCGTCCGGCTGCTCCGCTGTCTCTCTACGTGCTGGGCCTGGCGGCTGCGTCAGGTGTTGACCAAGCTGAACTCGTTGCCAGAGTAGACGCGCTCGTTGAAGAATGGCAGCGCGACGACCACTCAGGCATTGACGAGTAGCAGCTACCTGGAGGGGCCTCGCTGTAACGCTTCGAGTCGGGCGGCGGCAAGATCCTCCGGCGTATCACAATCGAGGATCTTCGTCGCTAGCGTGACTGGAGTGACCGCGAGTCCATCGAAGAGGGATGACACTCGATCCGCGGGTGCGACTGCCGCGCATCGAGCTTCGAGCAATGGCCTAGACCAAGCGGACATGAGGAATTGGATCTGGTGGTCTTGGTCAACGACTGCCGCTGGTCGGTCCATCGTGACGGTGCTCAGTAAGGATGCGACCACGCCTTCGGCGAACGGGATATCCCCGGCCAACAGGATTACGTGGGCCGCCGTTGAGTCCGGAAGCGCCGCGATTCCCGCTTTGATTGCCATGGCCGGGCCCGACCCAGCTGGTTCCTCCAAGGCCCAAATGACGGAGCGATCGACATCTCGACGCGGCCCAACAACGACAACGGTATCGGCCGCGCTTAGTGCACAAACCGCCCGTGCGAATAGCGTGGCGCCACCAACTGCTTCGGATAGCTTGTCGGTCCCCATCCGCCGAGATGATCCACCTGCCAAGATGATGCCGTCGTAGCGTTCGATCGGTGCCTCGCTCATGCTGGCCACGGTACGACCAACCACGTGATATGTCGAAATCGAAAGGAGTGTGTATGGCGCAAGGCCCCATGCGATCTGTGCATGAGCACCTCGAAGCGGTTCTGGGCGACTTGTCACCCCGTGCGCCGGAACTGACGGCTGTCGACGAAACCATCGGCCTCGCAGTCGCGGAGCGAGTGGTCAATGACTTCCCGCTGCCCCCGTTCACCAGTTCGGCGATGGATGGGTACGCGGTGCGCTTGTCAGATGTCGAGGTGCTGCCAGCCACTTTGCCCGTGCCGGTTGATTTACCGGCCGGATCCGCGCTCGCAGTTCGTCTCGTGCCTGGCACCGCTCACCGGATCATGACTGGAGCGACCGTTCCCGAAGGTGCGGACGCCGTGATTCCGGTTGAATGGACTGACGCCGGGGCACATAGGGTCGTCATCGAACACATGCCAGCGGCGATAGCGCCTGGTCTCAACATTCGACCGCAAGGCGACGACTTGCCGACGGGGGAACAGCTCGCTGACGTAGGTGACGTGGTCGATGCACCACGATTAGCTCTGATGATTTCGGCGGGAATCAGCAGAGTGGCGGCGTACCCGGCACCACGGGTCGCAGTGGTGTCGACGGGCGATGAGTTGTACCCGCTTGGGAAGCCACTGCCGCCCGGCGGTATCTACGATTCGAATGGGTATCTCATTGCCGCGCTTGTCGCCCAATCGGGCGGTCGCGTCGCCCGACGAGTGCGGCTCGCCGATGACCAGCAGGTAGCGACCGAACTGCTTCAATCGATTGCTTCTGAGGTCGACCTCATCGTCACGACGGGGGGAGTGAGCGCGGGTGCGTATGAAGTCATTAGAGATGTGTTCGCCAAGCTCGGCACAGCGGAGTTTACGTCTGTGGCGATGCAGCCAGGCAAGCCGCAAGGTCTCGGAACGATAGGCGGAACGCCGGTTATTACGTTGCCCGGGAATCCGCTGAGCGCGATGGTGTCGTTCCACCTCTTTGTCGGGCCAGCGATCCGCACGCTCGGGGGCCAACGCGAGGTGATGCCTGCGCGCGCTCGCCTATCAACCACTGTTGAGCTTGATTCGCGTCCCGATCGGGTCCGGTACTTGCCAGCCGTGGCAGATCTGCTGCGGCGAACGGTAAGCACCACGGCACGGCACGGGTCTCACCGCAGCTCCGTCGCCGTCGGAACCAATAGTCTGATCGAAGTGCCCACTGCCCAGGCCCAACTTGTGGCCGGCACAGAGGTCGAAGTGGTTCTAATTCCTGCGCGCTGAACATAGTGTTCGCGTGAGTTCGGATTGACCCGGTATCGCCCGATCTGCCACGCTGAAGCCCCATTCCACGACGGAGGCAGTCATGTCGGACCAGCAACCCCCTCAAGATCCAGCGCAGCCAAACGACGGCGCGGGTCAGCAGCCGCCAGTGCCGCCACCGCCCGCAGCCCCAGTGCCGCCACCCGCTGCACCGGTTCCACCGCCCGCCGGCGGTTACGGTGCGCCGCCGCCACCCGCAGGTGGCTACGCGCCAGCCCCCGGCTATGGCGTACCCCAAACCCCGCAGCCACAGACAAACAACAACGCGATCATCGCTTTGGTTCTCTCGATCGTGTCGTGGGCCGTCTGCCCAATCGTTGCTGCAATCGTTGCGCTCGTGTTTGCCAGCAAGGCGAAGAAGGAGATCGAGCAGTCCGGTGGTTGGCAGACCGGCACCGGCTTCGTGACGGCCGCGAAGATCATCGCCTGGATCAACATCGTCTTCATGATTGTGTTCGGAATCTTCTACATTATTCTGATCATCTTCATCATCAGTTCACCGAGCACCGTCAACGAGCTGTACCCGACTTACACCCCCTATAGCGGGTAGCCACAGCAAGCTAAGCAGTTCGAATGGCCCGCGCCGACTCGGTGCGGGCCATTCGGCGTTCTGGGTGAGGTTGGGCGGAAAGGCTGAGCTAGAACGACAGCACGTTCGGGAACTGAATAATTACCATCGCGAAAATGATCGCGTACCAGATCAACACGATGGCCCACGCAAATCGGGAGAGTCCGACAAAGAACTTCCGGGCACCCTCAGGTAGCGGAATTACCCCCGTCCGGAGGTTGAACAGCGTGACACCGACGAACGTTGGAATCATCGCGATCCAAACGACCATGCAGTAGAGGCAAAGCTTCTGGATGTCGTAGAGGCTCGCCACGACCAGCCAGTGAACGAAACAGATTCCAAAGATGGTGCCGAGTTGTAGCCCGATCCAGAACCAGCGTCGGTATGCGGCTCCGGCAAACAAGCCCATGCCGATTGTGAGGACCGCCGCGAAACTAGCGATGCCGATTAGCGAGTTCGCAAACCCAAACGCAGACGCCTGAGGGCTCGACATCACCGACCCGCAGCTCAGGATCGGATTCAAACTGCAACTTGGCACGTAGTTGGGGTCTGAGAGCAATCGAATCTTTTCGATCGTCAGCTGTCCTGCTGCCAGCCCGCCGACAACTCCGGCGATGACGAGAAGCAGCTTCATTCCAAGCCCAGTGTTCAGCCAATGTGGCGCCGTGACTGCGCTCGAGGTGGTTTCGCCGCTCAAAGTGATCGCTCCATAACTGGGCCGGGAGTTGCAGGCTATCCGACCTGAATATCGCAGGGATCCTCACGTCCGAGCGCACGCGCGCCGTCGATCCCTCAATTACGCGCCCGTTTCATGGGCATTTCCCGAATCTCGCAGCGGGGTGACGAGCGTCATGCCCGACCGGCTTTGACCCAAGCACACCGCGTCAGGTAGCCTAGTCTTTCGTGCCTGGGACACCCCAAGCACTCTGCTCCATCACAGTTCGGAATTGCTTCGCTCCTCAGGGCGCGGATCGGTACGGACACTGCTCCTCCTCCGGGTCGGAGCGGTACGGAATGTGCCGCACTCATGTGCAGGTTCTGATCAAGGTCAGGCCAGTGCGCAGCGGATGTTCGGTGAGGTAGCGGTTTCGACCCAAACGTCGAGTGGCCGGTTTCGGCTGTAGGGCCTTGTGTGCCTCACAGTCGCGACACGCCCGAGCGCGGGGGTCGGAGAAATTGGGGTGACTAAACGGCGCGAAAGTGGAGATAACAAGTAAGACGCACAAACTCAAAACCGAAGACCGCACAACAGCACGACGCTGCGAGCAATCGCAGTTGCCAACCAATAGCCCTCGTACGTATCGGAGACTCGGTGCCCACCATCCAGCAGTTGGTCCGCAAGGGCCGACAGGACAAGGTCTCGAAGAACAAGACCCCTGCGCTCAAAGGAAGCCCACAGCGCCGTGGGGTCTGTACTCGTGTCTACACAACTACTCCAAAGAAGCCGAACTCGGCGCTTCGCAAGGTCGCACGTGTGCGCCTTTCCAGCGGTATCGAGGTCACGGCCTACATCCCCGGGGTCGGGCACAACCTGCAGGAGCACTCAATCGTGCTTGTTCGTGGCGGTCGTGTGAAGGACCTCCCCGGTGTTCGTTACAAGGTCGTGCGCGGTGCGCTCGACACCCAAGGTGTGAAAAACCGTAAGCAAGCGCGCAGCCGTTATGGCGCCAAGAAGGAAAAGGGTTAAGCAAAGATGCCTCGTAAAGGCCCAGCTCCGAAGCGGCCAATCATCGTTGATCCGGTGTACTCATCGCCGCTGGTCAGCCAATTGGTGAACAAAGTGCTGCTCGACGGCAAGAAGTCGACCGCTGAATCGATCGTCTATGGCGCCCTCGAAGGTTGCCGCGAAAAGACCGGCGTTGAGCCCGTCTCGACTCTGAAGCGCGCACTCGACAACATCAAGCCAGCCCTTGAGGTCCGCAGCCGCCGTGTTGGTGGCGCGACCTACCAGGTGCCAGTTGAGGTCAAGCCAACTCGCTCGACCACACTCGCTCTTCGTTGGTTGATCGGCTACTCACGCGATCGCCGCGAGAAGACGATGACGGAACGCCTCATGAACGAAATCCTGGATGCCAGCAACGGCCTCGGGGCAAGCGTGAAGAAGCGCGAAGACACCCACAAGATGGCCGAAGCCAACAAGGCGTTCGCTCACTACCGCTGGTAAGTCAGCACACAAACCACTTTCTAACTTCCACCAAAACAGCAGGAGAACTTCGTGGCCACCGCCGGAACCGCAACAGACCTCGCCAAGGTCCGCAACATCGGGATCATGGCGCATATTGACGCGGGCAAAACCACCACGACTGAGCGCATCCTGTTCTACACCGGCATTAACTACAAGATCGGTGAAGTTCACGACGGTGGCGCAACGATGGACTGGATGGAGCAGGAACAAGAGCGTGGCATCACGATCACGTCAGCTGCCACCACCTGTCACTGGAAAGACCACCAGATCAACATCATTGACACCCCTGGACACGTGGACTTCACGGTCGAGGTTGAGCGGTCACTGCGAGTCCTCGACGGCGCGGTGGCCGTTTTTGACGGCGTCGCCGGCGTAGAACCACAGTCCGAGACCGTCTGGCGCCAGGCCGACAAGTACAGCGTTCCGCGTATGTGCTTCGTCAACAAACTTGACCGCACCGGTGCCGACTTCTTCATGTGTGTCGACACGATCAAGTCACGCCTTCTTGCGAACGCCCTCGTACTGCAGATCCCGATCGGTGCCGAAGGTGACTTCATCGGTGTCGTCGATCTGATCGAAATGCGTGCACTCGTGTGGCGTGGCGAGACCGAGATCGGCGAGGACTACACAGTCGAAGAGATTCCCGCTGATCTCGTTGATCAGGCCGCGCAGTGGCGCGAGACGCTCATCGAGACGATTTCCGAAGCTGACGACGAAATGATGGAGAAGTTCCTCGAAGGAACCGAACCAACCGTCGAAGAGCTGCACGCAGCGATCCGTCGCGCGACCTTGGCCAACACGGTCAACCCAATCCTCACCGGCTCAGCCTTCAAGAACAAGGGCGTCCAGCCGATGCTCGACGCAGTTGTTCGTTACCTGCCGTCGCCGCTAGACATCGAAGCCATCAAGGGCCACAAGCCAGGCGATGAGTCAGTCGAGATCGACCGCCAGCCAGATGCTTCCGAGCCCTTCGCATCTCTCGCTTTCAAGATCGCTGCCGATCCACACCTCGGCAAGCTGACCTATGTTCGCGTCTACTCCGGCACCTTGAACACGGGCACGGCCGTGCTCAACAGCGTCAAGGGTCGCAAGGAGCGCATCGGCAAGATCTACCGAATGCATGCGAACAAGCGCGAAGAAATCGAATCGGTTGGCGCGGGTGAAATTGTTGCCGTCATGGGTCTGAAGGACACCACGACAGGAGAGACGCTCTGTGATCCAGCGAACCCAGTCATCCTCGAATCGATGACATTCCCGGCCCCTGTCATCGAGGTCGCGATCGAGCCGAAGACCAAGGGTGACCAAGATAAGTTGGGCGTCGCGATTCAGCGCCTCTCGGACGAGGATCCAACCTTCCGCGTTCACTCTGATGATGAGACCGGCCAGACGATCATCGCCGGTATGGGTGAACTTCACCTCGAGGTCTTGGTTGACCGTATGCGTCGCGAGTTCAACGTTGAAGCCAACGTCGGCAAGCCGCAGGTTGCGTACCGCGAGACCATTACCAAGGCTGTCGAGAAGGTCGAATACACCCACAAGAAGCAGACCGGTGGTTCGGGTCAGTTTGGCCGCGTGATCATCGCCATCGAGCCAAACGCACCGACGGGCGAAGAGGAAGAAGACAGTCGTTCAGAGACTGGCTATGAGTTCGTCAACAAGGTCACTGGTGGCCGTATCCCGCGTGAGTACATCCCGTCGGTTGA
>JAOAUD010000023.1 GCA_030157755.1 Candidatus Nanopelagicales bacterium
GAGCCGCCTTGGAGAGTCGAACTCCAGACCTACGCATTACGAGTGCGTTGCTCTACCAACTGAGCTAAGGCGGCGTTGTGCGAGCCGTAGTCTAACGACCCCGGTCTCGCGTCGCGCGCGGCGTCTCTATCCGCGTCTGAATCGGCCGCGCGAGCGTGCGAATCGACTTAGACCGCACCCGTCGCGAACAGCAGCGCCCATAACGAAACCGGCAGTCCGATGTTCGAGATGTTGATGATTGTGTTGCCGGGCGCAAAGTTCTTGTCTTTGATCATTTCTCTGAAGTGATTCGCCGCCGCACCCAGCAGGAACACCGACACTGCGATCGACACACAGACCCAGGCGACCGTCTGGTCCGTACCTGCAGCGACGAAGCCCGCGATTCCCATCCCGAAGCTGCCGAAGCCGATCTCGTACTGGAAGCCATTCGTCTGCCAACCGATGTTTGCGGCGGTCTTCTTGGCGAATACCGTGTGCATGAATCCGCTCACGATGAACATCGCCCCAACTGGCAGCGACAGCATCCATGACATGGCGTTGTCGGCAAACGGTTCACCTGGATTCGCACCTGGGGCAGTCACCCCGAGCAGTGACAACACCCACGCAATGATCAAGACCAACGGAACGATGAACACACCCATGGCGCTGAAGGTACTAATCGGAATCCCGGTGCGCGCGCTGGCGCGAGCTAGCTCAAACGGACGTTCAGCAGCACTTGTCCTCTTGTGCCTTCGCCGCCAGATGCTGGTGTGGAGCGCCGTCGGTTGCTGCGCCGCCCCCGAGGAATGCGTCGAGATCCACCCGAACTCCGCTCGACCACGTGCCCTTGACGGCGACATCCTTCGCCAACGTCTCGGGCGCCACCTTGTAGGGGTCAGCGGACAGCTCTGTGAAGTCTGCGTACTTGCCCACTTCGATGGAACCGATCTCGTGATCGCGATGCAAAATGTATGCGGCGTTCGTCGTGTGAGCTGCAAGCGCTTCATCGAGGGTTACAGCGTTCTCGATGCCGTGCACCTTCCCGCTACTGGTTTGCCGAGTGACAGCGGTTTGCATGTTGAGCAGGGGATTCGGCGGGCTCACGCTTCCATCGTTGTGGAATGACGGACGAACGCCTGCGTCGAAGGCGGCCTTGAAGCGACCCCAGTTCGCGCCGATCTGCGTCTCGAACATCTGCCCGTCGAGCAGGTCGCCCCAGTAGTAGAACTGGAACGGCGCCATGGAAGCGATGACGCCAAGCGAGGCGGCACGTTGGAACTGCTCCCCACGTCCGGCACCCACGTGCTCGATCCGCCAGCGGTGATCGGTTCCCATGAGGTTGTGCTTCACCAACGCGTATTCGTAGGCGTCGAGAACGATGTCGAGCCCGATGTCTCCATTGACGTGGAACGACATCTGCCAACCAAGCGGCGCGTACTTGTCGAGGATCGCATCGAGCTGCTCGCGCGTGTAGTTCATTGCCTTCGTCCCGCCGGTCTGCAGCGGAATGCCCGCCCGCTTCACAGTCGGGGTATCGAGGTAATCGAACGACGTTGCGATGTTCCCGGTCCATGGCGAACCGTCGGCCCACAACTTGATGCCCTGCTTGCGAATACGGCTTGGGTCGATGCCAAGATCCACTTTGTCGCCACAGGTTGGGTCCGTCGACATGTGGTACAGCGAGATCCGAACTGGGCAGCCGGGCATCGAGAAGAGCGCTTGGTATCCCGCTTCGTAGTCCTTCGCGTACGTCATCTCACTCGTCGACGTGATGCCCCGGCTCGACATCAGCGCGAGGAACTCCGCCGCTTGATGCAGTGGCGATCCACCCATCTTGGCGAGCACTGGCGTCGTGATGGCCAAGATGGCGCTGACCTCTTCGGCCGTTCCATCGAGACTGCCATCGGCATTGCGGCCATACGATCCACCAACCGGGTTCTCCGGGGGGTTCTCGTCCCAACCCAAAGCCTTCACAACTGCTGACGTGACGTAGGCAGCGTGGCCAGAGTTGTCAATCACACCGGCGAGCCGATCCCCGAAGATCGGATCAAGCGTTGCCGCCGTCGGAGCATCGACCCCATGGAGCAACTTGTCGAATCCGAAGAACGCCAGCGAAGCATCCGCTGGTGACTCGGCGAGTGCCTTCTTGAAGATCGCCACGACGTCGTCCCAGGTTGGCGCAACCCAGGGCGCGATGTAGTGCGCCGGAGCCATGATCGAAATTCCGCTAAGCAGCGGATGTGAATGCGGCTCGATGAAGCCGGGCGTGAGGACGGTGTCACCCAGGTCGACCACGGTTGCGTCGGCGAGCTTCGCTTGGCACTCCTCAAGCGACCCGACTTCGACGATGCGATCGTCATCAATCGCTACGGCAGTCGCGCGGGGCTTGTCGGGGTTCATCGTGATGATGGAACTGGCGGTGAGGATCTGCTTCGACATGGCCTGAGACTAGGAATGTTCGCGACGCTTCTCAATCTGGGGCGCGCAAGTGGCGCAACCATCCGAAACGAAACGAAGGCCGGGCGCGACCGGGGGACTCCCGGCAGCACCCGACCTTCGTCAAGGTACTAGGCAAACTATCCGACGATGAGTCGTCGGGCACCGGCGTATCGCGGTGTCCAGTAGCCACTGTTCACTGGCTCGACGACAACGTCGCGACTCGGGTTGTTCGCGCCGATCATCTTGCCTTTGCCGATGTAGATCGACACGTGCTGCGACCCGTTTGATCCCCAGGCGAGGATGTCGCCGGGCAGCAGGTTGCGCTTGCTCACACGAATTCCGCGACGCATGTTTAGCTGCGCACCGGAGTAGTGCGGGATGTTGATCTTCGCAACAGCACGGTAGACCTGCTTGGTGAATCCCGAGCAGTCGAAGCGCCAGGCAGACTCGGCACCTGCGACGTACTGACCGCGACCCTTGCGGCTCAACGCGTACTTGACGATGCGCTTGCGCATGTCGATTGCCCACACACGACGCGCCTCGAGCTTGGCGGCCTTGGCCTGTTCTGGCGTTAAGGGTGCGGGGACGGCGACCGCGGCGCCGACGCCGGCAGTTGCCGGTGCAGCATTTGCAACCGTCGCAGTACCGGCCGGAACGAGAACGGCGGCGACGGTGGCAGTGGAAATGGCAGCGCCAACTAGGCGCGATTTACGCATGACGAAACTGACTCCTCCTCGAGCCGCTTCCCGGGTTAGCTGACGGACTCGGGCTCAAGGATTCGCCCTACCGGCTCGTGCCGGATTCGCCCCAACTGCTCATGGGTCCCCGGTACACCTGCGCTCTATCGGTCCTGGGGAAATGTGGACCGTGCACCAGCAGGTGACTCAGCGGTGTGTTCGCGCGCCACCGGGGGGTGGCACCTGGAACGAACAACGTGAGCGAACCTAACACCGTTTCCAGGACTCAAAACCCTTGCGTTTCCACAGGTTTTACGCTCTGTAAGGCCGCACAAGCGCACAATTGAGAGGCCGCCATGATCAAAGTTACGCAGCGTCTAACTACAGCAAAGTAGTTCGGTGAGTCTGTTCACAAAACTTGTGCCTGTGGATAGGCAATTTTGCGTGTCCTAAGCCTGTTTCTGAACCTTTTCTGGGGTGCAGGTCGCACCTGTTGCCGGTGGCTGCCCGGTGATCAGAAATCCATCCACTGCGGCATTCACGCAGGAGTTGTCGCCATAGCCTGTGTGCCCGTCATCTTCGTAGGTCAACAAGCGGTTGTTCGGCAGTTGTTTGGAGACGGACTCGGCCCACACGTAAGGCGTCGCCGGGTCGTACCTCGTGCCGATCAGTAGCACTGGCTGAGCCGTCGAAACAGTGACCGGATGTGGATCGAGCGTTGCTGGCGCCGGCCAGGTGGAACACGGCAGATTCCCCCAGGCAAGCTCGGGACCGAACGTTGGCGCCGTGCGACTCCAGTCGGTCGCGAGTTCCTCGGTGGCCGCTGCATCATCGTGATCCGGTCGGTCTAGGCACGTGATGCCATACAGCGCATCGATCGCGTTATCTCGGTACGACCCATCCGCCTGCCGCCCGGTGAACGAATCGACCATCTCCAGCATCGGTTTGCCGTTGCCTTGGAATCCCGCCGCCAGCGCCACCCGCAGCTGTGGCCAGCCATCGTCTTCGCTATACAGACTCGACACGATCCCGTTGACAGCCAACGGGCGGTTGAGCGGCCGGTCGGGTTCGGCACGGATCGGCGACATGGCAATGCTGGCAAGCCAGCTGTTGATCTTGGCAAGGCCCGCCGACTTCTCGGCCGGCAGCGGGCAGTCCGGATGGGCTGGGCAATCGGCGATGAACCGAGACAGTTCAACTTGGAAACCGTCAGCCTGCCCCCGGGCAAGTTCACTGTTCGACAGCGCTGGGTCAATCACGCCATCAAGGACGAACTTGCCGACGCGGTCGCTGAACAAGTCGGCATACGTCAATCCCAAGAAGGTGCCGTATGAGATCCCGAGGAAGTTGAGTTGCTCCTCGCGGAGCAGATTCCGAAGGATGTCGAGATCACGAGCCGCTGCAACCGTCCCAATTTGCGGGGTGAGCGCGGGCGACTTCGCCTGGCAGTTGGTACCGAGACCCTTCGACACTTGCTCAACCCGCCGTTGTTGCTCCGCGTTGGCGGGAGCTCCGAGGGTGGAGATGAACTTGTCCGTTTCCGGTCCGTCCAGGCACTTGATCGGAGTGCTGCGCGCAACTCCCCGCGGATCGAATCCGACCACGTCGTACTGCGCCATCACCGCTGGGCTGATGGTGCCGCTGGCGTATTGCGCGAACTCGTATCCCGAGCCACCAGGACCGCCTGGGTTGACCACCAGCGACCCAAGCCGCTTTGTCGGATCCTTCGCAGGGGACTTCAGCATCTTGATGGTGACCGTGGGCCCGTCAGGTTCCGCGTAGTTCAAAGGTGCATCAAACGACGCGCACTGAAGCTCCCCCTCACATGCTGTCCAGGTCAGCGACTGTCCGTAGAACTTCCCAAGTTGTGACTGATCTGAAGACGACCCACTGCTGCCAAGATTCACCCCGCACCCGACCAGTGCAAACACCATCGCTGCCCCGACGACACCGGATCGCAGCGCTCGCCGAGCAATGGGACGTGGCGTCACGAACCCGACCGGCGCAGGCTGGGTCGTCGCAAGTCGATGGTGAGAGCCTCGATCGCCAACTGCGGGGCCACGTTTGCGTCGAGCGCCAGTCGAGCGGTTTCGATCGCATCGATGCGCCACATCGTTTCCACTGGGTCGCTCTCGCTCGCCAGACGCTCGATCTCTGAGCTCATTTCGGCGTTGATGAACTGGTTCTCCTGGTCTGTCACCGCACCGAACTGCTGCGCCAAGACATCGCGGTAGAACCCCAACAAGTCGAGCAGCGCACGGTCGAGCTGGTCGCGTTGGGTTCGGGTATTGCGCGACTTCTGCCTGTCCTCAAGTTCCTTCAGCGCACCCTTCACGCCGCGAGCGCCACCCTTGACCCCGCGCCCCTCAGCGCCTTCGCCCCACGCAAGCAGCAAGTCTTCGCGTTCCCGCTCGTCGAGTGGTTCGGTGATCGCGCGGGCATCTTCCTTGGCAGTCGTGACCATGGCTTCGGCTGAGGTGAGGCACATTCGCAAGTTGGTCAAGCGGGCCGGGATCGACAGGATGTCTCGTCGGCGATGCCGGGCGCTCTCATCACGTGCCAGCGCGCGGGCACGACCAACATGGCCCTGAGATGCGTGAGCTGCAAACAACGCGGACTCGGCATCCACGCCTTCTGCCGCGACGAGGTAATCGGCGACATCCTGCGGAGCGGGAGTCTTGAGCATCACGTGGCGGCACCGTGACCGAATCGTCGGAAGAACATCCTCAACGCTGGGTGTGCACAGCAACCAGACAGCACGCGGCGGCGGTTCTTCGATTGCTTTGAGCAGAACGTTGTTCGCGGTTTCCGTGAGCCGGTCGGCATCCTCGAGCACGATCACGTGCCACTTGCCGCGGCTCGGGGCCATGGCTGCCCGCGACACGAGTGCCCGCGCGTCGGCCGTCTTGTAGGACACTCCCTCTGGGCGGATGACCTCCACATCGGGATGCGACCCAGCAGCGACCTCGCGGCACTCTGCGCAGTCGCCACATCCTCCTTCGCTGCACATCAGTGAGGCAGCGAATGCTCTGGCTGCCGTTGAACGTCCGCTGCCCGGAGGTCCAGTGATCAACCACGCGTGCGTCATCGCTGGGCCGGGAATCTCCGCACGCGCATCAGCGGTCGCAGCGCTCAGCGATTCAACCGCTGTCGCCTGCCCCACCAAGTCGTCCCACACCGTCACGGGGTTGATTCTGCCTCCTACCGCCGGTGCGCGGACGCAGACTCGGTGATTCCGCAAGAAACTCGCGATTGCAGCGGCCTTGAGGCCGACATGTTCTACCTCACACCTTGGTTACTGAAGCGTAGGTTTGGGTAAGACTTAGACAAGAAGTAAACAGTAGAGCCCCTCCCCAAACCGGGCTCCCACTAACGAAATGAGATGGCAAACATGGGTTTCACAGACACCGTCAAGAACACGACACTTTCGGTCAGCGGTCGCGCGAAGGAAATCGCAGGCTTCACGTTCAAGAACGAGGACCTGCAGTACGAAGGCAAGGCCGACCAAATCACCGCGAACCTGCGCAAGGCTCGTGCCCGCGGAATGGGTGCGGTCGACTCGCTGCGCAAGGCAGTCGGCATCTAAGAACTTCAGAAATCACCACCATTCGGTGGGATTGGCTACCTAAGTGGCCGATCCCACCGAATGTGCGTTTTGGGGTCCTGCAAGGCGCTCTGTCAGGGCGAAACGAGTGCGGTGAGCCGCTCGACAATCGCCGCATGGATCTCCTGCTGATCACCAAGCGCGTCGATCACTGCGTAACGTTCGGCATTTTCGTCTGCCGCTGCCAAAAACGCCTGGCGGACCATCTGGTGGAAAGACAGGTCCTCGGACTCCATCCGATCCGGCGCCGCGCTCACTTGGCCAGCTCGCGCGAGTCCCACCGATGGGTCGATGTCGAGCACAAAGGTCAGATCAGGGAACAGATTCTCCGTAGCCCATGCACTGAGTTCAAGGATTCGCTGGGACCCCAGGTCCCGCCCAAGTCCTTGATACGCAACGGAAGAATCGATGTAGCGATCACAGATGACGATGGCGCCGCGGTCGATGGCCGGACGAATCAGCGCTGCGGCATGTTCGGCACGAGCGGCTGCGAACAACAGCGCCTCAGCCCGGGCGTCGAGACCCGAATTCGCAGGGTCCAACACCAGGGATCGGATCGCCTCCGCGGCCGGTGTTCCACCCGGCTCGCGAGTCACCACTACTTCGCGACCTTGAGCGGCCAAGGCGTCTCGCAGCAGTGCAACCTGCGTCGACTTGCCCGCGCCTTCGCCACCCTCGAATACGATGAACAGCCCGCTCGAAGTCACGATTACTCGCCTGCCTTCCCACTCGACCG
>JAOAUD010000024.1 GCA_030157755.1 Candidatus Nanopelagicales bacterium
TGGCGACAGCAACCGCAAACGAGGCAGCTTCGGTATCGCCCCCCGCCGCGATCATCGGTGCGGGCTTGTTCGCCGTTGTGGTCTTTGGTGGTGGAGCGACTCGTGAAGCTGGACTCTGGCCCAGCATTGTTGATCGCTTCAGCCCTCATGTGCGCCTCAGACTGCGCGCCGGACTTGTGTCCTTCGGCGTCATAGTCGCCGGAGCCGGGGTGACACTCGCGGTATCGCTGGCTCTGCACTTCAGCACAGGCTTGACGATCTTGGAGACGCTGTCGCCCGGCCTCATTGGAAACATCCTGCTGTTCTTGCTCGGTATCGCCTATTTGCCGAACGCATTGATTTGGGCAAGCTCTTTTGTGGTCGGCCCGGGATTTGCCGCCGGTCAGGACACGATCATTTCGCCGTTCGTCGTCAACGCCGGCGCTGTCCCGGCCTTCCCGTTGCTCGGCGGTATTCCTGAAGCGACAAGTAGTTGGATGCCGGCGCTACTCGCGATCCCGCTAATTGCCGGTGGACTCGGCATGGCACTCGTAAGCGGGAAGACCCCGGTGCCCGTGTTCACAAAGAGCGGCCAAGTTGAGCGCTTGTGGGTCAGCGGCACTGCAGCAGTCGTGATGTTCGCGGGATGTTGGCTCGCAGGCGGCGGGCTCGGGTCAGGTCGGATGGCGTACCTGGGCCCGAATGCCTTGTTCACAGCTCTCGCCACGTTTGTGTTGACCTACGTCGGTGGGCTCGCCTGCGACCAACTCAGGCGGTTGCGGAACTGGTGGTCGAGTCGTCGCGCACTTCGTTCGGTGGACTTGCGCGAGCAGTCCAACGACATTCTGGATGTGGGTCGGCACATAGGATGACCCGGTGAATTCACCGACGGCCGACGCGAGTGCTCGAGAGCCAGCCAGGCTTGTGGTGTTGATCTCTGGCAGCGGAACTAACCTCCAAGCGCTCCTTGACGCGGCTGCCAGCCCGCAGTACCCGGCGACCGTTGTTGCGGTCGGATCTGACCGGACCGAGATCGCCGGACTGGCACGCGCGGAGGACGCAGACATTCCGACGTTTGTGGTCGACCCGTCGGTGTACTCAGATCGCGCGCAATGGGATGCCGAACTTGCCGTCGCAATCGCCGCACACAACCCTGATTGGGTCGTCAGCGCTGGGTTCATGCGCATCCTCGGCCCTGAAGTACTCGCCCAATTTCCGAATCGGATTGTGAATACTCATCCGGCGCTGCTTCCGAGTTTCCCCGGTGCGCACGCAGTCGCAGATGCCCTGGCATACGGCGTCACAGTCACCGGCTGCACCGTGCATCTCGTCGATGCCGGCGTCGACACCGGACCAGTCCTCGCCCAGCAGGCGGTATCGGTCAAGGTCGACGACACCGAGGAATCCCTGCACGAAAGAATCAAGTCCGTCGAACGTGAACTACTCGTTGAAGTGGTTCAGCGCCTTTGTCGTCATGATGTTGAAGTAGTAGGTAGAGAGGTCGTTATTTCGTGAGCACTCGTCCCATTCGTCGCGCACTGATTTCGGTATATGACAAGACCGGGCTGGTTGAGCTCGCAAGCGCGTTGGCAGCTGAAGGTGTCGAGATCGTGTCGACAGGGTCTACTGCGGCAACGATCAGCAACCAGGGCATCCAGGTGACGCAGGTTGCGGACCTCACGGAGTTCCCCGAGATGCTCGACGGCCGTGTGAAGACGCTGCACCCGCGCGTGCACGCAGGAATCCTCGCCGACACTCGACTGCCCGACCACGTGGAGCAACTCGCCACCAGCGGGATCTCGCCGTTCGAACTCGTCGTCGTGAACCTCTACCCATTCAGCGAAACCGTTGCCAGCGGCGCCGACGAGGATCAATGCGTCGAGCAGATCGACATCGGCGGACCTTCGATGGTCCGGGCAGCAGCCAAGAACCACCCCTCGGTTGCTGTTGTCGTTTCACCGCAGCGCTACGGCTCGGTGATTGAGGCAGTCAAGACTGGCGGATTCACCCTCGACCAGCGCAAGGCGCTAGCAGCCGAGGCATTCCGTCACACCGCAAGTTACGACGTCGCCGTTGCATCCTGGATGGGCGCGGTTGTCGCTCCCGATGCCGACGGCGGCAAGTTCCCGGGATGGGTCGCCGGGGTCTGGGAGCGGGCCGCGACACTTCGGTACGGAGAGAACCCGCATCAGCCCGCAGCGCTTTACATCGCGACAGACACTGCGCCTGGAATCGCTCAGGCTGACCAATTGCACGGCAAGGAAATGTCGTACAACAACTACGTCGACGCCGATGCCGCGTACCGCGCTGCGTACGACTTCACAGCCCCGGCGGTCGCAATCATCAAACATGCGAACCCGTGTGGACTGGCGACTGGCAGCACGATTGCCGACGCTCATCGAAAGGCGCATGAAACTGATCCAGTGTCTGCTTTCGGTGGGGTGATCGCAACGAATCGTGAGGTCACGGCGGACATGGCCGCGCAGGTTGCCGAGGTGTTCACTGAGGTGATCGTTGCGCCGAGTTTCGCTCCCGACGCGCTGGAAATTCTGCAACGCAAGCAGAACATCCGAATCCTCACGGCAGCGCCGGTTGGGCACGGTGCGGCGGTGGAATCACGTCGGATTTCTGGCGGATTGCTGATGCAAGCGACCGACCGAATTGATGCCCCAGGCGATGACGCTCAAAGCTGGACCCTGGCGAGCGGTGAGCCCGCCACTCCGGAACAGTTGGCGGACCTCGAGTTTGCGTGGCGTGCATGTCGCGGTGTGAAGAGCAACGCAATCCTGATTGCACGCGACACGGCAGCGGTGGGAATCGGAATGGGCCAGGTTAATCGCGTTGACAGTGCGCGCCTGGCCGTTGCGCGGGCCGGTGAAGATCGAGTGCGTGGTGCCGTTGCTGCATCAGATGCCTTCTTCCCGTTCCCGGATGGCCTTGAAGTTCTGCTCGACGCAGGCATTCGGCTCATCGTTTCTCCGGGTGGATCTGTTCGCGATGAAGAGGTTCTCGCAGTCGCGCAAGCCGCCGGGGCGACCATGTACTTCACCGGCACCCGTCACTTCTTCCACTAGTCACCTGACCTCGAGCTCGCGTGACCACCAACAGCCATCCAGGCCTCAACAAGGCCGGTCGGGCAACCGCGATGGTTGCCGCTGTGGTGGTCAGCGCGCTCACCGTTGTTCAGTCACGGATCAACGGGCAACTCGGCAAGGAGCTTGACGACGGAATCCTCGCCGCGTGGATTTCGTTTGTCATCGGTCTTGTGGCCATCGTGGTGATCGTCGTCGCGAGCAAGCGACATCGCAAGGCCGTTGGTGTGCTTCGCGACGCGGTCCGCAAGAAGCCCGGTCGTGGCCGACTCATCGCACCCTGGGAGCTGCTGGGTGGTCTCGGCGGCGCAACGTTCGTCGCTGCTCAAAGCACGACAGTCCAGTATCTCGGTGTTGCGGTTTTTACGGTCGCGGTTGTGGCTGCGCAGAATGCGAACTCACTCGTCGTTGATCGGGTTGGACTCGGACCCGCCGGCGTTCAGGCGATAACGAGTCGGCGGGTTGTCGCCGCGATCATCGCAACCGCAGGTGTCGCGCTCGCGGTTTCCAGCCGCGCCAGCGACGGAGACTTCAAGTTCGCGGCGTTGATCTTCGCGCTGATCGCGGGACTCCTCATAGCGGTGCAACAGGCGCTCAACGGACAAGTTGCGGCAACCTCTGGCTCACCGTTTGTTGCAGGGTTGGGCAACTTCGTCGTTGGCTTCGTCGGACTTTCCTTCGCGGTAGTCATCTACCAATTGGTGTCACCACACCAAATCGGTCAGTTCCCGTCGCCAATTGATGACCCGTGGATCTACGTCGGCGGTTTCATCGGAGTGCTGTTCATTGTGGTTGCTGCCTCGGTCGTGCACAGCTTGGGCGTATTGCTCTTTGCGCTGCTGTCGATCGTTGGGCAGATGGGTGGCGCACTCATTCTCGATATCGTTGTGCGCGACCCGAATGAGCCCGTGAATCTGTTGCTCGTTCTTGGAGTCGCGATCACTGGTGGTGCGGTTGCACTTGCCGCGACGGCCAAACAAGGGGTTCGCCGCGAGGACGTGGCGATTCCCAACGACTGACCCGTTGGCCAGAGTCGGCAAGCGTCCGGGATACTTGCCGATGTGACGGCAACGATTCTCGATGGCAAAGCGGTAGCGGCTCAGATCAAGAACGAGCTTCGGGCCCGAGTCGACGTACTGCGTGCTGCTGGTGTTGTTCCTGGTTTGGGCACCGTGCTGGTCGGCGACGACCCGGGCAGTCACTCGTACGTCGCAGGCAAACACCGAGACTGCGAACAGGTCGGCATCGAATCCATCAGGGTTGACCTTCCAGCGGATGCGTCACAGGCCGAGGTGCTTGAACAAGTTGAGCGCCTCAATGCCGACGATTTCTGCACGGGTTACATCGTGCAGCTCCCGTTGCCCAATGGCATCGATCAAGAGGTCGTGCTGGAACGGATGGACCCCGGCAAGGACGCCGATGGGTTGCACCCCGTCAACCTCGGGCGCCTCGTGCTCGGAGCACCAGGTGCGTTGCCCTGTACGCCTCGGGGCATTGTCGAACTCCTGCGACGCTACGACGTGGAACTCAACGGTGCCGAAGTCTGTGTCGTTGGCCGAGGCGTCACCGTTGGGCGCCCGCTTGGACTGCTGCTCACGCGCCGCAGTGAGAACTCCACTGTCACCCTCTGCCACACCGGCACCAAAGACTTGGCTGCCCACACCCGAACCGCCGATGTGGTTGTTGCTGCCGCAGGTGTCGCCGGGCTAGTGACCGCTGAGATGGTGAAACCAGGCGCTGCGGTGCTTGATGTCGGAATTACTCGGACCGACGCAGGCCTGGTCGGTGACGTTTCGCCGCAGGTGCATGAGGTCGCCGGCTTCGTTGCGCCGATGCCTGGGGGAGTCGGGCCGATGACGAGGGCCATGTTGTTGGCAAACGTTGTTGAAAGGGCCGAAGAACTCCTCGCCGCGCGGTAGCACCCGGCCGATCAGGTCACAGTAGCGACGCATCCGGCACCGAATAGTTCCGCAGACAGCTCGAAAAAGCGTCACATCTCTGAGTGCCGCAAACGGCAAACCCTGAAGCAAAGGTCTACCGTTGGGTTTGTGGGTGCGGTCAACGGTTCAAGCGCGGAGAACGACGGCGATTTTGTCGTTCCTATGCCTGCTCCCGAGGACCTCCCCGAGAACGTCATTCCGCTGAGGCCTCAGGTTGTGGTGCCGCAGGCGGCACCACAAGCACCCGCGCTCACCGAGGCCGATCCGGCCAATCCTGCACACACACCCACCCCGATCTTCGGTCGGGCAGCTATCAACCTGCCGGAATGGCCAACTGTGCTGGTGTTCTCTGCACTTGCCGTTTCGCTGACTGTTGTCCTGGTGGATTCGTTCCGTCGTGGTGCGTTGTTATTCGGAATGTCGATGGCGCTCGCATTCTTCCTGCGCCTTGTTCTGAACGACCGCGAAGTTGGGATGCTCAAGGTCCGTTCGCGAGGCATCGACTTGATCATCCTCGGTCTGTTCGCCGTGAGCATCACTGCTCTGGCATTTTCTGTGCCGGTTCTCAGCTAACTCAGCGCACCTGCGCCACACGTAAGCTCAGCCTGTGTTCCTGCGTCTTTTCGCGATCGGATAACCTCGCATTGCCCGTTTGGCTTATTGGCTGCCGCTCATTTTGCGCAGTCGGACCCCGCAGAAAGGTCACACTTCATGGCCCAATCGCCCGTCACCGTCACTGTCACCGGAGCCGCTGGTCAAATCGGCTACGCGTTGCTCTTCCGAATCGCCTCAGGGCAGATGCTCGGACCGGACGTTCCGGTTCGGCTGAGTCTGCTGGAGATTCCGCAGGGTGTGAAGGCGGCCGAAGGTGTGGCCATGGAACTCGACGACTGCGCGTTCCCGCTCCTGTCTGGCATTGAGATTTCTGACAATCCGACGGATGCGTTCAAGGATGCCAACTTTGCGCTGCTAGTTGGCGCCCGCCCGCGGACAAAGGGCATGGAGCGCGGCGATCTGCTGTCGGCCAACGGTGGAATCTTCAAGCCCCAGGGTGAAGCGATCAACGCAGTTGCCGCTGATGACATTCGCGTCCTCGTTGTCGGCAACCCGGCCAACACCAACGCGCTCATCGCGTCGGCGCATGCCCCAGACGTTCCGAACGATCGCTTCACCGCGATGACACGGCTGGACCACAACCGCGCGTTGACGCAGGTTGCCAACAAGGCGCGAGTCCACATCGATGAGGTCAAGCACCTGACGATTTGGGGTAACCACTCGGCGACGCAGTACCCCGACATCTTCAACGCACGCATTAACGGCGAAAGCGCAGCAGCGGTTATCGACGATGAGGTTTGGTTAGCCGATGATTTCATCCCGACTGTCGCCAAGCGTGGTGCAGCAATCATTGAAGCGCGAGGCCTCTCGTCCGCAGCCTCGGCAGCGAACGCCGCAATCGATCACGTCAACTCGTGGGTGAACGGAACACCAGAAGGCGACTGGACCTCAGCCGCAGTTGTCTCCGACGGGTCCTACGGGGTTCCGGAAGGGATCATTTCGTCGTTCCCATGTGTCGCTCGTGATGGGCAGTGGGAGATCGTCCAAGGCCTGGAGATCAACGACTTCTCACGTCCTCGGATCGAGGCATCTGTCGCTGAACTCGTTGAAGAGCGCGAAGCCGTCCGTGCGCTCGGCTTGCTCTAGACAAGCAACTGACCACCAAAACACTTTCGTATGAGCTGTAGTTAGAGGAGTCCTGATGGCGAAGATCAAGGTCGAGAACCCGGTTGTTGAACTCGACGGTGACGAGATGACCCGCATCATTTGGTCGTTCATCCGTGAGCAGCTGATCCTGCCTTACCTCGACATCGATCTGAAGTACTACGACCTCAGCGTCGAGAATCGCGACGCAACCGACGACCAGGTCACCATCGATTCGGCGAATGCGATCAAGCAGTACGGCGTCGGCGTCAAATGCGCGACGATCACGCCTGATGAAGCTCGGGTAGAAGAGTTCGGCCTCAAGGAAATGTGGAAGTCGCCCAACGGCACGATCCGCAACATCCTCGGCGGCGTCATCTTCCGCGAACCGATCATCATCAGCAATATCCCGCGGCTAGTTCCGGGCTGGACCAAGCCGATCGTTATTGGCCGTCACGCATTCGGTGACCAGTACCGTTCCACCAACTTCGTCGTCCCAGGCGAGGGCACGCTGACAATGACGTTCACGCCCAAGGATGGCTCCGCACCCATGGAGTTCGAGGTTTTCGACTTCCCTGGCGCCGGTGTGGCAATGGGGATGTACAACCTCGACGAGTCGATCCGCGACTTTGCGCGTGCCTCGATGC
>JAOAUD010000025.1 GCA_030157755.1 Candidatus Nanopelagicales bacterium
CCGTCCCAGTTCCTTGGCCTGTCTTTCGTCCATGGTTGATCCGTTTCTCCTGGTTACCCCACAATTCTACTCCCAATCGCTTCACAAATGAAGCACTGGTGTCCATTCCACAACATCCGAAACGGTGGCTTTCCGAAACCTTGTTACACCCCTGGCGTACCGTCGCGAAGAGAGCGACTCCAATCCCCCGAGTCGCTCGGAAAGGAAGCCATGTCCAACTTCGCTCGTGACATCGAACGATCCATGAAGCAGCAGGTCGAAAGCGCCTACCGTCAGCGCGCATCCGAAATGCAGGCCACCTTCGACCGCCTCGGCCGAGAGTTGAAGGGTCAGCCTCTGGCGGCCGCCAAGTCGCGCCTCCAGCGTGAGTGGGCACGCGACGGTGGGTCGCTCACTGACCCTGAACTGACTGACTACGCCACGGCGCTCGTCGAAGGCACCCGGATCGTGCTCGACGTGCAGCCGATGCGCTGGTAGCTCGCCTACCAACTCAGCCACACCCAGGTCTTCCCCTCGGGCGTCTCAGCCGTGGTGATGTCGCCACCGGCTTCAAGGTCGCGGGCGAAGCCCGCTACATCGAGCTTGAGGTAGGGCTGCAGCCACTCGGGCGCTTCGTCGATGACCCTCTGCGCGCTCAGCTCATCGAGCAGGTTCTCGGCGTACGCCTCGACCGACTCCCACTCTCCTTGGAAGCGCTCCTCGAACTGCTCCATCTGCTCGGGGTCGCAGTTCACCTCTGACACCCAGGCGGCAAACGCCAGCCCGTGGTTCTCTATGCCACTGGCGATCCGTGGGACGTAGTCGAGCGAGTCCATCTCGCTGAGCCGTAGGTCCCCGAAACCTTCATAGTCGTGGATTGCCCACTCTTCGGCCGGCTCGCCGTAGCGGCGCGTAGTCGGTGAGCTGCGCAGCATTTCATCGACCTCCTGCTGCATTGTCTCAGCGTTGCTGCCGGCATTCATCCAGCACCCGTGCAGGATGCCGTTGTTGTAATCGCTCAGCGATGCGACGTAGATGCGTGGCCCATCTCGGGCCAACGCCTCAACGTTGCCTGGCTTCTCCGTATCCGGCTGCCGGTGAATCTCTCCCTGCGCCTCCGGTCCTCGTTCGTGTTCACTCCTCATGCTCTCCCTCCTTTCGTTAGTTATCTGTTCTTGTCGTTGGTCCTCTGGTTGCGGCCCCGGGGAGGGGGAGGGCGAACGCTGGCTCAACTAGTGAGCAGCAGCATCTGGCGTCCTCTCCCTCCACCCGGGGTTCCCGTGGTGTACGAGCGAGTGCTACTCGCTCTTGTTGGCAGCTGACCGGCTCCTGCCGGGCTTGCCGGCGCCACCGGGTTGCTCAGTGCTTGCGCTGAACAGGGTGGCGATGGCAGCCTCCCGAGCCTTGGCGTCGCGCTCGATGTCGTCGAGCACTGCCTTGGCGCGGTTCTTCAGCTCAGGGTCGCTCGTTGAGGCTTCGAGATGGCTCTCGATGCTGATGCGGATCTCGTCGGTGATCGTCGATTGCCGCAACTGAGCGAGCACACTGAGCTGTGCGTGCAGTTCGTCGTCCAGGCGAATGGCGAGAGTCTTCATTCCCTCACCTCCTGGTGACGTGCAGCAGTCTGCTGCGTTCGGATGAAGTTCATCCGTGTACCTCCTCGGTGTAGTTGCAACTGGCGGGATGCCAGCTGCAGGGCACCGACGAGGTCTGTCTGTTCAGCGTCTCCGACAATCGCGTCACACCCTCGTCGTACTGTGAGGCTCGCCGGACTCCTCCCATTCCCGGCAGAAAGGAAGGTCGTCATCATGGCGACATTCGAGCTGTATCAGAGCACTACCGACAAGCAGTACCGATGGCGGATGAAGTCCGCCAACGGGCAGATCATCGCTGTCGGTGGTGAGGGCTACACAACCAAGGCGGGTGCGCAGAACGGCATCGATGCTGTGAAGCGCGACGCTGCTAGTGCTGCCGTCAAGGACTTGGTCTAAGGGGTTCCGGCTTGCAGCTGGCCCGGCATCGCACCTTCCGAAAACGGTCGGTGCGATGCCGGTGCCCATCACGCAGCAGGCGGCAGCAATGTCTCGGGTTCTTCAGTTGTCAAGGTGCGCTTCGCTCGCTCTGCTTCGATGCGTTCGTGAGCGAGGGCGGCGAAGTCGGGGTTGAGCTCTATACCGATCCACTGCCGTCCGTGCTTCTCTGCAGCGATGGCGGTGGTACCTGAACCCATGAACGGATCAAGCACGATCCCTCCAACCGGGCACGTCGCCAGGATCGGTCGCTCGGCCAGGCTCACCGGAAAGACGGCATGATGTGCTCCCCGGTAGCTGGCAGTCGACAGACTCCAGACGTCTCCGGGGTTCTTGCCCAGAGGGTGGCCGACGAGCCCAGCAGCCTTCAGTCGATCGAGTCCGCCGTTTGTGCCGGACGATGGGCCTCGCCACTCCGGCGGCACTGACCAGGCGTGCTTGCCATCAGCCGGACGCCGAGTGGGCGGCCGGCTGGTTGCACTCTTGCTGCGATGCGGCACCCTGATTGCATCGAGGTCGAAGTGGTAGCGCTGGGCCTTCACGAAGAAGTAGACGACCTCCCAGGTGCACGACAGCCGATCTCGCACGCTGGTCGGCATCGGGTTCGGCTTGCTCCAGATGACCTTGTTTCTCAGCACCCATCCGTCAGCAACCAGCGCAGTCGCCAGTCGCTCCGGCGCGAGCACCAAGCTCTTCGCCAGCGCTCCGTCGAGGGGCGACCGGCTGTAGGTGTCGCCAAGGTTGAGCCAGAAGCTGCCGCCTTCCTTCAGCACTCGCCTCAGGCCGCGGGCCACGAGACGAAGCTCATCGACCCACTCATCGACATGGCGCTCGAGACCGATCTGTCGTCCCTCGCCGTAGTTGCGGAGCCGGAAGTAGGGCGGCGAACTGACGATGCAGTCCACGCTCTCTGACGGCAGCTCATCGAGCATCTTCCGTACATCCCCGACGAGGATCTTCCCCGCGAACGGTGAGTGGCTCATTGTTCACCTCCCACCAGCGTGCCGAGGAAGCCGGCCTCCACAGTCACCGTAAACAGCTCGGAGGTCAGACCAGAGCTGTGCCGAACGAGCTCATCGATCTGCCGCGCTCGGCGTTCGGTCGGGACAATCCACAGCACCCTGGGGAAAACCTCGTGCGCTGCCTGCTCCATGCCACTGCGTCGGTAGTCAACGTAGATCTGGCACTTGTCGCGCAGCGCCTTGGTTCTTCCCGTTCCACGGTCCACTTCGATAAACCAGCGATGCTCGTAGTCGCCGACGCCAACGCTCAGGAACAGGTCGGGCTTCAGCACTTCTCGTGCGCCGAGCCCACAAGTGAAGCGTCGCCAACACTTCGGTTCAGCTTCAAGGGCGAGCAGGTCAAGGCCACCACGCCGGGATGCCTCGGTCACCTCGATGGCGACGTCCGCGACGGCCAGCGTGTGGTCGAGGAACGTGAGGCTTGGCTCGTCCCACCTCCCGCGGCTGCCATCGTCATGCAGCAGACGATGGCCCAAAGGCCCGATGCCATAGACGAACCCTGCCGACCCTGCACGCATCCCGCCGATTACTCGTTCAGTCCGTGCCAGCAGACGAGCGGCGGTCAGCCGCTCCAGCACCCTGCGGCGGATGCGAGCTGCCGTGTCGGCGCTGGCGTGCTCCCAGAATTGGAGTCGCTCGATCTGCGCTGCGCTCATGTAGCGGTAGGTGTCGACGGATGCGAGAACAGCGAGTTCCCGCTCCGAGAGCTTCTGCCGCAGACGTTTCAGGGCGACATGGCCAACACGGGCCGGGGAGTCTGATGAATCCGAAGTGCGTGTGGATTGCACGTAGGAGTCGGCGCCCTTGCTGCGACCGGCAGTGGCCCCAGCCAGGTGCTTTGAGTCGCCAGCGTCAACGCGACCGGGTAGGCGACCGGGTAGCCGGCTCATGACCGCCTCCTTCGGCCGAGCGGTTGCTCGCCGTCGTCCTCAGTGCCCTCAACGAGTCGGCGTAGCTCGGCTTCAACCGCTTCGATCGGTCGTCCGTAGGCCTGCCGGCTTCGCGTTCGCAGGGCATCCACATCGGCCGTTACCGGTTCTGGTGCCGCTGTGCGGATCGACGCCCACGGCGTCACCTCGCCGCCGGTGACGAGCGAGGCGTAGGCCTCGTAGCGCGGCAGTCCTTGAAGGTCGTCAGCGCTCAGCTTGCGTCCCATGCCTGCGATCACCCTGGCGTCCTCGTATCCGAGTTGGAAGACCACCCGGCTGCGAGCGTTGGCCATCACGGCGCTGCGCATTGCAGGCGGTAGCTGCGCCATGTGCTGGTGCGCCAGCGTTAGTCCGACCCCGAGCCCGCGGGCTTGAGTCAGCACGTCGGTCAGGTCGGTCGGCAGGTGCAGGTAGTCCTGGAACTCGTCGACGTAAACCATCACCGGATGACGCCGCTCTGGAGCGATGCGTACTCGCCCGAGTGCGGCCTGCCACAGCTGCGACACGATCAGCGATCCAAGCAGTGCCGCCGCTTCCGGGCCGAGCAGTCCCTTGGCCAGCGAGACCAACACGATGCGCCTCTTCGTAAAGACATCCTCGATGTTGAACTTCGCCTCTCCCTGCCCGATAACGCCCCTCATCCGGGGACGCAGCAAGAAGGCGCGAAGCTTGTTCATGACCGGCGCGATGGCCTGCTGCCTCTCACCTTCGCTCTGCTGCTCGAACCATCGCCAGAACGGCTTGAGGGCAATCTCATCGGTGAGCCCGGCCACCATCTTGGAGCGGAAGTGCTCGTTGCTCAGCAGCACCGGTAGGGCACAGAGCGTCATCCCCTGGCGACCGGCCAGCGTAAGCAACGAGGCGTGCAAGATGTCCTGCGTCCTCGGCCCCCAGTTGTCCTTGTAGAGACCATGGAAGACCGCCAGCACCTGATCGGCTACCAGTTCGGCAGGTCGATCGGTGGCCTGCAGCACATTCAGCCCCACAGGGAACTGATCGTCCGCCGGGTCGAGCAGCACCACATCATTCGCACGATGGGCAGGAACGCGGGCAAGCACATCGGCTACGAGGTCACCCTTCGGGTCGACCACCACGACGCCACGCCCTGCCTCGATGTCCTGAAGAATGAGCGGTTGGCCGCTCGGTTCGGCCGCCTATCCCGGTGTACGTGGCAGCGGCCCGGTGAAGCTGCCAGCTCGCCCTGCCGCGAAATCTTCCCGGGTGGTTGGCCTGATCGAAGCGGAGCTCACTGCGACGATCGGTGCCGCACCCGGCGCACGCACGACCGAGCGTGTGACGCAACGCAACGGGCACCTCGACGAGGAAGGTTGACGATCTCGTCGAGGCGCTGGGTTGCGAGTCGAGGTCTAACTAAGACTCCCGAACTTCATCCTGTCTTTCCCAGAGCCACGTCGAGTCGTTGGCCTCAAACAACTCGAGGACGGTTTCCTAGATTCGTCGTGCAGGGACTGCTACATCTTGCCGAATGCGACTCCTCAAGAAATGGTAGATTCTTGCGATCCTTGGGAGCCGAGCTCCAAGGCTTTGGCGCCATCCATGGGCGTTGGTGGGCTCGACAGAGGCCTCCCGTGCTCGAAGCATCGTGGCCAGCATCGTGCGCGGGTAGTACTCGCCGCCGCTTGACATCGCAGTGCCCTCACGCCTCTCCTCGTCGGCTGTCCACGATCTCAAATCGTGGGCCGATGGAGCGACGTTCTTCTTTCGAGCCATGAAGTAGGCAAAGAGACTCTGGTCAGGGTTCGACTCCAAGAATCGCTCGTCCGCGTCCATGACGAGCCTCACCCAGTCCTCCACGAGTTCGACCGGTCGTTCATAGAACGGAAGATTGTGCGTCAAGAGTAGGTATCCGACTGCGCCGCCTAGTGGCCGGAAGTTGACAATATCGAAGTAGCGTTCCAGGGTCGAAACGATTAGCTCTGAATGAACTGCTTCTGTCGGATCGACAGCTAGCATCGTGCCAATATCCGGGTAGCGCATTTCCTGTCTGAGGTTGACGGGAAGCTCAGCATTGACGAGCCACGCAGCTTCCCACTGCTGGGCTGTGTATTGGTTCCTATGTGGGCCAATGTAGTCCCAGTTTACGAAGAGTCCATCGCTTGATAGCCGGTCGGCCAGTTGCCGAGTTACCCGGTCAATAGCAGAAACATGATGGCTCGCCGCATGATTGACGATCAGGTCGAAGTCGCCGGCGGGCATCGGATCGACGTTTACGTCAATCCGAACGTACTCCGCCTCAATTCCCAGTTCACTAGCAGCGGATCGCGCCTGTTCGAGCAAGTCGTCGGAGATGTCGATGCCGACGACTTTCCTCACTAGTCCGATTCGAACCAGTTCCCTCTCAACCCAACCGTTGCCGCAGTTGAGAATCAGGGCACGCTCGAATCGGTGTCCTGCCGCCAAGAGCTCTTGATACCAGAAGGTATCCTCGTCGCCCGTCGCTCGTCGATTCAGTCTCCGGTAGACAAGCTCGAAGTGGTTCCAGTAGCTAATCGACTGGTAGTAGTCCACATCCAGGCTGGGCACCGTCGTAATGTTTAAATCGTTCAAGTTCATGACCTTGTCGTCGCAACTCCGGGATTGAATGGCCCATTGTACACCGGAGCGGGTCCAGTGAGCACGCCGCCGTTGCTCAGAACACGAGGCCCGGCTCCGCCCTTGATCCCGGAGTCCTTGGACCCGAAAATGTCGGTCGGTGGGGATGCGACGGCCCGATCTTCCTGCATCGCGCTCAAGGATGTTGCGGGCTTCCTCAGACCGCTAGTGCCGCCGCCCAGGGAGATGGAGGTGTGCGTCCCTGGACGACGGCGCTTGTTGGGGTGTTACTTCTTAGAAGCGCGTTGGCTGAGTATTAGGCCCAGAACAGTTGTTTCCAGTCCATGTATTGATAATCAATAACGGTTGGGGCGGGATCATTGAGAGCAACTACATTCACGACAACTCCAGCTGGGCAGGCGCTTCAGTCGTTGGAAGCTACTGGACGATTCGATACAACACGATCTATCAGCCCAGTACTACCACTGGTAGTCCCTATCATCCAGAGTGCCGAGGTGGTCCCATCGGTACCGGTTCTGCGGCGATCACGCTCTGCCAGTTCACCGATGCAAACAACCAGGTGACAATCCAGAACCTGATTCACAACAATACTGTCGCGTCCCGATATGGCATTCTTTTGATAGGCGCAGACGCGTCTGCACCTTACAAGGCACCAAGAAACAACACCTTGAACAATAATGTTGTGACAGGATCCAACTTCGGCTGTGCTGATGATTTCAAGATTGGACAGTGGTTCTCTGATTATCCGCGCGACCTCATTGTCCTTTCGAGGTACACCGAGAGATAGCCGACACCGT
>JAOAUD010000026.1 GCA_030157755.1 Candidatus Nanopelagicales bacterium
GCGGGAATTGCCGAACGCGTCAATGATCCGGTGTGTGTGATGTATTTCGATGTCAATGAGCTGAAGCGGGCGAACGACGAGTATGGGGTCAAGTACGGAGACGACGTATTGCGAGGTGTCGCCAAGTCGATCCAGGAACAGGTGCGCGTTGGTGACTTGGTGGCGCGTTGGGCCGGTGATGAATTCCTGGTGGCCGGACTTGGTGCACGGCCTGATGCGGACGCACTGGCAGCCCGTATTCAGGAGGCAGTTCGTCGCACAGGTGTAAATCTCGGTCGATGGCCCACGACGTTGAAGGTGGGAACCGCTGCGGGGGATCCTCGCAAGACAACATTCGAGGCTTTGCTCGCAGAGGCACAAGCGCAGGCGATCGGTCGCGCTGGCTCGGAGTTCAGCAGTATCGAAGGACACTCGTAGTACTTGGCGTCATGTTCACGCCGTGTGGTGATCGTGCGGTGGATGGATGAACGTGTGTTGCGCGCGTGGTGATGGTGAAGTCCAATCACAGGTATGACGCGAGCGCAGTGGCTGCCGGCAACGGTGGGTGTCATGAGCCTGCTGGCGTGCGCGCTGGCCGGTAGCGTGACGACAAGCGCCGCGCCGGCATCGGCTGACGTCTCCGTCATGGGTGCGCCCGCGACCAACGGCTCTGCAGGTGCCGTGATGCGTGCAGCTGCTGCGAAGCGCGTGAAGATCAAAGTTGTGGGCGGCACTGACCTCACCATCTCGGTGACGCCCGCGCGGCCGCGCAAGGGGTCGTATCTACTTGTGCTTGAGCAACGCGTCAGCGGCAAGTGGCGAAAGGTGGGTCGCTATCGCACGATCGGCAAGCGGGAACGGCGCACGCTAGACGTCAGATCGGGCAAATACCGGGTGCGTGTCAAGGCAACCGCGAAGTCAAGGGGCGCAACCAAAACCTTCAGCTACGCGGAGACAGGCAGCTACGCCCGCGACTACGACTGGGTCTACTACTTTCCGGCCGGCTATCAACCAACGGGGCGCAGCTACCCGGTGATCGTCGCCTTCAGTCCGGGAGAGGCTGACTCCCCGCCCGGCCCGTATGACACGCAGTTGAAGGGACTCGCCGACAGGTTCGGGTTCATCGTGATGTCTTCGAGGTACTACCGCAACCAGGCCACTGACCCGACGATCGAAGCGCCACCGATTCGCTACCCGGATCAGGACCAATACGCCATGAACTGGGGTGGTGACTTCAGCGAACCCTGTCGGCGACAAGGCGTGAGTTCGAACTACGCAACGGCGCGCTCACAGATGATCAATGCATTCCAGAAGCTCCCAATAGATCAATCGCGCGTTGTGTTGATGGGGATTTCTGGCGGTGCTTCGTACTCCCACGCACTCAACATCGAGTACCCCGGACTCGCCGCCGCCGTGGTGATCAACACGGGGATGATCTGGGGCACTGCCTTGCCCACAGGTGAGCTGTCCAACGGGCCCACCTGGAACGAGTACCTCGACGCCTGCCGGACATCGGCGGACTATCCGCAGCCGACGAAGCAGGCATGGTTCCTGGAAAGTGCGGCCGGCCCAGGTGGGCCAGACTTCCGGTACGACGAGATGCGAGCGGACGCGAATCGCTATCGCGCGCTGGGTTGGGACGTCCACGAACTGGATTTCTATGGCGGTCACACCATGGCGCCGACATCCATGTATGACTCCGTGTTTGCCGAGTTGACTCGAACCCTCGGCTGGCGCTGATTGCCAGGTGCGGCGCAAATCCGTGTCGGGTTGCACGCCCCAGGTGTCGGTGGTGCGAGGATCGTCCTATGGATAGCTGGTTGTGGATCATCCTGGCAGTCGCGGTCATCGGGCTCTCGTTGGCAATGATGACTGCCATTCGCAAGTCGGTCGGCTCAAGCGACAAACAGCGGCAGGGGTGGTACCCAGACCCGAAGAACCCTGCGCAGTATCGGTACTACGACGGCAACAAGTGGACCGAGATGACCGCGAACGGTGACCAAGACCCGCCGAATTCGTAGGCGGCTGCCGCTCACCGACGGCTCGCACCCCGCAACCACGCGGCCTAAGCGCGCCCGGGAGGACTCGAACCCCCAACCGACCGGGTAGAAACCGATTGCTCTATCCATTGAGCTACGGGCGCATAGCGACGATTTTGGCGTCGCATTGCCGAATCCTAATGGGGCCGTTATCGAAGGTCGCGCTACTGGTGTATTCGTGCCCGCCGATTCGGGACGTTGGACCTTGATTTGCGCCTTGCTTTTTGCGGGGTCTGCAATTTCTCACCCATCTGCGTTGGCCTCTAGTAATCCGTGCCGGGGAGGAATAGCGTCGAACCTGCCAGCGATGAAGTGCGGGCTGGCGATGTGATGTTCGCGCCCGCCGATGAGGAGTGTCAATGACTGCAACGAACCAGACGAGTGGCGCAATGGCCGACGTCGAGCATGTAGTGGAACGACTTTCGGAAATCAGCGAGGCCGAACTCGCCTCAGTCGATGCGTGGTGGCGAGCGGCGAACTACTTAACAATCGGACAGATCTATCTGCGCGACAACCCATTGGTGAAGCGTCCGCTGACAGTTGACGACATCAAGCCACGGCTTCTTGGGCACTGGGGAACGAGCCCGGGGTTGTCCTTCATCTACGCGCACGCCTCCCGTTTGATCAGGGCGACTGGTCAATCAACGATCTACATGGCGGGGCCCGGCCACGGTGGTCCGGCGCTCGTCGCGGCCTCCTGGCTGGAGGGCACCTACACCGAGTGTTTCCCGAAGATCACCCAAGACGAAGCCGGAATGCTTCAGTTGTTCCGGCAGTTCTCTGCCCCGGGTGGAATCCCAAGCCATGCGTCGGTGACGACGCCGGGATCCATTCACGAGGGTGGCGAGCTCGGGTACGTACTCGTGCACGCATTCGGCTCGGTTATGGACAACCCGGAGCTCATGACCATCGCAGTCGTTGGCGACGGCGAGGCAGAGACGGCAACCCTTGAAGGTTCGTGGAAGGGCGTTTCCTTCATCAATCCGAAGCATGACGGCGCGGTGCTTCCGATCCTGCACCTCAACGGATACAAGATCGCCGGACCGACCGTTCTAGCCCGCAAGAACCCGCGCCAGTTGCGCGAGCTGATGGAGGGCCACGGGTACGAGGTTCTCGAAGTTGAAGGTGACGACCTGCCGGGGATGCACGAACGATTTGCCGCTGTACTCGCGGAGGCGTGGGGAAAGATCAAGGCAATTCAGCTTGATGCGCGTAACAGCGACGGCGACATCGATATCCAGTCGATTCGCTGGCCGATGATCGTGTTGCGTTCGCCCAAGGGGTGGACGGGTCCGAACAAGGTCGACGGAGTGCAGGTCGAAGGCACGTGGCGAGCACACCAGGTTCCGCTTTCTGGAGTCCGCGACAACCCTGAGCACCTTCAGATCCTCGAGGACTGGTTGCTGTCCTACCGACCGGCAGAGCTGTTCGGTGCTGATGGCGTCCCGTCCGCTGAGATCACCCACGACAACCCCGCTGGCGAACTTCGGATGAGTGGCAACCCCAGCGCAAATGGCGGATTGCTGACCAGGGAACTTCACATTCCGGACTTCCGCAGTCTGGCCGTCGACGTACCAAGTCCGGCGACCGTTCGCCTTGAGTCGACCCGGGCGCTCGGCGACATGATGCGCGGCATCTACGAACAGAACCCATCGACGTTCCGCCTCTTCTGTCCTGACGAGACCAACAGCAACCGCCTAGGTGCCGTCTTCGATGTCAGCGACCGAGGGTTCATGGAGGAGACGTTTTCCTATGACACCAAGATCTCGTCCAACGGGCGAGTGATGGAGGTCCTCAGCGAGAACAACTGCCAAGGGTGGCTGGAGGGTTACACGCTGACGGGACGCCACGGACTATTTGCGACGTATGAAGCGTTCGCGATGGTCAGCGCTTCCCAGACGATCCAACACGCAAAGTGGCTTGAGGAAGCTGCACACCTGCCATGGCGGGCGAAGGTCCCCAGCCTCAACATCTTGCTGACGTCAACAGCGTGGCGTAATGATCACAATGGGTTCTCCCATCAGGGTCCAGGTCTGTTGTCAGTGTTGTTGACTACCCGCGGCGATGTGGCCCGCGTCTACCTTCCACCGGATGCAAACTGCTTGCTCTCTGTCGCGGATCACTGTTTCCGGTCGAAGTCCTATGTGAACCTCATCGTTCAAGACAAGCAGCCGCAGTTGCAGTGGCTGACGATGGAAGAGGCCGAGGAGCACTGCCGTCGCGGAGCCAGCATCTGGGAATGGGCTGGCACTGATGACGGAACGGATGAGCCCGACATCGTGCTGGCAAGTGCCGGTGACGTCGTCACACTCGAAGTGATCGCGGCCGCGCAATTGCTCAAGGAGAAGTTGCCAGCGATGCGGACGCGTGTGGTCAACGTCGTCGACTTGATGGCGTTGCGTCGGCCGAAGGATCACCCGCACGGGATGGATTCGCTGTACTTCAGCGAGCTCTTCACCGACGACATCGACGTGATCTTCGCGTTCCACGGGTACCCAGAGGCGATTCATGGTCTTGTGCATGGGCGCCCTGATGAGGATCGATTCCGGGCACGTGGATTCATCGAGCAGGGCACAACCACAACGCCCTTCGACATGGTCGTCCGCAACCAGGTGTCGCGCTATCACTTGGTGATGGATGCGATCAACAATGCGCGGCGAACGGTCTCCGGTGCCACGGAACTGCACAAATGGTGCCAGGACCAGCTAGCCCGCCATGATGAGTACGTCGTGGAGCACCTTGAGGACATGCCTGAGGTTCGCGACTGGTCCATGTAGTCGCAGACAGTTGGGTACTCGATGAGAATTCTGGTTATCAACGCTGGTTCGAGCAGCCTGAAGTGGCAGTACTTCGATGGAGATCAACTCGTCATCGACGAAAACATCCAGCGGTGGAACCCCGCGGATGGGTTCGACGAGATTGTCGAAGCTGTCACTGCTGCCGGTGGCGTGGATGCAGTTGGGCACCGAGTGGTGCACGGCGGACCAAAGCTGCGCGAGACAACGGTCATCGACGATGACGTCGTGGCGTATCTGAAGACCACAGTTGATCTTGCGCCGCTGCACCAGCCACCGGCCATCGCTGGGATAGAGATCGCGAGGGCTGCCTTCCCTGATGCCGTGCAGGTCGCGTGTTTCGATACTGCTTTTCATCGAACGCTGTCGGCGGCGGCATCGACGTACGCGCTTCCGAAGGAATGGAACGAACGTTGGCAACTGCGTCGGTATGGATTCCACGGGCTGTCCCACGCATACGCGTTCGAGGCTGGCGCCCAACTCGCTGGCGTACCCGCCGCTGAATCGAGGATCCTGACGGCGCACCTTGGGGCAGGTGCCTCGCTGTGTGCAATTCGTGATGGCAAGTCGGTTGCCACAACGATGGGGTTCACTCCGCTTGAGGGCTTGGTCATGGTGACGCGGTCGGGAACCGTCGATCCCGGTCTCATGCTGTGGCTCCTTGAACATGCTGACCTGACTCGTGAGGAATTGTCAGATGCGATGGAGCACGCGTCCGGGCTTGCCGGGCTATCCGGAACCTCCGGCGACGTGCGCGATGTTGTTGCAGGGGTAGACGCAGGTGACCCCGCAGCGCTCACGGCGTGGGAGGTTTTCAACTATCAGCTCGCGGCGTTTGCCGGCCAGATGATTGTTGCTATGGGAGGTATCGACCTGTTGGTGTTCACGGGTGGAATTGGTGAACACCAACAGCGAGTGCGAGCCGAACTGTCTGCGTCATTGGGGTTTCTCGGTGTCAAGCTGGATTCGGCAGCGAACGATGTCGCGAGTGGCGACGCAGTGATCAGCGCCGATAACTCGCGAGTGCCAGTGGTCGTGGTGACGGCTCGAGAAGATCTGCAGATCGTGCATGAGGTCGAAAGAGTGATGGTGACGTAGGACCTGCGGATCTGCCTTGTGAGGGTGCTACTTGATGGTGATCCGGTAAGAACCCGTGAACGCCAAGGCGCCGGTCGTCGCGGGGGCCGCAGCCGTCAGTACGCACTTCCCACGACGCTTGGCCGTGACGGTGAGTGCTTTGACTTTGCACACCTTCGGTTTGGCGGAGCGCCAGGTCACGGTCTGCCCAATTGTCGTTGTTGCTGGCAGTTTGGGCGCGCTTCTTGATCTTCAATTTCGCTTTGACGGAACCGTTGAGTAGCTGCGGGCCAGCGCTTGGCGTCGGCACCACTGGCGTTGCCAAAGAACCGGTCGTGAAGCTCACGATGTTGCCGAGCTGTGGACTCCCGATCGCATTGTCAGCAACAAGCCGGTAGTAGTACGTCGTGGCTGGTTGCAACAAGTTCGCATCGGCAGTCAGGGACGCGGATGTCGTGCCCGTCGATGCCGCGATAGTTGTGGTGGCGGGCGAGATGGTTGTTGTTCCTGAAGTGAGCGTTGGGTCTGTGCCGATGGAAAACCCAACTTGCGTATCACTGTAGTTGGCCGTTGCCGAACCGTTCAGCGTTGCCGAATTGGTGCCGATTGAGGTTGCGCTGCTGGTGGTGACTCCCGGTGCAAGTGCGATTGAGACATTGGTCGCGAATGCTGTCGCCGAAGGGTTCGCCGATGCATCCCGGTAGACGACTATCACGGTGTAGACGCACGGCGGCAAGGTGTTCGCGGTGGCCCCTCGGACGTTCACGTTTGCTTGAATATTTGCCGGGTCGATCGTGGTGATGACCGACTGTGAGTCGCTCATGGTCAAGTCCACTGTGTTACAGCCCGGGCCCTGGCCGTTGAAGAAGATGTGAACCGACTCGGCTAGGGGTGCCTCCGGCAGGATGTACGAGAGCTGGATTCCGGTGCCCCCATCAACAACCGAACTGGCGGTTGGCGAAGTGAGTGTCGGGGGCAGAGTTTCGGTGTCCGTTGCCGATGCCGCGCTGACTCCAAACACGGGCGCCATCGCAACTGCAAGAAGGGCGCCACCGATCAGTCCAGTTCGCAATGCCTTCATCGAACATCCTTCGCAGGCCATGAGATTCAGATTCGCCGTTGCGAGGCTACGCGTAAGTTCCACCTTTGGCTCGGCAGTCACCCGGTCGGGTAGCGAAGTTCGCACGACCAGACCAGTTATCCACTGGGGGTCTCGCCGGTGGCTTGTCCACCGGTAGCGACCTACTTCGGGTCCAGCAGCCTGGATTTGGCGCATTGTTGCTGTGTCATCAACGACATCAAGAACGATCGATTCTCGGGGGTCGGAATGAATGAATGCAGCGTTGTGCTCATGGGCAATGCGGTCAGCGAAGTCCATAGGCACACCACCAGCAACGGCGACGTCATGGCGCGATTTCGCATGGTCGTGCACGA
>JAOAUD010000027.1:0-5094 GCA_030157755.1 Candidatus Nanopelagicales bacterium
CTGGGATCCTTGTTCAGGCCCGAGTAGGCGCCGAAGTAACCCGCCTCAGGGTCACTGCTGTTGACGTCTCGGACGGGGATTCCGCCAGTTCCCGCGGTCGCAAATACAGTTCCCTGCCCTGCGGTGAAATTGCCATCTGAATCAGCAACACAGTTGGCGTTGAAAGCGTTGACCGTCAACGTCGGACACCCTGTGGTTCCGGTGCGAATTTGGTTGGTGCGCATGTAGCCATGCTCGTGGCCATGCAGCACCAAGTCGACCTTCTTGCTCAGCATGAGGTCGTAGAAGTCGCGGTTCGTCGTGCAGGTGTACTGACCGACTGACAAACACGGGTAGTGCGTCGACACGACAATCCATTTCGCACCCTTGGCGCGGCCGTCATCGATGGCATCCGACACCCACTTGTAGCGGGCATCGCCTTGTGCGTAGGCCCATTTCCCGTCTTCGAAGGTCAAGTCCTTCGATGCCTGGATCACCCGAACGAGGGGTGCACCTTTGGGGAAGTCCATGTAGTACTGGCGGCCGTAGGTTCCGACGACGCCCGGAACCTGATTTGGCAGGCACGCGCTGAAGTCGTTGATTTGGGCATCATTCACGTCGAGGGAGTCGTGGTTTCCCGCGAGCAATTCGAAGGGGGCACCCTCACCAACGCGGGCCTTCACGTAGTCGCACCACTGCTGTTCAGTGGGCACATCCTGATAGGCAAGATCACCAAGCGCGAGGTGTGCATCGGGCGCCAATTGCGCGACCTTGTCTAGGACACCTGCGGTGGTGGCCCGAGCGCCATAGTCACCGGCTGCGGTCAGGTGGACTTCGGTGGCCGCAGACACCTTAGGAATCATCACCAATGCGGCCGCGACGACGGCAAAGACAACAACAATTACACGCAGTCGAATTGCGCTTTTCCCCATGATGAACCCCCCGGTTATGCGGCCGAGTCTACGTGTTGTCGATCTAGAACGAAATGGCCGCCTCAAGGCGCTTGCACCAACGGACGAATAGCCATTCCATCGACGGCTCTGAAGCGGGAGAATCCCCACATGTCCCAGCAGAGCACCGACCCGGATGTCGCTAGTTTCTTCAGCGCCTGGGAGATATATCGAGCGGTCATCGACAGCGATGCAATGGAGCATCAGGAGGTGTTCGCGAAGGTGCATCGGATCCTCGAAGAACGCACCGAGCCCTTCACACTGCTCGACCTCGGTTGTGGAGATGCAGCAGGGATTGGCCCAGCGCTCGTGGGAACTCAGATCGCCACCTACGTAGGAGTCGACTGCGCTGCACCTGCGCTCGAGTTTGCTGAGGCCACCTTGTCGGGCACCGTCGCGGAGTTTGACCTGCGCCTCGGGGACCTCATGGACACGATCGAGGATCCATCAGAGTTGTTCGACGTTGTGCTGGTGTCGTTCGCACTCCACCATTTTTCCGACGATGACAAGAAGCGCTTCCTGACCGCCGCACGCGCGAGACTGCGCCCTGGCGGCGAGCTCATCCTGATCGACGTCGTCCGCCAACCCGGCGAATCCCGCGATGAGTACCTCGCCCGCTACTCCTCCTACGTCAGGTCGTGGCCGCTCGATACCGACACCGTTGAGCGGATCATCGCCCACGTCGACGGATTCGACTACCCCGCGGATGTTTCCGCAGAGCCACAGTGGGCCGCGGAACGAGGCTTCCGGGTTGAGGAGTTCTACCGCGGTGGCAACGAGACGCAATGCGCCTGGCGCCTGACCGCGATCGACAACTAGGGGCTCAGATGTATGAATTCACCTCAATCGATCATTTCCAAATGCCCGATCGATCCATCGTGTACGCATTTGCGAAGTCACAGATTCCCGACGGGATGACCAACCTCCAGGAGCTTGCAGGAGAAGTTGTCAGCATCGACGGCAGCAGGTTCACAGTGACCAGAGTTGATGCGCACCCGGTGTCGGAAGACGATCAGAGTACGTCGCCGGAGGACTTTGGCCTGCTGGTCATGCCCATCGAATAGTCGCAAGTCGCACACGTACCTATTCAGCGACGGTCTTCAACTTCGCCAAGCCCCTTTCGAGGTCGCCGCCGACCATCTTGTCGAAGTTCATGAAGATTCCGAAGATGCGCGTCGCAAGGGACTTGGGAGTCAGAACCTGCCACACAACAGTCGTGCCACCCTCCCCCGAAACGAACTTGAAAGTGGTCTTGCTCGCCGACTTGAATGGCTTCGTGAAGTCGAGGTCCACCTTGATTTCGCCGGATTCGACTGAGGTGATGGTCATCTTGCCGGCCCCCGCTTTTCGGTTTCCCGACCACTCGTACACCGACCCAACACCGCTTTCGGGTCCGGAATACGTGCGTGCCAGGTTCGGGTCCACGTCCTCCCACGGCGACCAAGAAACCCACTTGTGGAAATCAACGACCCATTCACTGATCACCTCAGGTGCGGCGTTGATCGTGAGTTCTCGGGTAATCGCTGTGTAATCGGTCATGTCACTCCGTCGGCTCGCATCGGTGATCTTCGGTCGCAGGCTAGCGGTTCACCCATCGCACTGGCTAGGTCGCTACCTCGCGTCGAGCAGGTAACGAGCCGCGACTTCTTCAAGCACTGACTCCGATGCCGCGTAAACCCCACTAGGTCGCGGCCAGTGAACGATGAGATTGCTGAACCCCAACTCCATCGCCCTGCCCACGCACTCTTCGAAGTAGCCCACAGAGGACAGCGCGGACACGCCCGATGCGTCCACCGAAAGGTAACGATCAATGTCGGATGGCTCTCGCGTTGAGGCACCGGCGACATCGGCGAACCGGTTCGCCAAGTCCGCGATATTCGACCACCATGACGCGAGTCCGTCATCAGGATCGATTGATCCCGTCGTCACCCATCCCGATCCGTACGTTGCGGCAAGTCTCATCATCCGTGGGCCATTCGCGGCGATCACAAAAGGAATCCCCGGCCGTTGGATCGGGAGTGGCACAGTCCGTGCATCCACAGCGGTGAAGTAGTCGCCGGACGTCGAGGTGTGGTCAGCGTGAAGCAGTTGGTCAAGTAGCTCGACGAATTCCACAAATCGATCTGCCCGGTCCTTCGGGGGTAGGACGTCTTGGCCGAGGACCGTCGCATCAAATCCGATTCCGCCTGCGCCTAGACCGAGAGTGAGTCGGCGGCCGGAGATGTCGTCGAGCGTGACCAGTTCCTTGGCGAAGGGCACTGGATGGCGGAAGTTCGGGGACGCCACCAAAGTTCCGATTCGCATGGTCGTCGTGGCGAGGGCGGCCGCAGTCAGGGTCGGCATTGCCGCGTACCACGGGCCATCGGCCAGCGTGCGCCATGCCAGATGGTCGTACGTCCATGCCTGCTCGAAGCCTAGGCGCTCGGCCCGCTGCCAGATGCTGACCGCCTGATCCCACGGGTGTTCCGGCAGGATCACGACACTGAACTTCATGGCGTCAACACCGCGAGTACGCGTTGCCTACGGCGTTCCTTCAGCTCGCTGACAGCGCACTTTGCGGCCCAGATGCAGAGCACGGTTGATGGGACCTCACCAACGATGAGGTAGAAGATCGCCGAATCGAAGGGCAGACCAGAGGCGGCGGTCAAGACGTTCGTCCACGCGTCACAGATCAAGAGCACGCCACCGATCATGCTGAAGACCAAGGTGGATCGCGGCCGTCCTCGCAGCGACGCGATTCCGGCTCCCAATAGACCAACCGTTTCGCCTGTATCCAACAGGACGACGATTGCCCTGGCGCGCGTCACAACAGCTGTCGACTGCGGATCGGTGAAGTGCTGCACGGTGCGCGCGAGGAACGCCAATGCCACCAGCGCCAGAACCAAAACGGCAATCTTGATCCCGACCTCATGAACCGCTCGATTACCCCGCAAACAGACGAATGCCGCGTAGCCAGCGGCGACAGCGCCGGGAATCGCGATCAGCAACGGGACGTGATCGGGTCGAAAGGCGACCTTGGCCTCCACATTTCGCGACAAGGTGGTGACGCTCGCAAGGAATAACACCAAGGTCGCCGTCGCAACACACCACGCAGGGGCTGACGGCCAATCCTGAAGCAGGGAGATGCAACTGAGTGAGCTGAGCACCACGGCAGCGATCCCGAGTCCCGATGTGGCGATGTTGAGGTGGAATGCCTGGAACGACTCCTGCTGAGTAAAGATGAGGTAGATGACCCAGGGAATCTCGCAAGCACCGAGGATGATCAACAGCCAGGAGACGATGCGCGGGGCAATCGGCTGAATGGTCACCGTCTGAGTATTGCCACTTGGAGCCAGCGTTGCCCGAGGAGTCAGACCTCAGCTAGGGCCCGGTGCTACGAGGTTGGCTCGGTGTCTCGATAGCAGTAGTCGCTCGTGCCATCGCCATTGCTGAATGGCAGAGAGTTGGTCGCAGCGCGGTCGCCTTCACCCACGAGCTCGTTCTCGTACCAGCAGACGGAGTACTTGGAGTACTTCACGTCAGCGTTACTGGTGAAGTCCGGAGCCAGCAGCGGGTTGGGCGCGCGCAGGTCGAGTAGACCGAAGTCGATGAATGTCCCGAGCAGGTCAGATGTTGCTGGTGGCGGAATTCCGACCGAGGTGGCGATGACATCACCGGCATGGACCGTCACCGGCGTGATCCCGCTTTCGCGAGAGTCATCAACGACCGCTGGCGCCAGCGTCGACAGGATGCCTGCGAATTGTGCACTTGGAGTATTGAGATGCCCGAGCCGAATCATGACACCGCACGAGTTCACAATGTTGACGCCGAATTGATAAGTGGTCGTTTCATCTGCAGTGCCGGTAGCTTCCGGCGGGCTCGTCCGGACCAGGTAGTGCCACGCCCCAACAACCTGCCCATCAAACGGAACCGTGACCTGAACACCGGGCACGTAGGTGTTCCACTCCGACCATCGATAGCCGCCATGGGGTTTGTAGCTCTCGCCGCGGGACTGGCCTGGCTGCACAAACGACAGTGGACCTTCCGCGAAACCAACTGAGTTGAAGCGGATCAGACTGCCGTCTGGGATCAGTGGCGTCGGGCAGGTGGGTGGAGTTCCCATCGCCTGCCATTGCGACTGATCGTTGTTCCAGATCCACGACACTGCCGGGCCGCCCGGGTCAGG
>JAOAUD010000027.1:5194-7286 GCA_030157755.1 Candidatus Nanopelagicales bacterium
GGGGTAGGTGTGACCGGAGCCGGGGCCACCGGAGTGGTAACCGGGGCAAGCGCAGCCACCGGGGCTACCGGCGCAGCCTTCTTGACTTTCCAGAGCTTCTTCTTGCCCACCTTGGTGCACACCAGAGTCTTGGCGCCTGCCTTAGCGAGCTTGCCAACCTTTGTGCACTTCCCACCAACCTTCGCGGCCGCTCGCAATTGGGGCGCATCCGAGGCTGCTTGGGCCGATGGTGCAGCCACGAGCGCGGCCACCATCGTCAGGATCACGCCGATCGTGATTGTCACGATCTGCGCGAGAGGCCACCTGGAGAACATTCCGTTTGAATCGGCATCCAAACCGGACGACCTTTGCTACGAAACCGAATGGGTGACCTCACCACCCGAGTCACACAGTCCCTAGCTAGGGCTCGTAGAGGAACTCGCGGTGCCGCCTGGAGTCATGATGCCGGCCAGTCCCTCAAATCCAACAACCGCCGGGGCGAGTTGGTTTGGACCGGTGCCCTGGGTGAGGTCGCTGTTGACCATGACGACGATCGTCGTGTGGGTGTCTGGTTTGTAGTTGAGCACCGTGTTGTATCCCGGGATCTCACCCGTATGCCCGAACCATCCTGCGGTGTTCACAATTCCCATGCCGTACGAGCGCTGCGACGTATTGGGAGGAACCGTCGTCTGGACCGAGTCGAGACGCATCTTCTGGGTCTCGTCCTTGAGGATGCCTGCACCCGTTCCGAGCGCGACTCCCCACTTGTGGAGATCGTCGAGGGTGGAGATGACTTCACCCGCTGTGAATGCAAATGAAGGGTTCCAATTCGTTGCATTCTTGATCTTTCCTAGCGGATCTCCCTGCTCTGTAATCCCAGAGAGGTAGGGATCCGGCAGTGACGTCGACGTTCCTGGTGCACTTGTGGCATTCATGCCCAGTGGCTTGAAGAGGCGCTCGCTGAAGTTGTCCGAGACCGACTTGCCTGTGACCTTCTCGATCACCATGCCAAGCAAGACGAAGTTGGTGTTCGAGTAGAAGAACCGAGCGCCGGGGGCGAACATCGGAGGAGACTTCTTGACCGAGTTCACGAGTTCCTGCGGGGTGAATGCGGTCGTCGGTGCGGCCGAATATTTGTTCACCACCGCTGTGTCGGCGGTGTAGGTCGGAATTCCACTCTGCATCTCGATGAGGTTCTTGATCGTCGCGATGCTTCCGTTGGGCATCCCCGGCACGTACTTGTCGATCACGTCATCGAATGACAACTTGCCCTCATCGATGAGTTGCAGAACCACGGTGCCCGTCATCGTCTTCGTAATACTCCCGACGCGAGAGTGGTCCGCAGGCGTGATCGTCTGAGTTGTTCCGACCTTTGCCACTCCGGAGGTGCCCACCCACTGTCCGTTGTCGGTCCAGACTCCGGCTTGAAGACCCGGTGCCTTGAACTGAACCCGGACATCGTCGATGACTTTCTGCAGCTTCGCTTGAACGTCTGGCGTAAGCGCGACCGCGTTTGCGCTGGGGCTCGCAGAGCTCCCACTGCCCGAGGAGTTCGACGAGCAACCACTCGCGGTGGCCACGACTACGAGGCCAAGAACTGCGGTGACGGCAAGGGACTTGGAACGAATCATCGAATGGTCCTTCGGGAGGAGATAGATCCCGAAGCCGGGAGTTGCCGAACTGTAACGCGTGCCCGTTCCGGCAACCTCGACGCCATGCGGGCCAGACGAGCGACTCAGCGCACTGACAGTTACGGCGTCTGTGAAGTCAGGGTGAACAACGTTTCATCGCCGGACCCCAGCCCACACTGCACGCGAAGCTGGTAGCGCTTGCCGATCAGGACTTTGCCTTGCTTCGTCTGATCCGCTTGGGCGGCATCAAATCTCTGCGTTGTGCGGTCGAGACCCCAGCCGTGGATATAGAGCTTGGTTCGCTTGTCCATTACCTCAGCACTCGCGACCGCAGACGATGTGTCGTTCGGGTTCGTCAGGAAGTCGATCCGAAATGGCGCGCTGCTTGTCTCGACCCACACACCGAGCTGCGCGGATGTCGATTGCCCGGGCGCCAAACGTGCACCCTGGAACCCCTGTGGTGCCTGCTCATCGGGACCGTG
>JAOAUD010000028.1 GCA_030157755.1 Candidatus Nanopelagicales bacterium
CTCGGCATCGCCGACGCGATGTTCGAGCCGGCCGACTTCATCGAACAGTCCTTGTACTGGGCTGTGGGTGTCTTGCGAGGCGATCACCAGGTTGAGCGCCCCGAGGTCGATCGCGGCCAGGCTTGGGACGAAGCCGTGGCAAAGGGTCGTGCGTTCGTTGCGGGCAAGGTTGGCTCCGCGGCACCTGCTCCCCTGCGTGCCCTCGATCTGATCGAACTGGCGAAGACCGGCACGAAGGACGACTGTTACGCAGCCGAGGACGAGGCGCTCGCTGACCTCGTGATGAGCGAGGAACTGCGCTCGGGCCTCTACGCGTTCGACCTCGTCCAGAAGCGCGCAAAGCGTCCAGTCGGAGTCCCCGACAAGTCGTTGGCTCGCAAGGTCACCAAGGTAGGCGTCGTCGGTGCTGGCCTCATGGCAAGCCAGATGGCCCTGCTGTTCGCTCGCAGCCTGCAGGTGCCGGTCGTCATGACCGACCTCGACCAAGAGCGGGTCGACAAGGGCGTGGCGTACGCACACGGCGAAATCGACAAGTTGGCGGCGAAGAACCGTGTCAATGGCGACAAGGCCAACCGACTCAAGGGCCTGATCAGCGGATCGGTTTCCAAGGATGCCTTCAGCGACGCTGACTTCGTCATCGAAGCCGTGTTCGAGGACATGAAGGTCAAGCAGCAGGTATTCGCTGAGGTCGAGGCAGTTGTCACGCCAGAGTGCATCCTCGCGACGAACACCTCATCGCTTTCGGTGACCGAGATGGCATCGAAGCTCGCACACCCAGAGCGGGTCGTGGGCTTCCACTTCTTCAACCCCGTCGCGGTCATGCCACTGCTGGAGATCGTGCGCGCCGAGCAGACTGATGACGCGACGCTGGCCACCGCGTTCGTCGTGGGCAAGTCGCTGAAGAAGTCCTGCGTGCTGGTCAAGGATGCTCCGGCATTTGTGGTCAATCGCTTGCTGACTCGCTTCATGGGTGAAGTCACCAAGTCCGTCGATGAAGGCACCTCGTTTGAGGTGGCTGACAACGCGCTGAACCCGCTGGGTCTGCCGATGTCGCCCTTCGTGCTGATGTCACTTGTCGGCCCGGCTGTCGCATTCCACGTCTCGGAGACCATGAAGGAAGCGTTCCCGGATCGCTTCTACGTGTCCGACAACCTCAAGCGTCTGGTCGAAGCCAAGAAGACGGCTATCTGGTCGTGGGACGGCGGCACGCAGCACGTCGATCCCGAAGTTGCCGAGCTCTTCATTCAGGGTGATAGCCCGCTGACCTCAGAGCAGGTCCGCGATCGCGCGCTTGATGCCATGGCCCAGGAAATCCAGTTGATGCTGGACGAAGGTGTCGTCGCGCAAGCTCAGGACATCGACCTCTGCATGATCATGGGAGCTGGCTGGCCATTCCACCTCGGTGGAATCACGCCGTACCTCGATCGCACCGGCGTCTCCGAGCGAGTCAACGGCAAGCGTTTCCTCGCGCCTGGTGTTGCGAGCGTGCCTGCGTAACCTGCACTAACCGAAAGGACCCCGTCGTTGGCGAAATTCAACTCGCCGACGGCGGGGTTCTTCGTATCCGGCTCCAAGTGCCACAAGAATGACTCTCAGTCGCCTCCCTCACCCGTTCTGACGGGAGCACCGTTACGCAAGGAGAGTCATGGCCGAGTCAACAGCGCCAGTGGACCAAGGCTCCACGTCTAGCGACACAATCGACATTCGCGAGGTTCGGCTTCAGCCGCAGAACATCTGGCGCGTTGGGTGGGTCGTGATCGCGCTGCTCGCGATCACTCTCATGCTGAACTTCGTCATCGACGATGGTGGCTCGGTCATCTTCACAGTCCTGATGGGATGGTTTGCGTCGATCGCGATGGAGCCGGCGGTTAAGCGACTGGCGAACCACATGCGCCGTGGATTCGCCACGATCATCGTCTTGCTTGCCGTCGCTGTCTTCTTCGTCATCTTCTTCGTCGTGTTTGGTCGGCTGTTCATTGACCAGATCGCTCAACTGATCGCCGCACTTCCCGGCCTCGTGGACAGTGCTCTGAAGTGGGTCAATGAGACTTTCAACCAAACGTACTCGTCACAACAGATCCTCGAACAGCTCAACATCACCCCAGAAAAGGTTTCCGGGTATGCCCAACAATTCGCTGGTGGCATCTTCGGCATCGTCACCTCGGTCATCGGTGGGGTGTTCGGCCTCTTCACGTTCGGGCTGTTCGCGTTCTACCTGTCGGCGGACGGACCGCGCTTCCGCCTCTGGTTGGCATCCCTGTTCACCCCTCGCCTGCAGGGCGTGTTCATCAATGTCTGGGACGTCACGGCGAGCAAGACCGGCGGTTACGTCGCGGCGCGTGTCGTGCTCGCAACACTAAATGGGGCAAGCACAGCGATCGTCTTCCTCATCATCGGAATGCCGGGATGGTTGGCCCTCGGCATCTGGACCGGTCTCGTCGCCCAATTTGTGCCGACCATCGGGACGTACATTGCGATCATCCTGCCCGTTCTCGTTGGCCTTCTGAGCCCCAACCCGTGGATCGGTGTCATCGCATTGGCCTGGGGAATTCTGTACCAGCAGGTCGAGAACCTGACCTTTGAGCCGCGCATCAGCGCCAAAGCCGTCGACGTCCATCCGGCAGTCGCCTTCGGTTCGGTATTGCTCGGCGCGGCTCTCTTCGGCGTCGCGGGGGCCGTCTTGGCGATTCCGGTCACGGCGATGTTGTTGACTCTGCTGGGCATCTATCGAAAGCGTTACGCCCTCATTCCATCCCTTGCTGCCGAACAGAATGCTCTCGGGCGCGCACACAACGATTTCAGTGAGGAAGACAACAAGAAGAACGACAAGTCCGACGCGTAGGGACGCGTAGGGAACTGTAAGCAACGCCTCACTTTCCTTACTGCGCCAGCACTTTCTGTCACACGTACGGGTGTCATGGCAGCCGTGTGGGGTGAGTGCCCTCACATGTCCGATACGTCCCAGGGATTCCGGGCAACGCTTAAGTACGAAGATTGCTAGAGGACAAGCCCAACGGCTCCTCACTAAATCAATATGCCGGCCTTGAGCATGATGCTCGCCCGCTTCTCTGCGCCAACTGCGCACTCGCCCAACTACGCGTGGTCGTCGGCTGCCCAAAACTTGGAGGTAACAATGAATATCAAACGCAATCAGCAAGTCGACGGATCGCCCAGAATCCAGCGTCGTCGTGGCGCGGTGATCACATCTGCGGTCGCCCTACTCAGTTTCGGCGGCATGTTCGCCGTCGCCCAGCCAGCGAGCGCAACGGTGACAACCACATGTACCGGCTCTGGTTACAAGTGCGACACCACCGGCTATGGAAAAGCTGCGAACAAGTCGTACTGGACGATGGCGCCAGGCCATAACTGCACGAACTACGTGGCGTACCGCCTGATCCAGGATGGGATGCCACCAAACATCACGTGGCTACACAACGGCGGTGACTGGGCCCGCGAGGCCCGCAAGCACCACATTCCGGTGGACAAGACGCCCACGGTCGGATCCGTTGCACAGTGGAACAGCGGAGCAGGTGGCGTCAGTTCCTCGGGCCACGTCGCCTACGTGACGGCTGTCTCGGCCGATTCAATTACCGTTGCCGAGGACAACTATCCGGCAGGCCCCAATCAGATCCGCGTGATCACCCGAACCGATCCCGGCTGGCCGTCGAACTTCATCCACTTCTCCGTTGCACCGGCAGCGGGGGCAGCGGTGAACCCGACTGCGGACCAGTGGCAGGTCTTTGTTACCAACTACCAACAAGCGTTCTAACTCAGTAGCGCGTCGACAAAGGCTTCGGCATCGAACGGCGCGAGGTCGTCCGGGCCTTCACCAAGGCCAATGAGCTTGACGGGCACGCCAAGTTCTCGCTGAACGGCGACGACAATTCCGCCCTTCGCCGTGCCATCGAGTTTGGTCAGGACTACCCCGGTGATGTCAACGGCTTCCGCGAACACCTTCGCCTGAACCAGACCGTTCTGGCCCGTTGTTGCGTCAAGAACAAGCAGCACCTCTGAAACCGGTGCCTTCTTCTCGATGACCCGCTTGACCTTGCCGAGTTCGTCCATCAGACCAACCTTGGTGTGCAGGCGCCCTGCGGTGTCGATGAGGACCACATCGCAATCACCGTCGATGCCGGCTGTCACGGCCTCAAAAGCCACCGACGCCGGGTCCGAGCCCTCTGGGCCACGAACGACCGGGACGCCGACTCGTTCGCCCCAGGTCGTCAGTTGTTCGGCGGCCGCGGCCCGGAAGGTATCGGCGGCACCCATTACGACGTCTTCGTCCGCAGCCACCAGGAGGCGCGCGAGCTTGCCCGTGGTGGTCGTCTTTCCAGTTCCGTTGACACCCACAACCATCACCACAGCAGGTACGTCGAGCCCAACGTTTCGCGCGGTGGCCAACGATCTGTCGAGGGTGGGATCAACCAGGCCAAGCAAGTCGTTGCGCAGGTACTGGCGAACCGTTGCCGGGTCCGAGTTGCCCTGAATCTTGACCTCGGTGCGAAGTTCATTCATGAGTTCAGTGGTGGGCCCAACGCCTAGATCCGAGGTAAGCAGTGTCTCCTCGATCTCATCCCAGGTGTCCTCATTGAGGTCACCGCGAGATAGCAGCGCCAACAACCCCTGGCCGAGCTTGTTACTTCGGGCCAGCCGCGCGCGCAGGCGAACCAGTCGCCCGGCTGCTGCTTCCGGCCGTTCAAGGGTCGCAACGGACGACCCATCATCGTGCGCGTCAGACGTGTCCGGCTCGACGCCTCTCGTTGGCGGCGCAGCGACCCCGGCGCCCGAGTCAGAGTCAGATGCCGAACCCCCTGTCGTGACCGATGGCGGCTGCTCGCCCTTTCCGCGGCCGCGAACCAGTGCGACAACAACCAACAGGGCGACGACGAAGACGATGACAGCGAGCGCGAAATACAGGGCTACAGAATCCACGTCGCCAAGTCTGACGTACTAACTCGCGGCTGCGCAGTCGGGCGGCCGAATTCCCTCAATCGTGCTATCAACTCGCGGCGAACGATCTGCCTAGTTCGCTGGCTTGATGCCGTGGCTCGCGAGCCACGCGCGCGCCACATCGACTGGGTCTTTTCGCTCCAGGTCAACTTGGGCGTTCATGTTCTGTAGGTCTTCAGTGGTGAGTTGAGCAGTCACAGCGTTGAGCGCGGAAGCCATCGTGGGTGTCATCGCGCTGGTGTTCACGACCGGAATCACGTTGTCGGCCGCCTGCAGGTTCTTATCGTCAGCAAGTACCTGCAGGTCATAGGCGCTAATGAAGCCCGACGACGAGAACACCAGGCCCAGGTTGATGCTCCCCTGCAGCAGTGCCTGGACGGTGAGTGGCCCACCGGTATCCAGCGACACGAAATTCGAGAACTTGATTCCGTAGGTGCTTTCAAGACCGGGTTCACAGAAGGGACGGGTTGGACAGTCAGGGCCTGCACCCAGAATCACGGGGTTGGTCTGTGAGAAGACCCCGAGTTGCGACAGCGTCGTCAGATTGTTGGCGGCCGCGTACGCAGGCGTCACAGCGAACGCATTCTGGTCTTGCGCGGCTGCCGGGTTAAGGATCGTCAGTCCCGCAGCATTCGCCAACGGCTGCCCGGCGGCGAGCGTTGACGCCACGTTGTTGCTGGAAACCGGAGGTGCCGATGGCCCATTCTGCTTGGCGTTGAGGTACTCGGTAAACGTCGCCAGGTAGCCCGGCATGACCTGGAGTTGGTTGCGTTCCAAGGCAGGTTCGACGACCTCGGTCGTGGTCAGTTCCTTAACCTGCGACGGAATCCCGGAGTACGCCATGGATTCAGCGAATAGATTCGCCAGAATCTGACTTTCCGAGAAGTTCGTGGAGCCAACCTGCACTCCCTCACCTGATAGGCCACACGCGCTGACGACCAACGTTGACGCCAGGGCCATCGCCACGCCAAGTACTGGGCCGAGCAATCTGCGCCGACTCATTGCGCTGCCTCCAAGGCAAGGTCGCGATCTCGCAGCCCCTTTGGCGTCACTTTTCGCTGCACCAGGGCAAGAATCCCCTCAGTGGCAATCGCCAAGGCGGCCGTCAGGATCGCCCCCGCGGTGAGGAGGGTGAAGTCCTGGATCGCGAATCCTTCCACCACGTAGGCGCCTAACCCGCCCCCGCCAACAAGTGCGGCAAGCGACGCCGTGGCCACAACTTGAACCGTTGCCGTCCGGACACCAGCTGAAATCAGCGGGACTGCATTGGGAAGTTCCACTTTCCGCAACATCAGCATTCCGGAGAAACCCATGCCGCGGGCTGCGCCGCGAACTTCCTCATCAACGTCGCGAATACCGATATACGCGTTCGTCAACAGTGGCGGGATCGCAAAGATGATCAATGCCAGAACGACAGCGAGGTTTCCCACCCCGATTGGTTCCCAGGCCGCGAAGATGACGAGCAGCCCGAACGTCGGGACTGCCCGACCAATATTGCTGACGTTGATGGCGAGCCCGCCACCCTTCTGCTTGTGGCCCAGAAAGATGCCGAGGGGTAACGCGATGACGATCGCAACTGCCATCGCAATCGCGGACATGACGACCTGCTGGGCCAGCCGAACAGGAATCCCATTTGGTCCGGACCAATTCGCCGGATCTGTAAACCACGCCCAGAGTCCCATTACCGCGACCTCGCCGATCGGGCCCAGGGGGTTGTCATCCGTTCAACGATCTGAAGAATGAACTCCAGCACCATTGCCAGCAACACACACGCGATGGTGGCGGTCATGATCTGGGCATGCCAGAAGTTCTGGAGGAAACCGGTATAGATCATCGACCCGTACCCGCCGTATCCCACCAGCGCGCCGATCGTCACGAGGCCAACCGTCGACACGGTGGCAATTCGCACACCGGCCAAAATCGTCGGCAGCGCCAGCGGAAACTCGACCCTCAGCAGGATTCTGGACTTGCTGAATCCCATGCCGCGCGCTGCATCTACTGCGTCGACCGGAACGCCCTTGAGCCCAACGACGGTATTGCGCAACACCACCAGCAACGCATACAACGCGAGCGCAACGACGACGGTCCAGGGTGACAAACCAAAGACCGGCCACAACACCGAGATCAGCGCAAGCGATGGGATTGTGTAGAGCACTCCCCCGAGCCCAAGGACTGGGCCCTCGAACTTCGGATAGCGCCTCACCAGCAGAGCAAGCGGAATCGCAATGACCATTGCCAGCGCCACTGAAGTCAAAGTGAGCAGCAAGTGTTCGTAACCTGCTGTAATGAGTTGCTCCTGGTGGGT
>JAOAUD010000029.1 GCA_030157755.1 Candidatus Nanopelagicales bacterium
TCAGCGCGCGACGAACTGGGCCTTTGGTGGTCGCTGTCAGACGATCCTTGCTCACAACTGAAACCTCACGGGTCGTCGGTGGACACTCTCGCGTTATGGATAACTATGCACCGGGCCCGGTACCGGAACACCAGTCAGGCAGGTAGCGTCGGACTGTGGTGAATCTGCGACCTGCCGTGCTTGCCGATTCTGAATTGCTTCAGGCATGGGATCGGCAACCTCACGTAATCGCGGCCACCGGCGATGATGACGCGATCAACTGGGACGCAGAACTCACGCGCGATGTCGATTGGCAGTGGAACTTCATCGCTGAAGTCGATGGCCGTCCGATTGGGATCATTCAAGTCATCGACCCGCAACGCGAAGAGACCCACTACTGGGGTGACGTCGAGGCGAACCTGCGGGCCATCGATATCTGGATAGGACCGCCTAGTGACCTCGGCCGCGGCTTTGGAACCATCATGATGCAACTCGTGCTCGAGTTCTGTTTCGCCAATCCCACGATCTCGGGCGTCCTCATCGATCCCCTTGCTTCTAACACGCGGGCACGAAGGTTCTACGAAAGAATCGGATTCCACTTTGTTGAGTACCGGCGATTTGGAAACGATGACTGCGCTGTCTACCGCATAGACCGGCCGCAGTAAGCCGCTGAACATCCCTCCGCGGTTGCCGATAGCGTTGCCGCATGGGCCTGTTTGGGAAGAAAGATCAGCAAGAAGACAACCCCTGGCGTTTTGTGATGCGAGAACGACTACTCGCCATCGGTGACGATTCGTACATTGAAAATGCCGCGGGGCTGCGCGCCTATTGGGTGGATGGCAAAGCGCTACGAGTCCGCGAAACGCTCATCTTCAAGGACCTACAAGGCAACGAGATCTACAAGATTCAAGAACGCAAGGCAAGAATCCGCGACACGATGAAGATCCAGACGGCCAACGGTGACGATGTCGCAATCGTCAAGAAGGCCCTCGTGTCCCCGATCCGCGACCGCTTCGACATCTCCATTCCCAATGGGACGGATCTTGATGCGAAGGGCAATGTGCTTCACCACGAATACAAGATCAAACGTGATGGTGAAGTCATTGCGGAGATTTCCAAGAAGTGGGTGCGCGTGCGCGATACCTACACCGTTGACGTGACCCCTGGCGAAGATGTCTTGCTACTTCTCGCGATTACGACTGCATTGGACACCCTCGCTGACCCCGGAATGTAGGAGGCCAGAACCGATACTTTGACCGGACATCGGCGGGACCGTCAGCGATAGTTTGGGCGGACTATGAGATCCGTTCGTGTGAGTTCCGCTGGTCGCCTGGCGATCAAGATCACCATCGCGAGCCTGATCACCGTCGGGCTCAGCTTGTACTTTGGCATCACTCCGGCGAATACCTCGATCGCGCTGCTCACGATCATCTACACCGTCGGTGAGACGTTCGGTAGCTCGCTGGAGACCGGCCTCAACCGTGCAGCGGGCTCGGTCATCGGGTACGGCTTCGGCGCGATCATGGTGCTGATCGCGCTGCCGATGTGGATTGCTGCCCCGGTTGCTGTCGGACTGACGCTGTTTGTCTGCGCGCTACTTCCGATGCGTCTGGGGTATCGGTTGGCAGCCGTCCTGGCGGGATCAATCGTCCTCGTGCATGGCGACAACCTCTGGCAGACCGTCGTGCAACTCGTACTTGCAACGTTCGCTGGAATCATCGTCGCTCTAGCGGTGGACTACTTCGTCCTGCCATCACATACGCGCCCGCATGTTCGAGGTCTACTTGCAGATGCGCTCGATGCCTGCGATCGATCCGTCACCTCCACCTTCAACGTCGTCGAAACTGGTGCCGGGCAAACCATCGATGTCCATCCCGAAGTTCTGAGCAAATTAGTTCAGGCCAACGAACTCATCACCGCCATCAAATACCAGCCGTCACTCGGACCCTTCGAAACCTCGGCCATTTACGAACTTGTGGCGAGCGTGCGATCGGTCAACGGCACCCTTGACCCCCTCGCCCGCGCAGCGAACGGTGCGCACGAAGTGGTCGGATCAGAACCTTCCCTCGCGCAGGTACGTCGCTTGGCAGCAGATCTGCACACATCGTTTGCGATCGTCAGCTCACAGTTGCGCGGCGAGCCCGCGACACCGTTGCCCGACATCAATGCTTCAGCCGAGGCGATCCGCAACTCTGTCACGCTGGACGGTCACAGCGTCCGCGACGTGGGTCGAGCGTTCGCATTCGTGTTCGAGGTGGAGGTCATCTTTCGGCATCTGCAACTGGTTGCCGTTAACCTCGAAACCGAACGCGCTCGCGAGGGGCACAGCAGCGTGCCAGTTGAGCGCACTGCCTAGGCAGACAGCCCGAAGCGATCGCCCAGAGCCACCTGATGAAAGGAATGTCCAGCGCAATGTCAGCACCGGAGTCACCGAAGCTTGAGGTCCGTGAAATCACAGTTTCCCGCACCATCCCCGGCCACTGCGCCGATGTCTACCGCTCGTGGATCGAGCCGGAGCGGTTCGCGTACTGGTTTGGCGCCGACCTGGAAGTTCCGCTCGACAAGCTCAGCCTGGATCCCCGCCCGGGAGGCAAGTGGAAGGCCACGATGCTGCAGAACGGCCAGGAACTCCATTTCGGTGGCACCTACCGCGAACTCCTCGAGCCGCAACGGATCGTCATGGCGTTCGAAGATGTCGAGAACGGCACCGACGCGGTCCAACTTCTCACCGTGACGTTCACTGCAGTCACCGACTTCACAACCGAAGTAGTGCTCCACCAGATCGGTTTGATGCCAGATGGCATGCCCGAAGGTTTGACGAACGGCTACAACACATTCATGGACAAGCTCACCGAACTCATGGCAATCCACGACTGACAGGCGCGAACGGCCTTCGGGTTAGTAAGGGAGCCTCCACGCTCGCGTCAGTTGTGACCTCAGCATAGAAGCGGGTGTTGCTCGAAGAGCTCCATCCCGCACCGCCACACCTAGGCGGTTCTGCATTCGGGCAACGTCGCCGACTCGCCTCGCCATTCGAACCGTCTTGTTCGCACGCGGCACGCGAATACGCTGGTATTCGGCAAGCGCCGCTGTAACGCCGGTTGCATCCACTGCGGCGAGTTGTTCCCCCAGCACCAGCGCATCCTCGATCGCTTGGCATGCACCTTGCCCAAGATTTGGAGTCATCGCGTGGGCAGCGTCGCCCAGCAGTGCCACTCGACCCTGACTCCATTGGGCAACTGGATTGCGGTCAGCGATATCCCCGCCGATGATCGCTTGTGGATCGGTCGCTTCTAACAAACGATCCACCTCGGGGGCGAATCCCGAATACATCGCTCGCAGGCTGTCCTTGGTGCCTGCCTCGATGGTGGCTCCGCCAGGCGGGCCCGTCTGAACAGCAAACCAATACGTGCGACCGTCGTCGATAGCGCATCCGCCGAACCGGAGGCCATCGCCCCAATACTCTGCCGCCCATCCCTTCGGGAGCCCGGCATCTCCAGACGCGACGCCGCGCCAACAGTAATAGCCCGCATACCTCGGGGCTCCGTCGTTCTGAATCGATGCCCTCAGCCGCGAGTTGATGCCGTCCGCCCCAATGAGAAGGTCTGCCTCACGCTGCTTGCCGTCGGCCGTCGTGACCCGGACTAGGTCACCGCGATCCTCATACGCGGTGAGCTCACTTGCGAGGCTGAGTTGGTCAACATGCCGAGCCAGAGCAGCGTGCAAGGTGGCCCGGTGGATACCGATCGCAGGCGCACCTACCGTCTCCTCGATCCGTTCGGCGTCGGTGGCGCTGAGGACTGACAGCGGCGAACCATCAGCACGACGCAGACCACCGAATCGCAGGTGCGCGCCAACGTGTTCAACTTCGTCGGAGCACCCCAGCCTGCGCAACGCAAGCACTGCGTTCGGCTGCAGCGTGAGACCGGCACCGACAGGGTCGATGCGGGTAGCGCGTTCGATCACCTCGGTGTTCCAGCCCGACTTCTGCAGTGCAATCGCAGCGCTGAGGCCTCCGATTCCTGCACCAACGACTATCGCGGAGCGATCGTTCACCTTGGGACCCCCTCGGAGTTGATAGCTGTCACAGGCCACTGAGCCCTTTGCCGATGAGCAAGGCTCCGATTGCCAAAATGACCACTGCCATAACGATGGCATTGTGGCGTTCGAGCCAAGATCGAACCTTCCCGAGTGGACCCAAAATCTTCTCGCCAAAGATCGCGAAGAGCATGACCGGCAGCGCGACAGTGATTGACGCAATAACAGTGAACACGAGTACCGCAACCGCTGACGGACCAAATCCTGCCTGTTCTGACCCGACAGTCAGGCCTGCCGCAGCGGTCAACAGCAGTACCTTCGGATTGGCTGCGGACAAGATGATTCCGAGCCTCATTGCACCGGCGGGTTCCAGCGAGTCAATTGATGCCATCCACGCAGGGGTCTCGCTGGATTCCGATCGCCGCATCACTTGACGAATACCAACCGCAATCAGCAGTGCCCCAAGGGCAATCCGCGTCCAGGATGCCCAGGTCGGTGGCTCGTCAGCGAGTTCAATGAGCGCCGCAAGCAGGACGAACAGGATGGTCGAACCGAGGACACCAACAACCCAGCCAGCCAAAAAGCTGAATCCTGCGGCCCGCGGTTTCTTGGTGAACAGCAACAAGATGGCCGGAATGATGGGGAACGGTGAGAGCGCGACCGCCAATGCCAGTGGCAGCACTTCGGCAATCAATTCACCCACCAGGCAAGACTCCCACGCGCCAACCGCTCGGCTAAGAGCCAGTCCGCCGCAGCGCGACAAATGAGGTGATGAAGCGCATCAACGTCAGGTCCGAGTCGATCCGGTCCAAGCCCTCCGACGTCATGGCCTCGGAGAACTCCTGACCAACAACGGCCAGCTGCGACCCGGTGCCATGAGCGCGCAGCCTCGGCAACTCCCTGGCGGGCAGTCCCTCGATTGCTTCGGTCTCGCGAATCAAGTCCTGACAGATCCGAAACGTTCGATCGGCGATTGAGCCATCCTCGCGGGGTCGATCGAGGCGTTCGAGCGGAAGAGAGTTCAGCCAGTCAACAGTGCGTTGAAGTTGCTGCGCGAACTCAGCTTCCAGTGTCGAATTGCCACGCGGAATGAGTGACTCCATGCGGGCTAGTACTCCTCATCGGGCATGTCAGCCGTGAGTGGCGCTGGCTTTTCCGCCTTGGGCACTGGCTTGGAGATCCGGTGGCGCAGTTGCGCCCAACGACCCCGTGGGCCGCGTTCCTCACCCGAGACACGACCGCCGGCGACCTCGGTTCCACCAGCATCGGCGGCCGACACCGCGGCAATCGAAACCGGAAGAAGGGCGTCGCCGAGGCGTTCGTCCGGAACTCGCTCATCCGGTGGTAACAGACCAAGGGAATCGAGCACTGACGGGAGAATTGCCTGCGCAGCCATCGCATATCCCCGCGAGGAGGGGTGGAATTGGTCGTGGGCAAACATCTCTTCGGGGAACTCCGAAAACTCAGGGCCCAGAAGGCTTCCGAGAGATACAGACCTGCCGCCGGCCTCGACGACCGCAATCGTCTGCGCCGCAGCGAGCTGCCTCGATAGCCGCCGAGCCACGGTACGCAGGGGTTCGCGGATCGGCTTAACGGATCCGAGGTCGGGACAGGTTCCCACCACAACCTCGGAGCCGGAATCGACGAGCCGGGCAACAGCCTGACCCAAGTCGCGAACGGCGGTCTGTGGCCTCGTCAGGTGGGTCACGTCATTGCCGCCGATCAAGATGACCGCAATGTGTGGCTTGAGGATGAGCGCCCGCGTCACTTGAGACTCAAGGTCCGCGCTGCGCGCACCGACGGTTGACACGTTGACAAATCTGACCGGCCGCTCGGCGGCCTCAACCAGCCCTTGAGCCAGCACTGCACCCAGCGTCTCGAGTGGGCCATCGGCACCAAGGCCAGCCGCACTTGAATCGCCGAGCATTACGAATCGTAAGGAGGTTCCACGGCGCTTCGGGCCGTAATAGCCATCGGCATACGGTGCGGATTCTTTTCGCAGACCAAATGTGCGACGAGCCAAGAAACCCTCTGCCACGAGCAGGCCCGCAGCGGCAGCGCCAAAACCGACCAGTCCGCCCCCGCCGTACGCCGCAGCAGTAGCGACGCGGCGAGCGGAACCCGCTCTAGTCATCGCCTACCCTCCCGTTCGAGCGCCATCACCACGCATCTTTGCGCTTGAGGAAACCACGAACGGCATCACGCGCGCCAGAATTAATGTGCGGACCATGGGTGAAAGCGACGATGTCGTAGTCGAGTTCACCGAGCACGTGTGCTGACTTTCGGTTGAGTTTGTGCGAGGTGCAGAACGTCGATACCGGCCACGTCATCCGCGAAGCCATGTTCCAGATTGCATCGCCTGTGATCAGCAGGTTTGTCGTCTCATGGCGGAGTGAGATGTGCCCCGGTGAATGGCCCGGCGTGTGATGCACCGTGATCCCACCGGCGACATCGATCAACTCTCCATCCGTGAGTTGCCTACTCACCGACACAGCCTCGAACCCACCAAAGGGAAGGCGAGCGAGCACGCGGCCACTGACCATCGATTCGTCGAGCGGCGCAGAAGATCCGGCCTCAACAAACTCCGCATCCTCAGAGTGGACCTCGACCCCTTCGACACCGGTGCGGCGAACCATTTCCGCCGCACCCCCGGCGTGATCGTTGTGCGCATGCGTCAGCACGATCTTCTGCACGTCCGCTGGGGCTTTGCCCATTGCCGCGAGCCCCGCAACGATCTTCGGCGGCGCCTTCTTCACACCACAGTCAACCAACGTCACCGAACCGTCGTCTTCAACGAACGCAATGGTGTTGATGTAGTCGCCCATGGTCGGGATACGAAATACCCCAGGCGCCATCTCGATTGCAGCCGACATCACGGTCTCCGATCTAGTCACGCCTCACAGGTGAGCGAGGTGCTAGTTACGACCAACCACAATCGCTAGCAGCCGCAGAATTTCCAGGTACAGCCACACCAGCGTGACCATCAGGCCGAACGCCATGCGCCATGACTCACGTTCCGGAACGCCGTAACGCATGCCCTGCTCGATCGCATCGAAATCGAGGCACAGGCAGAACGCCGCGAGGATGACGACGAACACCGAGAAGACGACACCGATGATGCCGACTCCGAAGAATCCGAAGCCACCGCCAACGCCGAACAGTGCGGCAATGAAACTAACGACAGCGAAGGCGAGGTAAGAGATCAGCGCCACCATCATGACTTTCTTGAAACGGTTGGTGACCTTGACGATGCGCGTTGTGTAAAGCGTGAGCATGACGACGAAAACGATGAACGTCGCAACGACGGCTGTCAGAACGAGGTTGCCGTAACCATTCGCCTCGCCGTACGACTGATAGAAGTAACTGATCCCACCGAGGGCAACACCCTCTGCGAGCGCGTACAGCATCACGAACACCGGGCTGATCTGCTTCTTGAAGATGTTGACCATCGCGAAGCCGAACGCGACAAGCGCAGCGCCGATCCAGATGTACGGCATTGAGACAGCGGTGAACCAGCCGAACAGTGCGCCTACAAACAAGATCGCAAAGTTGAGGGTGGTCTTCATGATGACGTCGTGAATCGTCATCGGTGCGCCGCTGGCACCCGCGCGTGCAGGTGCGGCGTACATCTCGTTCAGTGCCGCAGAGGAACCGGGCGGAGGCGGCGGTGGCGGAACTGAGCCGGGTGCTGCCGGAGCTTGGCCTGGCTGTGCGCCAGCCTGACCGGACCCAGTGTTGACCGCCGCGAAACCGGGCCCGCTGTAATCCTTCGCGTACTGGTCTTCCGCGCGACGAATGATGGGGTTACGCGATGCCATGTCGTGCCTCCTGCAGATGTGGCTGCCAGACAAACTGACCTGAGCCGAAGGTGGCGAATTGCCACTTCTCCATACGGTAACCCAATTCTCGCCAGCTCTATTCACCCGGATCAACAGTCAAATCTCACGTTTAGCAAAATCCGCGCTCACCACGCCGCATCTTGGGTAACCACACCGCACCGGATCTACCTCTTGACGGCCAACTTCGGCGCTAGCATCACGTTTCGTGGATCCACAGACCTACGCACAGACACTTCAGACGTGGCAGGGCCTGTGGGTGCTGGTCGGTGAGGTAGGGGCGACGCTGTCCGGCCTGCTCTTCGTGGCTGTGTCCTTCAACCTGAGAACGATCATGAGCGCTGAACGTCCCGAGCTGCGCACAAGTGCCTTCCGAACCTTTAGCCAGTTCGTCCTACTCATCGAGATCGCGATCGCTTTTCAGATTCCCCAAGAGGACCCGTTCGCTCTCGGCATGGCGGTCGTCTTCTTCGCCGTCGTGGCGCTGATCACCAACTGGCTGTCCAGCAAGGGTGGGCGTGCCCGCTGGTCCAAAGAGAACATCCTTCTCGGCTTCGGGTTGTTCTCAGCGGTCGGGATCATCGGCGTCATCCTCGCGGCAGGGCTGCAGGCCGGCTTCCCGCTGCTGGTGATGATGGCATTCTTCACACTCATTTCCGCGGTGACGTCTGCCTGGCAGCTGCTCCTTGACGTTGGCGTGGACGAGGTAGACACAGCGCGAACCTAATCCGTCTCACCGCTGACAGCATCGTGCGCACACAGTGCCCAGGACGGGACTTGAACCCGTACGACCGAAGTCACTCGGGTTTAAGCCGAGCGTGTCTGCCTGTTCCACCACCTGGGCCTTCGCGGTGACGCTAGCAACAAAGTCTCGCAACCGCGTCGGGTCACCGGTACTAGAGGTAATTCTGCCGCGCGTGAATCGCGTGTGCACCAGCAGCACGATCCAGAAACAGGAGGCCGTCGAGATGATCGACCTCGTGTTGGATTGCCCGCGCCTCGAATGCATCCGTGGTGATGACGACTTCAACTCCACTGCTTGGCACCCAGCCCCTCACCGTGAGACGAGTTGCCCGCTTCACGTCTCCAGTGAAGTCCGGAACGGATAGGCACCCCTCCCTCGCCTTCTCATTGCGGGAGGCCTGCTCAATAACCGGATTCACGAGGACGAATCGACCGTGATGGGTCCTCGTCTTTGGATGCTCGGAAACGTCCAGACTGAAAACTCGCTGGCCAATCCCGATCTGGTTCGCGGCCAACCCCACGCAACCCGGTGCCGCCGCCATCGTCGCGAGCAGGTCCGCCGCCAACGCAACCGTTGCGGGATCACGTGGATCCACCTCCGCGCAGCGGGTGCTGAGCACGGGGTTTGGCGCCTGCACCGCCGCCCGCACATCGCCGACCGGCAGGGCGAGTGCCAGCTGCGCCAACAACTCAGGTGACATCGGTGGCTACAGCACGTCGTCGTTGTCGGCCACCCGCAACGACACGTCAACGCCGAGTTCGGCGGCGACATCGAGCAACTGCTGCGTCAGCGATTCAACATCAACCCCTGGCGGCAAGAACACGTCGGCGAGCACCACATACAGCGTTCCCGCGAGCCGCGTGGTCAGGTCGGTGATGTTGCCTCCAACCCCCGCCACCACAGCCGTCACTGCGGACACAATTCCCGGGCGGTCCGAGCCGTGGACGCTGAGCCAATGAGTTGCGGTCTGCGAGCCGCCTACCTCCTGCGTGAGCTCCACAACTGCGATCTTCAAGTGTGTCTGCTCCAAAGGAGCCAATGTGGACTCGATGGTTGCGATGTCCGTATCAAGTGCAACAACCAGGGTCCACGCAAAGTAGCCCCGCAATAGCGTCATCGACGAGTCTTCGATGTTTCCGCCGTGCGTTGCCAGTGCTCCCGTGACGTCCGCAACGATCCCTGGACGATCATGACCGACCACGGTCACTGCGTAGATATTCACGAGCGGCAGACTATGCGACTTCAGATCCATCGGCCAGCGACCAGGCGATTCCATCAAGGATGTCGTGTTCGCTCACGAGCACGCTGGCTAGCCCAGTGGCTTTGAGGATTCGATCGAGCACCAACGCGCCGCCGCCAATGACGTCAACTCGACCCGGATGCATAACACCGAGTCGTGCGCGATCTGTGCGCTTCATCATCAGCAGGGATGTAGCGATCGAATCCACATCGGCCGCCGAGACCCGACTCCCGTTGATCACGTTCGCGTCGTATTCCTCCAGCCCAAGTGCAAGTGCGGCAACCGTGGTCACGGATCCGGCGAGCCCGACAAGCGTTTGGGCGAGCCCAAAGTCGACCTGAGCGTCGGCGGCCGCAATCGCCGCGTCAATATCCGCGGTCGCCGCAATGACTTGCTCATACGAAGGCGGATCGTCGCGCAGGTGGCGCTCGGTCATGCGCACACAACCAATATCGACGCTGTGGGCAGCCGACACCCCACGAGCGACTGAACCCCGCACAAACTCGGTAGAACCGCCGCCGATGTCGACCACTAACGCTTGTTCGGGGCCGATCTGGCCACCGAGGGCTTTCACGGCCCCAGCGAAGCTCAACTGCGCTTCCTGTTCGCCGGTGATCACGCTGGGAGAAACCCCCAGGCGTGAATTCACGCCGTTAGCGAATTCGTCTCGATTGCTGACATCACGGCTAGCTGACGTGGCAACAAATTCGACCTTGCTCACGCCGTGCGTCCGGATCTGATCCGCGTACCGGTCACACGTTGCGAAAGTGCGTTCCAAAGCCGCCGCTGAAAATTCGCCAGTTCGGTCGACGCCTTCACCAAGTCGCACAGTTTCCATCAGGCGCACGACGTCGGTCAGCTTCGATGAAGCCACGTCAACATCTGCGATCAACAGCCTGATCGAATTGGTGCCGCAGTCGATCGCGGCGACCCTGGTCACAGGCCGACCTCAGGTGACACGCAGGGACCGGTGTGTGGCCACAACCCACGGCCCTCAACTTCCGCCAATGCCAGATCTCCGATCGGATTCACGCCCGGTCCCGCCGCCAGTGAGTGCCCGACGAGGGCATGCAGACATTTCACTCGGTCCGGCATTCCGCCAGCGGAGTAGTTCACGATCTCGTCAACAACTTCCACTGATTCACGATCAGCGAGGTATGCCTGGTGCGCCCCTAGGTACTGCGCGGCAAGTTCGCCGCCCTGTGCGAGTTGGTCTGCGTAGTCACGCATGTAGCCCTCGGACTCCAGCGTCGACAGCGCGGAGTTCAACCGCCTGCAGGTGAGGTAGTAAAAGGTCGGGAAGGGAGTTCCATCGGGCAAACGGGGCGCGGTTGCGACAACCGCAGGCCATCCGTCACCGCATCTGGCGGCAATCCGCAACACACCACGGGGCTCGCGCCCCAATTGGGCGGCGAGCATCTCGAGGTCAGCGTCAACGACTGCCGGTTCCGATGTCACGGGGGAAGGTTAGCTGTCGGTACGTTCTGCGGCCCTGATGCTGCGCCAGAGCCGGTCGTACCAAGGCCCGCTCGGGCCATCCGTCTGCGGAGCATGCTCGGCGAGTTTGTTCTCCGTCGAACCCGGGTCGATCACTTTGTAGCCGATCTCGCCCGGCAACATGAAGTGGAGCCGCTCGCGTGCTTGCCCGCGGACGTAGTCCTCCTTCTGCCACTGGTCGACCTGCTGCTGGAGCGAATCAACCTTGGCTTGCTGATCGGACATCTTCTGCGAGGCCGAGTTGATCTCCGAACGTTGCGCCAGATACTCACGCAGCGGCAGGGCAAGAAGGATGACCGCGATCACCCCGATGCCGATCAGGATCGCCGTCCGACCCGAAACAAAGGACCGGCGTGCACCGTCAACACGTTCAGCAGGCATGGCGGACCCGGTTGCGGACTCCGAAGAGTCCGCCCGAGATCGAGTCAAGCCACGCATGTTCCCTAGGGTCGCTCAGACTCGCAGTCGTGGGAAGGCTGACGCGCCGGCATAACGTGCCGCATCGTCGAGTTCCTCTTCGATTCGGAGCAATTGGTTGTACTTGGCCACACGCTCTGACCGAGCAGGAGCGCCAGTCTTGATCTGACCACAGTCCGTGGCCACCGCAAGATCAGCAATCGTGGTGTCTTCGGTTTCGCCGGAACGGTGGCTCATCATCGCGGCATAGCCGTTGCGCTGGGCCAGCGCGACCGCATCCAATGTCTCGGTAAGAGTGCCGATTTGGTTGACCTTCACGAGTAGGGCGTTAGCTGCACCCTCGTCGATTCCCCGCTGCAGGCGAGCTGGGTTCGTGACGAACAGATCGTCGCCGACAATCTGGACCTTGTCGCCGAGTACTCGGGTGATGTGACCCCACCCATCCCAGTCATTTTCGTCAAGCGGATCTTCGATTGAAACGAGCGGGAAGTCTTCAACCAGACTTTCGTAGTACGCCGTCATCCATTCCGCCGAGCGGGGTTCTGATTCGAATGTGTAGGAACCGTCGTTGTAGAACTCGGTCGCCGCAACGTCAAGTGCCAGCGCAACATCGGATCCCAGAGTCAGCCCGGTTGTGGCAATTGCCTCAGCGATCAATTCGAGTGCTGCACGGTTGCTCGGAAGGTTGGGAGCGAAGCCACCCTCATCGCCAAGCCCCGTCGCGAACCCCTTTGCCTTCAGCACGGACTTCAGCGCGTGGTAGACCTCAGCACCCCAACGGACGGATTCACTGAACGTCGGCGCACCAATCGGAGCGATCATGAACTCCTGAATATCGACGTCGGAATCAGCATGGGCGCCGCCGTTGAGGATGTTCATCATCGGAACCGGAAGCACGTGGGCGTTCGGTCCTCCGAGGTACCGGAATGGCGCGAGATCGGCGGACAGTGCTGCCGCGCGGGCCACCGCCAACGAGACTCCAAGAATCGCGTTGGCACCGAGGCGGGCCTTATTCGGCGTTCCATCCAGATCGATCATGGCTTGGTCGATCAGTCGTTGATCGGTGGCATCCATGCCGATGATCTCGGGACAGATCTCATCCTCGACTGCAACGCAGGCCTTGAGAACGCCCTTGCCGCCGTATCGTTCATCGCCATCACGAAGCTCAACGGCTTCGTGTGCACCTGTTGACGCTCCGCTGGGAACTGCGGCGCGGCCCAACACTCCGTCGTCGAGGGCCACTTCCACCTCAACAGTGGGGTTTCCGCGGGAGTCCAAGATCTCTCGGGCAATTACGACGTCGATGCTGGCCACCGGGTCTCCTTCACATCTGTTGTTGACGAGGGTGACTCCACCCTAGTTGGACGCTTGAAACTGATTGACGCCTATGCGCTTCCTGTGGTGTTCGTGGTCGGAAGATTGACGTCCTTGCTGTCATCTGTTGCCGGGTTCGACTTGCCGAGTGGACCCTTCGCCATTTCTCTGAGCACATTGAGCGTGACCTGCTTTGCGAACGCTGTGGACTCGGCGGGAACCCCTGGGATCTTGTTTGGACGGGGCAGTGCGCGAACCCAGCCCATCGTCCCAGTGGCGAACACACCGGCCCCACTGTCTGTTGAGTAGTAGGTAACAGTCGACCAGGTCTTCTTCCCGCGTGAGTCAAACTCGCTGAGTGCCGGAATCTGAATTGGCCGTGGTGTTGTCTTCACGTCGTAGTAGCGATCGGTTTCCGGCCCGATGAGTCCTGGGTACTTGGAGCCTTTGGTAGCTCCCGTATCGGCGAAGAGGAAGAAGTCAGGATCACGAATGGCCATTGCTCCAGCAGCTGGGAAAGCGTCGTATAGCTGCCCGATGATCATGTTCTCCGGCTTCGGGTACGGAGCGTCTCGCCAGCGTGCAGTTGTTTGCGGCGAATCCTTCACCGGGTCCAATGCGGCCGATTTGTAACAAGTGACGAGCTTGCCGGCGTCGGCACCCGAGTCCGGGATCCGCACCCGCCAGTAGCAGCCATTCGCACCGAAGAACGCGAGGTTGCCCCCGGCGTCGCGCAATCGAGTGAGTGCGTCGCGGTACGGGATCGACCAGTACTCGTCGTGCCCACCGGACACAGCGGCCACCGCGCCATCCAAAAGGTTCGGGTTGAGCGTGATGTCAATGTTGGTCATCCAGGCCAGTGGAACGCCAGATTCCTCCGCGACTCGAACTAACGGGATTTCAAAGGCGTAGAGCAGGCTGCGCCCCTTTTTGTCGTACGGCCGGTCGAGGCTGACCGCATAACTGCGTTTGACCAATTCACCAGCTTCGCCGCCATACAGCGACTTCCCGCCCCACAGGTTGTAGGCCTGCCAGGTGGTCGCCGAGCCGATCATCGCGACGGCACCATCTGAAGATGCCGACCGAATGACGAGCGGAAACTCCGTTCGTTTGTTGTTGGCAATCGCATGAACGAGGTAGAAACCCGGCGGCCAACCCGTCGTATCGATCTCCGCGCTGACCGGCCAGCCCGCAACCATCGTGTGCGTGCTTCCGACTTCTTTGGCACCGGAACGCTTTGCCCCGTCGAAGGGCCCGAGTTGCGCGATGCGCACTCCCCCGAGACCGTCGTAGTCACCGATCCTGAACGCCTCCAGCGTCCACTGATTAGCGGATGTGGAGACGTGAACAGGTACTCGATCTCCTGGCAGCGCGCTAGCTTGCGGCGTGTACGCCTCAATCAATGATGTGGACGCTCGCTTGGAGCCCTTGATGAACCAGTCTTTCGTTCCCTGGCCGCCGTTCGCCGGATTCTCAGAGGTCAGGCCTGGGTTGCTCGCAACCGGTTCGCTGCCACAGCCCGTCGCGACGGCAACTCCGCCGATTGCTAGCGCCCCCAGCAGGGTCCGTCGGGCGATTTCTGACACCGACGAAGGGTAACTAATTAATCTTCATCTGCGATCACCCGATCACGGAAGTCGCGAATTGCCTCGCGCAAACTTGCATCGGCGTCAAACCCGCGCGACTCACCGGCCGCAACGAGCGCGAACAGCTGCTCGCCGAACTCGCGTTGATCTGCGGTGTTCGCGAGTTCCCGTTCGGCGTGCTCACGGCGCTGCGCCGACACAGGTTCAACGTGGACACCGCCGCGTTGTGCCCGACGCAGTAACTTCGCGGCAAGAACCAGCGACGGCATCGCCATTGGCACACCATCCGTGACTGAAGTACGCCCCTTTTCGGCAGCCTTCTTCAGTTGCCATGAGCGTTCGGATTCCGCGGAGTCTGCAACCGCGGCATCGCCGAATACGTAGTCATGACGCGAAATCAGCTTCTGCGTGATCCCGTTCGCAACATCGTCGATGTTCCATGGCATCTGCGCCTCTTCGCCAATGCGTGAATGGAACACGACCTGCAGCAGCAGGTCCCCAAGTTCCTCCTTCATCGCAGCGTCATCGTTCGCGTCGATGGCCTCGATCGTCTCGTACGTTTCTTCGATCAGGTACTCCACGAGAGACTCGTGGGTCTGCTCGGCATCCCACGGGCAACCGCCCGGCGAACGCAGGCGATCCATCACGGCCACCAATTCGAGGAGAGCGTGGCCTGTCGGCGAGGAAGGCAACGAGTCTGCAATTTCAGTCACCCAGCGATCCTCGCATCATGGCCTCCGATGCGCGGTGGGAACTACTGAGTCTGCTGCGCTCCGCCTTGGGTCGTACCGTCGCCTTGCTGGGTCGAGCCGCCACTTTGTGGTTGCACTGTGTCCGGCAGGAAGCTCGAGTTCGAGGTCGGAAGCGGTTCGGACAAGTCATTTGGCGGCGCACCGACTGAAAGTCGATCGGCGTCCCACGTGCCAAATCGGGGACTAACCCGCGTATCAAGTTCCTTCGACAAGGCGATGACCGCAGCCCCGAGAATCACACCCTGCTCCTGCTGGGATTTCCCCGGTGCGAGCTTTTCTGCGAGAGCCTTCTGAGTCAAGAATGTTTGTGCGAACCCAAACACTTCGCTCTCCGGGACCCCCGACTGCAAGAGCTGCGCGTTCAGCGCTTGTTGTCCGCCGACCTGCGCTGCTGTCTCGTTGAGGAACTTGGTCACTTCGCCATCGGTGACGTCGATCCCGTTGCGGGCGGCAAGCTCGTTGTAAAGCTCGGCCCGGATCAAGCGGTCGAGGACTACCTGATTTGCCTTGGCCGAGGACTGAATACCCAAGGCTGTGGTCACCACGGTGACTTGGTCTGCCAGTTGTGTGTCGGTGACACGATCGTCGCCAACCACAGCTGCTGAGCCTGCGAGCTCAGGGCCGCAACCTGCAATGAGTCCACCAGTGACCAGCATGGCGCCGATCACTGCCACTCGGCGCCGGATTCGAGGCTTCCGGTTCACCGCGCCATCACTTTCCAAGCCCACGGACTTCGACCTTTCAATTGGGTTCGCGATAGTTGCGGATCACACTAACGGAGCGGGCCATGCGCCGCGACCGCACAAACCCCCTTGGGGTCTTTGCATGCCGAGATCCTTGCGATCCTTGGTCACGACCGGAGGAGCCGAAAACGGGGAATCCGGTGAGGAGAAGCTCCGATTGTGAGCAGTGCAACACCCGAAAGTGGGGTTTTCAGGGCTCTGGCGCGTCAACTCACCCAAATTGGTGGTGCCGCGGTTCATAGTTGCGGCTTATCTTGGTAGTTCGGGGGTGGGGAAGTGTTTGGCAATGCGATCAATGGGGATGCCCCCATGGATGAAACGCGCCAGCAGTATCGAGTTGCCTTGGCGAAGCAGCTACGAGTCGGGCTGGAAGAGAACAGACAGATCGACCTGCGGGATTCTGGGCACGAAGTTGTCGTAGCGTTCAGCGATGAGCTGATCAGTCCTGTCTGGCATGAGCTCGCTGTAAAGAACGCGCGAGCCGTTCACCTCTTTGTGGCGCCCACAGAATTCGAGACTGGCCAACTGACAATGGTGTCGTTGATCGAGGGAAGCCGCGAGTTGGACATCGAAGATCATTTTATTGATGCCGACATCACGTTCGAAGAACTTGTCGCCGAACTTCGCTCGACCAGCGAGTTCGACCCTGCACTCCACCAGACCCGCAGGTACAACGTTGTCGACGTGCCTGACTCGGTTTACCACGATGGGTTGGCGTACTCATTCAAGTTCGCAGAACTGATCGACGTCTAGTCAACCAACGCGGATTGAAGTTCCTCGGCGATTCCTAACTCAAACCGGGCTACGGGGCGAGCCGAATTGAACCGAAGTTGCAGACGCCGACCCTGATTACCCAAGCATCGCTCCCGACCGTGCAATAACTTGGTCGCGTGGGTAGCACGAGTGAAGCGGCGAACGTGGCGTTCTTCGTGGTTGAGGTCATCGGCACGGTTGCGTTCGCCGTATCGGGAGTGATGGCGGCGGCACGCGCAAGTATGGATTGGCTCGGAGCCGTCGTCTTGGCTGTGCTTGTCGCAATCGGCGGCGGAACGATCCGGGATGTTCTGATTGGACATCTGCCCGTGAACTGGATTGAACACATGTGGCCGGTCCTGGTAGCGATGGGTTCGGCGGCAGTCGTATTGATCATTCTCCGAATTCGGCCAAAGAACGAAGACCTGACCAATTGGACGCCGATGCTGATCGCGGATGCCGCCGGCCTGAGTGCTTTCGTCATCGTTGGGGCTCAGGTGGCTCTCGAAGCTAACCTCAACTACTTCATCGCCGTGATTCTGGGAACCATCACCGGCGTTGGGGGTGGCGTGCTGCGCGACGTGCTGACCGGGAACAAACCGGTGGTGCTGGTTGGGCAGATCTACGCGATTGCCGGGATCGTCGGGGCATGCTTCTACGTCTTTCTCATCTGGCTGGGAGTCGGCGCGGCATTGTCAATTTGGCTGCCGATGGCGGTGATCTTCGGCATCCGAGCCCTGGCAATCCGGCGCGATTGGCGACTGCCAAAGGCTGCAGTCAGTCAGTAGATCCAATGACGACTTGTGCAGTTGCGGCGTTCGCCCATCGGGCGACAAACCGATAACTAAGCAAAACTCTGAGCCAACACAACGCCTGAACTCCTCGATCGATACCGAAGGTGAGCCGCATGACCGTTGCCAGCACCACCAATCAGATCCTCTTCACGAACGTCAACGTGTTCGACGGCGAAAACGAAACACTCATTCAAGCTGCGCACGTGTTGGTCGAAGCCAACGTCGTCAAGCAAATCTCGACTTCGCCCATCACAGCTGACGATGCAACAGTCATCGATGGCGCGGGCCGAACATTGATGCCAGGCATCGTCGAGTCGCATGCACACCTATCGCTCGCCGCCGCCAGCGTGCCGGAACTTCTCACCGAGTTGCCGTCGTACGCGACGATCCTGTCAGTGCTGCAGGCAGAGCTGATGTTGATGAATGGTGTGACCACAGCTCGTGACCTTGGCGGTGAGGTCTTTGGACTCAAGCGCGCAATCGACGGTGGACTCGTTCCAGGTCCACGCCTGTACCCATCCGGAGCATTGATTTCTCAGACAAGCGGACATGCCGACTACCGGTTCCCTGACCAGACCAACCCGGGACTGTGCGGGCCCGTTCCCGCCACCGACCTCAAGCACTACAGCGTGCTGGTTGATGGAGTACCGCGGATGCTTGCTGCGGCACGCGAACAACTGCGGCTCGGGGCTACCCAGATCAAGGTGTGCATCGGTGGCGGCGTGGCATCGCCAACTGATCCGATTGACGTCACCGAATTCACCACTGAGGAAATCGCTGCGGCAGTCGCGTGTGCGGAAAACTGGGGTACCTACGTCACCGTTCACGGCTACACGGTTCGGGCCATCAACCAGGCGCTCGATGCAGGTGTCAAAGTCATCGAACACGGTCAACTGCTCGACGAGAAGACCCTCCAGCGAATGGTTGACGAAGGTGCTTGGCTGAGCTTCCAGCCGTTTACACACCACCACGAGGACAACCTGAACGATGCCCAGAACGCAAAGCAGGCAATCGTCGCCGATGGAACCGAAGGCATCTACAAGTTGATCAAGGCGATGCCCGACCTCAAGGTGACGCACGGAACCGACACCTACTTGAACCCACCAGATGGGGTTAAGGGCGACGTCAAGCAGATGGAGCGGCTCCTCAAGTGGTTCACGCCGTTCGAGATCCTCAAGATGGCGACGAGCAACGTCGGTGAACTCGTCAAGCTAACCGGGCCCCGCAACCCGTACCCCCTCGATCTTGGGGTCGTCAAAGAGGGCGCGTACGCGGACCTCTTGCTCGTCAACGGAAACCCGTTGGAAGACCTCACCATGGTCACAGACAACGAAAATCTCAGGGTCATCATGAAAGACGGAAAGGTCTACAAGAACACCCTGTGAGGCTCAGAGGAAGACGGACTCGATGAGTTCGCTCGCCCAGCTGATGAGTTCGCGATTGATGAGCGGCTTGCCGCCGACCTTCGCAGTGGCTGGCCGAGGCACGAGTGCTGTTCGAGTCGCTGGCTTGATTTGTGTCCCGGGGTACAGGCGCGTGAATCGCATGATTCGCGAGTCGGGGAGTTCCACCGGCGAAAAACGGATTCGAGATCCTGCGACAACAACTTCGGAGAGCCCGGCCTTTCGAGCAAGTAGTCGCAGGCGGGCCACCTCGAAGAGCGTCTCGACGGGCGCAGGGAACTGGCCATAACGGTCCTGCAATTCAGCAATCGCGGCTTCGATGTCCTCCTGCGACCCGACCGATGCAATGCCTTTGTAAGCCTCGAGGCGCAGGCGCTCCTCTGGCACGTAGGACTCGGGGATGTGTGCGTCGACCGGAAGTTCGACAAGAACCTCGATCGGCTCGGTGTCGACTTCACCCTTGACCTCGGCGAGCGCTTCGCCAACCATGCGCACGTAGAGGTCGAAGCCAACATCAGCGATGTGTCCCGACTGCTCCCCGCCCAACAGATTCCCGGCACCGCGGATCTCGAGGTCTTTCATTGCCACGGCAATTCCCGAACCCAGGTCCGTGTGTTGGGCGATCGTTGCGAGACGCTCATGTGCGGTTTCGCTCACCGTCTTCTCGGCGGGGTAGAAGAAGTAGGCGTAGGCACGATCGCGACCGCGACCAACTCGCCCTCGTAGCTGATGAAGCTGACTGACTCCGAACGTGTCGGCGCGGTCCACGATCAGGGTGTTGGCATTGGTGATGTCGAGTCCGTTCTCGACAATCGTTGTACAGACGAGAACATCGATCCGACGTTCCCAGAAATCGTCGATCACTTGCTCAAGTGCATGTTCGCCCATCTGACCATGGGCAACGGACACCCTTGCTTCAGGAACCAACTCGTTGATCTTGCGCGCGGCACGATCGATCGACTCCACCCGATTGTGAATGAAGAAGACCTGGCCCTCGCGTAAGAGTTCACGCCGAATGGCAGCCGTGATCTGGGAGTTGTCGAATGGCCCAACGTAGGTCAGGACCGGAAGCCGCTGCTCTGGAGGCGTCGCGATGGTGGACATTTCGCGGATCCCTGTGACGGCCATTTCGAGCGTACGTGGGATCGGTGTTGCCGACATCGTGAGGACGTCAACGTTTGCACGCAGCGCTTTGAGGTGTTCCTTGTGTTCCACCCCGAACCGTTGTTCCTCATCGACAATGACTAGGCCCAGGTCCTTGAATCTTGTCTGCGGCGACAGCAGTCGGTGGGTCGCGATCACCACGTCGACAGTCCCATCGGAGATACCTTCGAGGACCTGCTTCGATTCCTTCGCCGTCTGGAACCTCGAAAGCGCTTCGACGCGAATTGGAAAGGGCGCAAATCGTGCAGCGAAGGTCTGCTGATGTTGACGCACGAGCAGCGTGGTGGGAACCAGAACCGCCACTTGCTTGCCATCTTGCACGGCCTTAAACGCGGCCCGAACTGCGATCTCCGTCTTGCCGTAGCCAACGTCCCCACACACGATGCGATCCATTGGGACCGACTTCTCCATGTCGGCTTTCACTTCGTCGATCGTGACAAGTTGGTCCGGCGTCTCGGCGAACGGGAACGCATCCTCAAGTTCCGCCTGCCACGGTGTATCCGGGCCAAACGAATAACCGGGCGAGTTCTGGCGAATCGCGTAGAGCCGCACGAGTTCGCCAGCGATCTCACGAACCGCCTTGCGTGCACGGGTCTTCGCCTTGCTCCAGTCCGTACCGCCAAGGCGGTGAACGCTCGGAGCTTCACCGCCGACGTAGCGCGTGATCTGATCCAGCTGATCAGTTGGCACATACAACCGATCCGGTGGCTGACCGCGCTTGCTGGCCGCGTACTCAACAACAACGTACTCACGCGTGGCACCGCCAACGGATCGTTGGGCCAGCTCAATGAACTGCCCCACACCGTGTTGCTCGTGAACGATGTAATCGCCGGGCGACAGTTGCAGCGGGTCAATCGTCCTCTTACGTCGCGTCGGCATCTTCGTCGGAGCGCGAGAAGCCACACCCTGACTTCCCAGGAGGTCAGTTTCAGTGAGGACCAACAACCCAACGAGTGGAGCGTCCACGCCAAACTGCAGCGGACCTGTCACCACAGTTGCGACGCGCGCGCGGGGTTCCGAATCCAACGCGCCAACCATCCGAGCAGGAACATCGCGGTCTGCCAATTGCTCAGCAAGGCGAGCGGCGGGTCCATGCCCGGCGGTAACGATGACAACTCGGTCTCCGGCGCGAACGCGCTTACCCACGAGGTTCATCGCGGCCGACACGTCGCCACGGAACCCAGCGATGGCCGAGATCCCGGCGGGACCCGCATCCACGTTCTCATCTGAGTCTGGATCGGGCTCGGCGTCGGCGTCGGCGTCGGCGTCGGCGACATTCATCCCAAACGGCGCGAAGGTCCACCACGCCAATCCAAGGTCGGCAGCTTGCTCACGCATCGCCGCCAGCGTCCGGTACGAAGCAGCAGAAACATCAAGCGGCGCCTGCGCACCCGTCGCCGCAGCCTGCCAACCTGCCGCGAGGAACTCAGCACTCGTCGCAAGCAAATCCTCAGCTCGCCTGCGAACTCGTTCCGGTTCACACACAAGCGCGAGGGCATCTTTCGGGAGCAGTTCGAGCAGGGTCGACATTCCCTCGCACAGGACAGGCGCCAAAGACTCCATGCCCTCGACGTGGATACCGTTGGACAACGGCTCCAAGATGTCGATCAGCTCGGGATACTGCTGCGCGAGTTCGCCCGCACGCTGTCTGACCTGCGGTGTCAGCAGCACTTCACGACACGGCGGCGCCCACAATCCGCGCTCCACCAAGTCCAGCGAACGTTGGTCCGTGACCGAGAACGATCGGACCTCCTCGACCTCATCGCCGAAGAATTCGAGGCGAAGTGGGTGGTCGTCTGTCGGTACGAAGACGTCGACAATTCCGCCGCGTACCGCCAACTCCCCACGCCGCGTCACCAAGTCCGTGCGCCCGTAGCCAATCGACACAAGTTGCTCGACGACGGCTTCAAGCCCCGGGCTTTCACCAGCCCGCACACTGACCGGCTCCAAATCCCCGAGTCCGGTGACGATGGGTTGCAGCAGCGCCCGAACTCCCGCCACTACGACCTTGATCTCGCCCGAGCCGGACCATCTGTCGTCTGGGTGTGCGAGCCGACGCAGGACTTGGAGTCGGCGCCCTACTGTGTCGTGGGTTGGGCTCAACCGTTCGTGCGGGAGGGTTTCCCAGGCAGGGAATTCAACAACTGCATCAGCAGCCAGAAACCCTCGCAGTTCCGTTGCCAGATCCTCGGCCTCGCGCGTCGTCGCGGTGACTGCTAACAACGTCCTGTCCCCGTAGGCGGGTTCAGCGAGTAGTGCCATCAGCATCGGTGACAGTGCGCGCGGGCCAATGACCTCGTGGGACTTCGCCAGGTCCTTCGCTCGGTCAATTGCCTGTGCAAGTTGCGGATCCCGCGCAAAGACAGGCAGTAATCCGTTCAACGTCACAATGAGTCAGGCTACTTTAGGAACGCTCGGGCCCAAGCGTCAGCCAATCAAGAACGGAGCAAGGCCAGGCAGACACACAACAAGGTCGGCGACCCATGGCGGCCGGTGGTTAAACGTCACCACGCTTCCGTCAAGGTGGCCGGTGGCCAACCCATAGTGCTGGGCAACTGCCAATGGAGCGGCCACATCCCACTCGTAAAACCCGGAATCGTGCACATACGCATCAGCCCGCCCGGCGAGCAGTTCAGCGACCTTCGCGCCGGCAGATCCCACGTTGACCACTTCGACGCCGTGCTCGGTCACTCCCGCATCTGCGAGTTGAGCCGCGAACCTCTCGAGGCCCGCGCCGGCCAGCGCTGGCGGTCGTGATCGCGAGACCACCAGGCGAACAGGTCGGTCGCCATCGAGAGTCGGAAGCTCGACTGGGAGGTCAGCCGTCGTACGAGTGATGCCAGCTGCCGGAAGGTCGACAACTCCAACCGCGAGCCCCGAGTCATCAGTCTCGCTGCGTTCCCACAACGCAATATGGATGGCGAAGTCGGCAAGGCCTTTGCCGTACTCGGCAGTGCCATCGAGTGGGTCAACGATCCACACCCGGTCAGCGTCAGCGCGCTGTGCCTGATCGATCCCCTCTTCGCTGAGCACCGCGTCGCCTGGCCGATGCTGCGCAAGTTCGCCAACAATCAGGTCGTGCGCCGCCCGGTCGGCATCGTCCTTGAGTTGTTTGCGCCGAGCTTTGTCGTCAGGCTCGACCACTCCAAAGGACTCGCGCAACTCAAGGACGAGTTGACCGGCAAGCTTCGCGACTCGGGTGGCGAGTTCAACATCTGATTCCACGTGTATGGCCTTCCCACTGCGTCAGTCACCATCTGACGAGAGGTGATGAGCTGACGCTACTCGGAGTGAAACCGGTTCTGCGCGGCCGCTAATCCGTCAGTGATGAGAGCTTCCACGGCGTCGGCGGCAACCGATACAACCGACGGTAACTCCCGGCGTTCGACAGAACTAAAAGACCGAAGCACATAGTCAGCCGGATCTTGTCGGCCGGGCGGTCGATCGATACCAACCCGAACGCGGGTGAAGTCCCCTGACCCCATTGACTTCTTGATCGACCGAATCCCGTTGTGCCCACCGTCACCGCCACCGGCCTTCAGCCGGATGGTGCCAAACGGAATATCCAGTTCGTCCTGAACGACGATGATGCGATCCACTGACACCTTGGCGTAGTCGGCAGCGGCCTTCACAGGGCCACCCGACTCGTTCATGTAGCTGCGGGAGCGCAGAAGCACAACTCGTTCGTCACCAAGTCGCGCATCGGCGGTATCAGCGTGCGCGCGGCCATGTTTCTTGAGACCTACACCGAACCGACTGGCCAACTCATCGACAACGAGGTACCCGACGTTGTGCCGAGTGGCGGCGTATTCCTTACCGGGATTCCCCAGCCCAACGACGAGCCAGACAGACAAGAGCCTTAGCCCTCGTCGCTCGACTCACCGGAATCGCTGGCAGGGGCTGCAGCGGCATCGTCGCCGCCCTCAGCGGCCTCAGCGGCTTCGGCTGCTTCTTCTGCGGCAGCGGCCTGCGCGGCGGCAGCAGCCTGGGCGGCCATCTGCTCGCGGACGTTCTCGACAGCCTTCGTCAGTGCCTCATCGGTCTCGAGGCCCTCATCGAGGAGTTCGCGAACTGCCATCACCAAAGTGACGGTGTCGAGTTCTTCTTCAGCTGCAACCTTTTCGGCCTTAGCGACAGCAGCACCAACCACGAGCCGCTCACGTACTTCCTGGGCCGACAGGACGATCAGGTCAACATGCTCGAGGTCTCCACGGACGGCGTCCTTCTGGACCTGGCGAGGAGCTACGTTGAGGGCATCTCCGCCGACGTTAACTTCGAGGATGACCTGCGCCTTCTTGAGCGCGAGCATCAACTCGTGGCCGGGCAGTGAGACGTGTTGGACTTCGATGTCGCCACCGTAAACAACGGCGGGAACACGGCCTGCGCGGCGGAGTTGGCGGGCAGCGCCCTTACCGAAATCGGAGCGTGGAGCAGCGTCAATCTGAACCTTAGACATGTGAGTTTCTTTCTTGTCGTCGATAACGGCGTCACCGATTCAGTCAATGTGAACCTGGCGCGCCCTCGCCTGATGGTCTGTCTAGGGTAACGGTTCAGCTGATCTCTTCGACGGGTGCACTCAATTCACGAACGCTGACCTGCCCGCCACCGGCGCGTTTTGCCTCGTACAGCGCTTCATCTGCGGCGCTCAGCAAGTCCTCTGCCCGCCACGGCCCTTCCGCCATACAGAGACCGACGCTGACTGTGGGCACCCTGACGAGGTCATTGACCCAGTAGCCGCCGTCGAGGACATTCACGACCTTCTCTGCGACGTGCCGTCCACCCTCAGCACCTCTTACGCCGCCAAGGACGACGACAAACTCGTCACCGCCTAGTCGGGCAACCATGTCGCCAGCGCGAACGCTGCTGCTCAATAATGATGTCGCGGCACAGAGGACGTCGTCGCCCACCTGATGACCAAAGGAATCATTGATCGCCTTAAAGCCATCGAGGTCACAGAACATCACACCGACGAGTTCGCCATCGTGCGCGCGATCTTCCAACGCCGATCGGATTGCGCGGATCCCGCTCTCTCGGTTGTACAGGCCGGTCAGCGGATCTCGCCGGGCCTTCTCTGAAAGCTCGTGGGTGGCAACCAGTTCCTCAGTGATGTCATGGAATTGGGCGACGAAGTACAGCGGCATCCCGTGCTCATCGCGCAGCAAGCTGATCGAATGCCGGACCCATACGGACTCACCCGAGCCAGAGATGATGCAGCGCGTCCGCTCGACGTGCGAACTATGACCCATCAGCAGTTCGTCGCATTCCGGAAGTGGCTCCGCGCCGTCATTGACCTCAAAGATTTCAGCTGCTGAGTGTTCAAGGAGCCAGTCTTGATCGCGGCCAACCAGCTCGCAGAGTCGGCTATTTACGCGCAAGAACTTGAGGTGCAAACCGATCACAGCCATGCCGAGCGGTGCGCCGTCCATTGCAAGTCGGAACATCTGCTCGCTTTGTTCAACCGCCTCACGGGCTGCGACTTCATCGGTCACATCGCGCATACCCCAGGCAGCACCAGTGATTTCGCCTTCATCGGAGTACAGCGGTCTAGCTTGAACCGCCATCCAACGGAAGTCATCGCCAGTTGTCCTCATCCGAACCTGGCGGTCTTGAGCACGTCCGTGCCGAAACACCTGCGAAAGAACGTCGCGGACCTGGCGTTGATCTTCAAAGAACGTGAGGTCGATGACATGCTTACCGAGCACTTCGGACTGGTCAAATCCCAGGGCGGATGTGACGCTCGGCGATGCCCACGCGACTGTCCCCTCGACGCAGACCTGCAAAACGACGTCAGAAGCACTCTCGGCCAGCAACCGAAACTGCTCGCGGGTCTTGCTCAGTTCGGCAACTGCCGATTTCGTGGCGTTGACATCGATGATTTGCCCGACGAAGTAATGCGGACTCCCCTTGCCGTCGCGGACCAACGAAACGTGCAGTTCGCCCCAGGTGAAGTTGCCGTCAGCGCGGATGTACCGCTTCTCGGTTTGGTAGTCATCGATTTCCCCGGCGATCAGCCTGCGCATCCCCTCAAGGTCCTGACCCAGGTGCGCGGGATCGGTGATCTCTTGGAAGGACTTGGTGACGAGCACAGCATGTGGGTATCCCAACATCCGACAGAAGGATGCATTCACATCGATAAACGTTCCCTCGAGGCTGACCAGCGCCATCCCAATGGGCGCGCCATGCATAGCGAGGCTGAATCGTTGATCGGCAGCGATCAATTCATCAACGGCTAGCTGACGTGCGGTCGCATCTTCAATCTGTATCCAGATTCCAGGGCCGAGGCCAGCGCCGGTCCTCGTCGAGAGGTGGACCGTAACCCAAACGGGTGTTTCATCAGGTCGTCGCAAACGCGCATCGAACGTGTCGCGTGCTGTCGCTGGGTTCTCAACGAAAGCGGCCATCCGACGAGACAAGGTCTCGTCCTCGGGTGCGGCAAAACACCGCAACCTGGCGCCAATCAGCTCCTCCGGTGTCCTACCGACGATCGCGCAAAAGTTCGGATTTACTCGAGTCAAGATCCCATCGAAATCAGCAGCTGCCAGACCGAGGGCCGAACGTTCAAACATCGACTCCAATTCGGCCTGACTCGCAAGCAACTGCTCAGCTATCTCATCCCGTTCGATAACAACGGCCATGCGGGCCGCCTCACGTTCAACAACCGCTTGATCAGCATCGCTGTACGGCTGGTCGCGGGCTACCGCAAGGGTGCCCAGTACACCTCCGTCAATCATGATGGGGACGATCACAATGCTGTTGATCGGATACGCATCGGCGTAGACGTGATGTTCAGGTGCAATGCGCGCGCGGACTGACCCGCCTGGGAGATCACGCAGGTTGATGACTCGACCGGTTTCGGCAACTTCCCCTGCGTTCCCTTCCCCAACCCTGACCGATCGTCGAGCGATGATCTCGCGAAATACATCGCTTGCATCGGGATCGCGGTGAGCAAATGCGATCGGCTCCAAGATGCTTCCCGACTCGTCTATCAAAGACACGACACAGGTGTCGCCTAATTCGACAGACAGGAACTTCACAACGGAGTCAGCAACCTGCTGGAACCCAGGGAATCGGGCAGCAGCGTCCGCACCGGGAACGATTGCCGGTGTCACACTCTGTTCGTTTGTTTCGTCCAAAACTGCCCACCCAGACAGGCGACGCCTCATCGACGTACGCAAAAGGATCTTTTCTCTGTGACCACAGTCACACAGAACCAATCAAATGTCACTACTCAGAGTGAAGGTATTCAGCAAATCGGGGGAGCACTTGGCAAAAACTTGGCTATCCGTGAGCGGAGCCGAAAAGGCTCGTAACTGATCCATCCGTGAATACCTCGTTGATCGCCTTAGCAATCAGTGGCGCGATCGACAGGATCGTCAGCTTGTCGCTGCGCCGCTCGCTGGGAATCGGCAAGGTATCGGTCACAACAACTTCCGTGATGCGCGAGTTCTTGATCCGCTCAGTAGCGGGATCGCTGAGGACACCGTGCGTTGCGAGGACGATGACTTCTTCGGCCCCCTGGTCGAACAGCGTGTCAGCCGCTTTGGTGATGGTTCCGCCGGTGTCGATCATGTCGTCGACGAGGACGCAGACACGCCCCTTGACGTCGCCGACAACCTCGAAGACCTTGACCTCGTTGGCGATATCGGGATCGCGACGCTTGTGAATGATCGCCAGCGGCGCATTCAAAACATCCGTCCACCGTTCTGCAACTCGCACTCGACCTGCGTCGGGTGAGACAACCGTGATGCGTTCGCGGTCAACGCGGTTCTGGATGTACTCGGCCAGAATCGGCAGCGCAAATAGGTGATCGACCGGTCCGTCGAAGAAACCCTGAATCTGGGAAGTGTGGAGATCGACTGCCATCAAGCGGTCGGCGCCGGCAGTCTTGAAGAGGTCGGCCATGAGGCGGGCAGTGATGGGTTCGCGGCCGCGGTGCTTCTTGTCCTGACGGGCGTATCCGTAAAACGGCGTGACCACCGTGATGCGTTCTGCAGATGCCCGCTTCAGCGCATCCACCATGATCAGTTGCTCCATGATTGCGGTGTTGATGTTGTCGCAGTGGCTCTGGATGACGTATGCATCGCACCCACGCACGCTTTCGTGAAAGCGAACAAATATCTCGCCATTCGCGAAGTCATACGCGCTCATCGGGGTCAGCTCGGTACCAAGCTGCGCGGCAACCGCGTGGGCGAGTTCGGTATTGCCTCGGCCCCCAAAGACCATTAGGCGGCTTTCAGGCGTGCGAATCACTGCGTTCACGTTGCTAAGTGTCTCCCGTCGGGTGCCGGTGAAAAGAGCGGGGGGTGGATTATTCGGTTGACTTCGAGCTGGCTGCGGCGTCTGCAGAGGAGGTCCCGGGGTGCTTTCGCGCCACCCAACCTTCGACGTTGACCTGACGCTCTCGTCCGATCCCGATTGCACCGGCCGGAACATCTTCCGTGATGACAGAACCGGCCGCGGTATAGGCACCGTCGCCAATTGTCACAGGCGCGACCAAGATCGAATCGCTACCAACTCGGACGTGATCGCCGACAACGGTCGCATGCTTGTGTTCGCCGTCGTAGTTGGCGAAGATCGTTGCCGCGCCAATGTTGGATCCTTCACCGATCGTGGCGTCACCTACGTACGACAGGTGCGGCACCTTGCTACCCGGGCCAATCGTGGACTTCTTCACCTCGACGAAGGCACCGACCTTGCCTCGCTCACCCAATTCAGTACCTGGTCGCAGGAACGTAAACGGACCAACCGTCGCATGCTCGTGAATAACGGCGCCGTCGCAATGGCTGCGAAGCACGTGCGCTCCGGCACCCACCTGAGTGCCAATCAACGTTGTGTCAGGACCGATGACTGCTCCGCTACCCACGGAACTACCTGCATCGACGGCTGAATTGCGCTCGATGAGCGCATCAGGCGCCAGCTCGGCACCTGGTTCAATCCACGCAGTTGCCGGATCTACGAACGTGACGCCGGCCAGCATGTGTTCGGCGTTGATGCGATCGCGAAGCAACGCTGTTGCCGCTGCCAGTTGCGCACGATTGTTGATTCCGTGCATCTCATCGGGATCTTCGCCCTGGTGGGCACTTACGGATTTGCCATCGCTGCGAGCGATTGCCAGCACATCCGTCAGGTACTCCTCGCCCTGGGAGTTGTCGGTAGTCAGCCGATTGAGGGCGTCGACCAAGGTGTCGGGGTTGAAGGCGAACATCCCACTGTTGATCTCGTGGATCTGAGTTTGTTCCGGGGTCGCGTCCTTCTGCTCAACAATTGCGAGAACGCCACCATCGTCGTCTCTGACGATTCGCCCGTAGCCAAATGGATCGTCCAATTCCGCTGTCAACACCGTCACGCTCGCGTGGGTAGCGACGTGGGTGCTCA
>JAOAUD010000030.1 GCA_030157755.1 Candidatus Nanopelagicales bacterium
GAGGTAGAAGGTTCCGAGCAGTGCGTAGCCAAGGATTTGGAAGATGGAGTTGATAGCTACCAGCAGCGCACCAGCCTCACGATTGCCGCAGGCGAGGTCATTCCAAATCAGGACCATCGCGATGCATCGTGCGAGTCCGATCACGATGAGTCCAGTGCGGAACGCTGGGTAGTCCGCGAGGAATACCCACGCCAGCACGAACATCAGAGCCGGACCGATGAGCCAGTTAAGGACCAGCGACAGCCACAACATCTTCCGATCGCCGGTGAGGTGCCCCATCTCCTCGTACTTCACTCGCGCGAGCACCGGGTACATCATCGCCATCAGGCCGATCGCGATCGGCAGGCTGGTGTCGCCAACCCGAACAGCGTCAAGGCCGGTCTGCAAGCTCGGGATCATGCGCCCGAGCAGCAGCCCGATGACCATCGCCAACCCGATCCACAACGGGAGGAATCGGTCGAGGGTCGACAGTTTCGCAATGACCGCTGATTCTTCGGCGGTTGGTGGCGGCGACCCGGCGTTGGTGGGAGCGGACATCAGCAGCAGGTGCTGGCCGAACCCGCAGCCACCGGAACTTCATGAGCTTGCGACCCCGGCTCGGTCCCGGTGGAAGCCGGCGTGCAACAGGCGCCGTCATTCAGCTTGGGCTCAAGGCCAAGGTCCGTGCCCAGCTCAGCGGGGTTGTCGTCGGTGACGGTGTAGACCTCCCACGGCGCACCAGCGGGATCAAACACCCACACCTTGTCCTGCTCGGCGTAGCAGCACGTCGTACCCATCTCTTCGACCGTCTTCACGCCGACGTCGGTGAGCTGTTCCGCGGCAGCTTGAACCTCTGTCGTCGTCTCCACCTCAACCCCTAGGTGATTGAGGGCGCCCTGTGGGCCAGTGCCACGGTCGGCGTCGGACTGCTCAATGAGGACCAGCTTCAGCGGCGGTTCTTGGATCGCGAAGTTCGCGTAACCGGGGCGGAGTTTGTGAGGCTTCGTGTTGAACAGCTTCGAATAAAAATCGATGGATGCCGCTAGATCGGAAACGTTGAGTGCGAGCTGGACTCTGGACATGACCGGATGCTCCTCATATATTGATTGCTGTCGATGTCCTGACCCTTTCAGACATATTGATGTCTGTCAATATCTAGGAGCGTTGTTGTGGCTGACCAACTGACCGCCTGCTGCAGCAACGGCCTCACCACTCCCTTGTCTCGCGAAGATGCCGACGCTTTGGCCCAGCTTCTCAAGGCAGTATCGGACCCAGTTCGTCTCCAGTTGGTATCGATCATCGCGTCGAGCCCCAACGGCGAAGTGTGCGCGTGCGACCTCACCGCACCGGTCGGCTTGTCTCAACCGACAGTGAGCCATCACCTCAAAGTGCTGACCCAGGCCGGGATCCTGGAGCGCGAGCAACGGGGGACCTGGGCCTGGTTTTCGGTGAACGGCGATCGGCTCAGCACGATTGCCCAGTTGTTCGGCTAGCGCTCGGTAGCAACCATTCACCAACGGTTAACCCACCGGCCAGCGCATCGCCTCGAGACCGCTAGCTGCGCGGAGCACAGTGGCTGCATGAATTCGATGGATGCGCCGCGCGGACTGGGACACAGGCGCGACTGGACCGATCGCTTCAGGGATGGTGGCGGATCCGGGATTGGCAGACCTACTGGCTACAACGTTGACCTCGCGTTCACTCTTGAAGACGAACCTGACACCCAACGTCGCCGCCGCCTGGTGTTGATCGCCGAGGCACTCAAGGCGATTGCAAACGCTGATGCGCGACTCTTAACCTGGAACTTCGTTGAGCCCGCGGCCGACCGCTGGGTACACCTCCGGCTGGTCTTGACGACTACCTGGCCCGGGGAAGCTGCGGCTCTGAGCGAAGAGTGGATGGCGTCGGCAATCGCTGCCGCAAACCTGGCGAGCGATTCCCCTGCGGCACGTGTACCCGCCCCGCGAGGCGAATCACCGAGCCCCTGGATCGGCGAGTCCATGAGGTCGGTTACTGCCCAGGTCTATCCCGGAGCGATTCGGTAACCAGCGCGCGAAGCCATGGGGCGGCGTATTTGAGCGTTCCGTTGGGCACCTACAGTTTTCTTCATGGCGAATTTCCCGGTTGGTAAGTCCAAAGCCCGCGCAGGTTCCGTTGTTGCGATCGCGGTTGCGCTCGGACTCGGACTCGCGGCGTGTTCTTCTGACGAGGGCGCAACACCGTCAACGCCAAGTCCCAAGGCACCGACGGCCTCGGGTGCAACTGCAAGCCCGTCAGCGGCAAGCCAAATCGGTCAACCCGTCACCGTCGGGAACTTCACGTACACCTTCCAGTCCGTGAAGTCGATCGGAAAGACCCTCTCAACTGATGAGGGCGAATCCGAGGCCCAGGGTGAGTTCGTCGTGGTCACCATGACCGTCAAGAACAATTCTGGTTCCGCGCAGAACGTCACGGCTTCGGACTTCACGGCCGTAACGGCGGGAAACCAAGCGGTCGAAGCTCAGGAGAATGACTCCGTGATCGCGAACGGAAGCAACCCCGCATTCCGAGAGGGAATTGGGGCCGGCAAGTCCGCGGAGGTCAAGTTGGTGTTCGACTTCAGCCCGACGTTGAAGACGCCGGTCACTCAAATGTTGATCAAGGAGCCCGGCTCAACCAAGACGGTCACCGTCCAACTCGCATAGCCAACAGCGACGTCACTGCTTCGACCGCGGCTTCGGCCGTATCGACAACGATCATCAGATCGATGTCATGTTCGCTGATGCAACCGGCGCTGCCTGGCGTCGCAACCAACCACTCCAGTAGTCCGGACCAGAAGTACGAGCCAACCAGCACGATCGGCACGGGTTCGATCTTCTTGGTCTGAATCAACGTCAGGACTTCGAAGAGCTCGTCGAGCGTTCCAAACCCGCCCGCAAACACCACAACCGCGTCACATGCCTGGATAAGGCATGTCTTGCGCGCCGGGAAGTGGTCGAACGTTACCGAGAGTTCCAGAAACTCGTTCCCGGATTCCTCGAACGGCAAGACGATCGGCATCCCGATCGAACCGCCCCCGCCGAGTGCTGCGCCGCGGTTCGCGGCCTCCATGATTCCTCCGCCGCCGCCCGTGGCGACTGCAAATCCGGCCATCGCGAGTTGCCGACCAACCAACATCGCGTCGGCGTAGGCGGGTTCGCCAGGTCTCGTCCGAGCACTCCCGAAGATCGTGACGCACGGCCCGATCGCGGTCAGCGCTTGAAGTCCGCGGGTGTATTCACCCGAGACGCTTTCAACATAGATCGAGATATCAAGGTGCGTCGATTGCACGCTGTCTACGGCGTGATTACCCGCCGCCTGTTCAACTGTCTTGCATTTACCCTCTTGGACCAGAGTCGCTGGTCGCTTCTTCCTTCTCATCATTTTCATTCATGTGTCAGCCTGCAGGGTCAATGTGAAAGGCGCTACCAACCCTGGCCCAATTCCGAGCGAACGACTGTTGAACGCGTCAATCGCGTGACGTCGGGTGGTGTCGGCGCAACGCCTACAGCAGGCTGGCCACATGTTCAATAAGCGAGCGGTGCCGTGGCCGGTACGTGGAGTGATTGCCGGATTTGCTGGAACCGCTGCAATGACGGCTGTGTACTCGTACCTTCACTCCCGTCGTCCGGGAGCAGTCGGAGTGCCAGACGCCGACGGACTTGGTGGCAAAGCCGGTCTGGACTACGACGACAGCGCCGTGCCGGGGCAGATCGCGGCAAACATCCTTCACTTGCCATCGATTACGACGGCCCAAGCCGGCGAACTAACGTTGGCGATTCGTTGGTCGTACGGCTCGGCCTTCGGAATTGCCCACGTGCTTCTGCGCCATCGCTATCACGAACCTGTCCCCACCTTTATTTTTGGTGGGGCCTTGATGACGATGACGTTTTCGATGTTCCCGATCCTCGGACACACTCCGCCGCCATGGAAGTGGACGGCAGATGCCATGGCGACCAGCATCGTGACTCACGTCGCTTACATCAGCACTGCCGCGATCGTTGATGACCTGCTGCGAGGGCGCAACAAGGTCATTGAAGCGACGGCTGTCTAGTGGGTGTGGTCTGCTGCCAGTGAGGCCCAGATCCGACGGCTCACCTGAGTCTGCGCGGTGCCTCCATGAGAGCTGAGGACCTCGGCAAGTTCCCACATCACGCGGGCGTTGGCTGAGGTGGTTGGGGCCGTCACACCAACGGTTCCGTTGCTGACCGTAACTCCCCAAACACCCTGTGAATTAAGGGGTTCTGCGGCGTTACCTGCGGTCGCGTCGGTCGCGGCTGTTGTATTCACAGGTATCCAGACGCGGTGACCGAAGACTCCGTTTCATCCGGTCGAGGTGTTCTGGGTCACCTGCGTTAATTGCCTACTCGTAAGGGTCTTTCGGTTGCGGGATCGTCTGCAGGGAAGTCACCTTGAACCACGGGATTGCGTTGTCATCGCCAGTGCCCCCGCCTGGCATCCAGGTCCCCGTTAGCTTGACCCAGGTATTGGTCGGAAGAGGTCTGGTTCCCACCGCGAGGATCTTGGTCACGTTCGCATCAGCAGCACAGCACGTCAGCGACATGCGGGTCAGCCACCATGTCGCAGATTCCCCGGCCGGGATACCTGGCGACAGCTTGTCCTTCGGCACGGGAGTCGCAAACCCGGTCATCTGGATGTTCCTGCCGACCAGCGTTCTCTGGTCGTCCCAGACGGCCCGCACGGCATAGTCGCTCAGACTCATGGGCAGCGGATTCCCCGCTGGCAAGGGGTCGAATTGAACGTCGGTTGCCGGGGCAAGGACGGTGGAGTTTTCGCGCTCCGCCGAGTAGGCACCGAGGGCGGGTGGAGCAATCAGCAAGATCGACAGCACCGGAAGCAATAACAACCAGGCGATGCGCATCTGACCGTGACCATGGCCATCGTGGGACTCGGCGCCTTCGTCAAGCACGGGTTCGGGCTCATGGTCGTGGCGGCCGCGGATCACGTCCCACAAAGCCCACGCGCCGAGTACCAACAGAATGGCACCGGTGGCGATCAGGAATGGCCGCATTCCTTCCTTCACATAGCGCAGGAAGATGTCCGTAAAGGAAATCCGCAACAACGCACTGCCGAGGAAGATGAGCACAACTGCTTGAACGTCGCGCTTCACAGCAGCCACCACCCAACGATGCAGCCACAGATGATTGCGACGACAAAGGTTGCCGGAGCAAAGCGGCTCACGAACCTTCGACCAAACGTTCCGCCCTGCAACGCAATCAACTTCAAGTCGACCATTGGCCCTACAACAAGGAAAACGAGCCGCGAGATCAGTGGGAATTGAGTCAGGCTAGCTGCCACAAACGCGTCGGCTTCCGAACAAATACAGAGGATGACTGCGAGCCCTGCCATCACCAGAACAGCCACGAGCGGGTTGCCCGCCAAGGAATCCAGGACTGACGTCGGCACCGCGACGTTCAGGACGGCCGCCGCAATACCGCCCACAACGAGGAATCCGCCCGCGTGCAAGAAGTCGTGCGATGCCGTCAGCCTGAATGTGTGCCACTTGTTGTCGCCGACCAAGTGCGAACGATCCGGAATGCGCAACCACTCGCCCCGCCCGAATTTCAACCACAGCCAGCCCATGATGACCGCTGTCGCGAACGACGCGATGAACCTCGCGAGCGCCATCTGCGGTTGCCCAGGGAACGCAACCAGAGTCGACACAATGACGACCGGATTGATCGCCGGCGCAGCGAGCAGGAAGGCAAGGGCGGCAGGCGGCGCAACACCCCGTGCCATCAGTCCACCCGCTACCGGAACCGACGCACACTCGCAGCCCGGAAGGATCGCACCAGTTGCGCCAGCTACAGGAACGGCCAACGACTGGCGTTTGGGCAGCGCTCCACGCCAGAAGGCCGGGGGAACAAACGCGGTGATAATCCCGGAAAGAATGACTCCCAATGCCAGAAAGGGCAGGGCCTGCACGATGATCGAAACGAAGATCGTTGCACCCGTCTGAACGGCGGGGTTCGAGGCGAACAGATCTGCTAGCTGCTGGCTGAAGATGGCGACGAGCACGAGCAGGACGATGAAGACCTCAAGGCCGCCGGGACGCCATCGATGGCGCGCGACGGCATCAGTTGGGGCTGCCTCCTGCGTGACCGTCATCTGGCCAGTATCCGCCGATTCTGCCGATGGCGTGTGAACAATCCACAGGATGTCGCGGGTGGCCGTCCCAGCTATGTCGCGAGCGCTTGTGCCAGCGCGTCGAGTTGCGCGATCTGCCAGGCCTGAAACGTCGAGTCGGCCGGATTCAACGATTCGGTGATCGTAACGACCGGCACATTGTTGGACTGCGCAACGTCGCGCATTTGATTGGGCAGCCCGCCTTCGGTCTGGGAATTGAAGATCAACACTTTGTCCGTTCCGTCGGACAGTTGCTCACGGAATGTCGCAACGTCTCGCGTGCTTGGTTCCGAATCCGTGGCAATTGCAGCGATGAAGCCCGGTGGTGTCGTGATCACCAGGCCGGTCGCCGCCGCCATGTAGTTGAAGACCGTTTCAGTCGCACCGATGTTTGTACCGCTGTAAGCCGCCTTGATGCTGGCGATCTTGTCGAGATACGGCTTCAGCGCCGTCGCGAAGCTTGCGGCCTGGGTGTCGAAGTAGTCGCTGGACTTCGGATCGATCTCTTTCACCTTGGCCGAGATCGCAACCGAGGCTTTCTGAACGTAGTCCGGCGAATACCAGATGTGCGGGTTCGCTCCCAGCTTTAGTCCGACTGCGTCCCCGAGGTTGAGCACCGGGGGTGCATCCGCACCCAAGCTGCTCACGATCTTGTTCGCCCACTCGTCATAGCCGAGGCCATTCATGACGACCAGTTGCGAGCTAGAGAAGAGCGACGAGGTCTCGGCGGTGGGCTCGAAGTCATGCGGGTCCGCGGCTGAGTTCGTGATGACGGTAGAAACGTTCGCGCACGCGCCCACCAATTGGTCGACGACGCTCGCCCACACATTGGTAGTAACCACAATGTTGGTGGGGGTTGTTGGGCACGCGGCCGCGGATGCGCTGGCGGGGTTAGCCGCGGGAGTGGAACTACAACCGGACAAGACCAAGGCGGCAGCCGCAGTGAGCGCGAGAAGGAACCCGTAGAGGGGCCGAGCTGATGACCTTCGCCGCGTCGTCACAGGAGCATCTTACTGAACATTGTTTTCATTAAGCGTG
>JAOAUD010000031.1 GCA_030157755.1 Candidatus Nanopelagicales bacterium
TGTGGCGAGTGCATGACGGGTTGCCGTCACAACGCGAAGAACACCCTCGTCAAGAACTACCTGGCGCTCGCAGAAAGTGCAGGCGCGGAGGTACTCCCGCTGACTACGGTTCGGGGCATTCGCCAATCCGACGGCGCGTGGGCTGTTGACGTCGAACGCACCGGCGACTGGTTAGGCAAGGACCGCCGCACGCTGACCGCCGATCAAGTCATCGTGGCGGCTGGAACGTTCAACACCCAACAACTTCTGCACCGGATGAAGGACACGGGCCACCTGCCGAAGCTCTCGCCCACCCTCGGCCGGTTGTCGCGGACGAACTCGGAATCACTGATTGGCGCAGTGGCGGACAAGCCACCGTCGAAGGGTGGTGAGGACTTCACCCAAGGTGTTGCGATCACTTCGAGCTTCTTCCCGGAGCCTCACACACATATCGAACCCGTCAGGTACGGCAAGGGGTCCAACGTGATGGGCCTGCTTGGGACGATCTTGACCGATGAAGAGCCTGGCGTCCCGCGTTGGAAGACGTGGACCCGAGCACTGGCCGCAGATCCCATTGCCGCTGCCAAGTCGATGAGCGTTCGAGGGTGGTCGCAGCGGACTGTTATCGCTCTTGTCATGCAGACGCTCGACAACTCCGTGACCGTTAGCGGCACCAGAAGTCGAATCCTCGGGCGTTGGCGCATGACGAGCCGACCGGGCGATGGCGACCCGGTACCTAGCTGGATTCCGTCTGCGAACAAAGCGGTTCGGATTCTGGCCAACAAGATCAAGGGTGTGCCGATGGGCAACATGGGTGACATCGCCCATGCGTCGATGACGGCCCACTTCGTGGGTGGTTGTGTGATCGGTGACAGTGCGGCGACCGGGGTAGTTGACCCCTACCACCGCGCGTATGGCTACAACGGTTTGCACGTCGTCGACGGATCAACGATCACCGCCAACCTGGGTGTGAACCCATCGTTGACGATTACCGCGCAGGCCGAGCGTGCACTTGCGATGTGGCCGAACAAGGGCGAGGCGGATCCACGTCCGCCGATCGGTGAGGGCTATCACCGGGTAATCCCGGTTGCTCCGTATCACCCTGTCGTGCCAGTTGGTGCGTCTGGAGCACTACACCTGCCGATTATTGAGGTGAGTCATAGCGTGCCAGAAGGGTCTTCAGTGCGCTAGCGTCGCTTGGGAACTACCCAACGACGAAAGGCATAGTCATGTCGACACCAACTCCGCCGCCCCCTGGTGGCGACAATGCCGGTGGCGTTCCTCCGGTTCCACCACCACCACCCGGCGGCGGCGTGCCGCCCGTACCACCACCACCACCGCCCGGCGGCGGATTTCCACCGCCACCGCCTCCGATGGGGTCTGTCCCCGGCGGCACTCCACAAGGAAACAATGGTCTGGCCATTGCATCGCTTGTGCTGTCAATCGTCGGTGTGTGCTGTGGAATCGGCTCAATCCTTGGAATCATCCTTGGTTTTGTTGCCCTCAACCAGATCAAGAAGACCGGCCAGCCGGGTGAAGGGCTCGCAAAGGCGGGCATCATCATCGGTTTCATCACCCTGGCGATCGGCATCATCTGGTTCTTCATCAGCCTCGCGACCGGAAACGGGACTTTCTATTACTCGAGGTAGGTCTCACACCAAAACGAAGGGCCGACGGGGCAACCTGCCGGCCCTTCGTTTTGCCAGTGCCTTAGTTGCCAGTCAGACAGAACCCGTAGGGTTTGACCCGTGTCGGAGGATCAGAAAGTACTCGTTGTTGACTTCGGTGCCCAGTACGCGCAGTTGATCGCGCGTCGGGTTCGAGAGGCCCAAGTTTTTTCCGAGGTGGTTCCTCATACCGCAACCGTCGCGCAGTTGATGGCGCACAAGCCTGCCGCGATCATCCTGTCGGGCGGGCCCGCGAGCGTATATGCCGACGACGCTCCCCAGGTTGATCCCGCACTCTTCGACCAGGGCGTTCCGGTATTCGGAATCTGCTACGGATTTCAGGCCATGGCCGCGGCGCTCGGTGGCGAGGTCGCCCGCACCGGCGGCAGTGAATACGGTCGGACCCCGTTGGAAGTGCTGCGTACGCAGTCGCGACTGCTTGAACATCAGCCGCCGGAGTCGAACGTCTGGATGTCTCATGGCGATGCCGTCACGGCAGCACCTGAGGGATTCACGGTCACGTCGTCCACCCCAGGTGCTCCGGTCGCCTCGTTTGAGGACGTGAGTCGCCGCTTTGCCGGCGTTCAGTTCCACCCCGAGGTGATTCATACCGAGGGCGGGCAGCAGTTGCTGCAGCAATTCCTGCACCAGATCGCCGGGCTGCAAGGTGAGTGGACCACCGCGAATGTAATCGCGGAGCAGGTCGACATCATCCGAGCACAGGTTGGGTCCGGGAAGGTGATCTGTGGGCTCTCCGGCGGGGTGGATTCTGCGGTCGCTGCGGCACTAGTTCAGCGCGCGGTCGGAGATCAACTGACATGTGTATTTGTCGACCACGGGCTTCTCCGCAAGGGTGAGGCTGAGCAGGTTGAGCAGGACTTCGTGGCGGCCACCGGCGTTGACCTCAAGGTCGTCAACGCTCAGGAGCGGTTCCTCACGGCGCTGGCAGGTGTGTCAGATCCAGAGCAGAAGCGGAAGATCATCGGGCGCGAATTCATTCGGGTGTTCGAGCAAGCCGCGCGAGAGGTAGTTGAGGACGCAGGCGCGCACGGACAAGAGGTCGAATTCCTCGTGCAAGGCACGTTGTACCCGGATGTTGTCGAGTCCGGCGGTGGAACCGGTGCCGCGAATATCAAGAGCCACCACAATGTCGGCGGTCTGCCGGATGACCTGCAGTTCAAGCTTGTCGAGCCACTGCGGCTGTTGTTTAAAGATGAGGTCCGCAGTGTCGGGCTCCAGCTCGGGTTGCCACCGGAGATCGTCTACCGCCACCCGTTCCCTGGCCCTGGGTTGGCGATCCGCATCGTTGGTGCGATCGACTCGGAACGGCTCGCGATCCTGCGCGATGCCGATGCCATTGCCCGCGAGGAACTAACTGCGGCCGGGCTCGATGGGGATGTCTGGCAATTCCCCGTCGTCTTGCTCGCCGATGTGCGGTCTGTTGGAGTGCAGGGCGACGGTCGCACGTACGGGCACCCCATTGTGCTGCGGCCAGTGTCCAGTGAGGACGCGATGACCGCTGACTGGTCACGGCTCCCGTATGACCTGCTGGCGCGGATCTCGACGCGCATCACCAATGAAGTTCCGCAGATCAACCGGGTCACCCTTGATGTCACGAGCAAGCCGCCGGGCACGATCGAGTGGGAGTAGCTCCCCACCAAGACCCTCAGATCCGATAGGTCTTCTGTTTGACGTACGCCGTAAACGTGGCAGTAGCTGGCGCGGACCAGGTGATAGTCACTGCCTTGCGCTTGCCCTTCTTCCGAACCTTCGTCTTGACGTAGGTGCCGCGCTTGGACTTCTTCCCTTTGGTGACCTTGACGAACTTGGCCCGCTTGGAGGACGACGAGACGGTGACTTGCTGGCCTGCGTTGGTCACGCAGTTGCGCTTCATGACTTTCTTCTTGTGCTTGCTGGGAAGTTTGCGAACCTTGACGCACTTGCCAACTACAACCTGATCGAAGATTTCGGTGATCGTTACTCGTCCGTTTCCGCCCAGGTTCGCTTGCCCACCGTTTGATCCTGGCGCGAAGATTGCTGCGGGCCAGCCAGCTGGGGACGGAGCATGAGAACCGCCGGCACCGCCTCCCGCGAGCAGAGTGCCGTTCGAGGAACCGCCGCCTCCGCCGCCGCTGTAGCCGCCGCCACCTCCGCCACCGAAGCCTCCGCCGCCGCCACCAAAGCCGCTGCCGCCCCCACCGTCGCCGTTGGATCCACCAGAGGTGGATGCGCCGGTTGCGCCGCCACCTCCGCCAGAGGCGAGACCGCCACCGCCACCGTTCCAGCCGCCTCCGCCGCCACCCCCGCGGGCGGCTCCCGACGAACCACCGTTCGCGCCATTCGAGGTAGTGACTCCGCCATTGCCGCCAACGCCGAGGCCGCCACCGTCTCCTCCACTGTTGGGGTCAGTCGAGCCGCGTCCTCGATTAAACACGTTCACTGCGCCGCCGCTGCTGCCAGCAGGCGTGCCCGTGGCGGCACCGGTACCGCCATCTGACGGGCCGCCAGCGCCACCACCGCCACCGGCGACGATCGCTTGTGAGTCCGCAGTTGTGCCGAGGAAGACAGCCGTTGCGGCACCGCCACCACCACCGTTGAGGGACCCTGCGCCGCCGCTGCCAACCTTGATCGTGAGCACGTCTCCTGGATTCACCGTGCGGTACGCAGTGACCACTGCGCCTGCGCCGCCGTTCCCCGAGTCGCCGAACATCTTTCCGCCACCCGCGCCGCGGGCGACGACCTTAAGAGCGTGGACGCCGCCTGGGACCGTGTACGACGAAGTGCCAACGGCTGAGAAGTTTGTGTCGGCCGCGATGCTTGGTGATGCAAACGCCAGCTCCACGCCTGCGCCAACCACAGCTAGCGCTGCGATCGCCGCTACCGTTCGTTGAAGTCTGCTGGGCTGGTCCACACGCAAAACGATATTGCGGATTGATCAAGGTGACTCTGGGAGTAGCACGAACGGCTTAACTGTTCTAGCTCCAGAAGACGGCGATAATGACGTTAAGAATTGCGAGCCCACCGATCGCGCCCCACACACCATTGGTGATGGATGGCTTCTTGCGGTTCGCCAGGATGAGTCCGATGATCACGAGCAGGAACAGCAGCTTCACGGCGATCTTTGCGTTGTCCGGCAGGCTGTATTCCTCGGGATCCGACTTGTGCAGCGGGTAGCTGAGTCCCACTAGCAGGATTCCCGTGACCAACTGGGTCAGTGCGCCGTGGAACATCGCGTTGTTGACCTCGCGCGGGGTGGTCTTGATTTGGACGAGGAACCCGCCAATCAACGAAGCGAGGCCGAGGAAGTGAAGGACTACGAGGATGTTAAAGACGAACGACATTCCGCCATCCTGTCATTCGCGAAGTTGAGGCCACGATCTGGCCTCAGGCGGTTGAGACGACCATGAATGCCTCGGCCAGTCGTCCTTGGTTGAACCCCGCAGCTTTCGCGTTAATGGTCAACCAGCCTTCAATGCGCTCGACAAGATCGTCCATGTGTCCGGTCTGCGATTCATGAGCCCGCAGGGCGGCAATCTTTGCGTCAAAGAAATCGGTCACGTCGACGAAGTGGTTGGGGTCCTTTGCCGCCATGACCCAGACCTCTGGAACCGCCCAGTCTTCGAGTCCTTCGTCCTGCAACAGCGTTGGATGGGCAAATGGATTGCGGGCATCCGGATACACGGCTTGGATTGCTGCTTCACCGGCCGCGAGGTGATCAGGATGTGATGAGTAGATCCGTTCCCAGTTGCGCTCGGGACTCTGAATCACCACCCGTTGAGGTCGGACTTGGCGACTCACACGCGAGATGTCGCGGCGAAGGTCGTGGCTGACTGTCAGCTCGCCGTCGCGGTAACCGAGGAACCGAACATCCGTCACACCACAGGCAGCCGCGGCCGCCGTTTGTTCCGCCCGGCGGATGCTCGGAATTTGCGCGCGGGGCACGGTGGGGTCAAAACCTCCGGCATCTCCATCGGTGACGATGCAGTACGTGACCTCGATGCCTTGTTGCCGCCAAGACGCCATGGTCGCCCCCGCGCCGAAGTCGACGTCATCAGGATGTGCGGTCACCACAAGCGCACGATGAACCTCAGAGTCCGCCAACATGTTGTGCTCCTTCTCAAACCGGACGCGCAATGTCCGTTAAGTCCGATTAGTACCGTTAATTGCCTCAAATTTGTCCGACACCGAGCATTTTGGACGTGAACTGAGGCTTCTCGCTCGCCATCGTAGGGCGCGTGCCTTCCCCCCAGAAATGGCGCACATCTCGGCGCGGCCGCAGGCTGTCTGCGGTTATTGCCACATGTGTTGCCGTCCTCGCCCCATTCGCCGTCGTTGCCAGCCCTTCGGTCACGGCCACCGCTGCCGCCACCACCGTTGCTTCCGTGCCGCGCGATCGCGTGCTGCCACTAGCGATCGACGTTGCCCAGCAGTATCAGGGACAGAGCATCTGCAGCCCGACTCCGAAGCCAGGCGTCACCAAGCTGTCTGCGCTGCTCAAGGAGACCTACGGGCCGGACACGATGTACTCGACGCGGGCCTGCAAGGACGATCCAACGTCTGAGCACACGGAGGGTCGCGCGCTCGACTGGATGGTGAGCCTGCGGGTACCCGCCCAACAGGCGAAAGCGGTTGCCTTCCTCAACTGGTTGTTGGCCCCTGGACCTGACGGAACGAAAGCCGCTATGGCTCGACGTATGGGAGTCATGTACATCGGTTGGAACAACCAAATTTGGCGTGGCTACAACAACGTTGGCTGGGGCGAATTGAAGGGATGCTTCAGCAAGTCGAAGAAGTCCACTTCGTACGACACGTTCTGCCATCGGGATCATGTGCATTTCTCGCTGACGTGGGACGGCGCGGCCGCTGTGACCTCCTATTGGGACGGAACTGCTCAGGTAACCCCGCCATGTGCCAAACCGAGTACGACTGGCAAGAAGCCGACCCTGCCTGCTGTACGTCGTGCAGTGACCCTTCCCGCCGAGACCAAGGTCTTCGACACGACGACCGGGACAGGCAACAAGAAGCGCATCTGTCGCTTGCAGGAGCCTCGGTGGTCCGGCGACACCCAACGCGTGGACGCCAAGATCGCAGCGAAGGGCGGCGTTCCTGCGAATGCGGTGAAGGCATTGGTGCGTGTCACCGCGGTATCGCCGAACGCGCCAATGAGTCTCTTCGTGTGGGGCACGGGCAGAACGCGACCTGCTAAACCCCAGCTCGTCACTGTGCAGAACCAGGATTCCTCGGCACTTGTCTGGGTGCGATTGGGTAAGAAGGGGTCGATCTCGGTCGCCACGAATACGGGAGACACTGGAGTCCGTGTCGATGCTGTGGGCTATGAGGTACCTGCTTAGCTTCAGCATTAGTGGGACTTGCCCCCGCGCTGCGCGTAAGTCCGCAAGGCTGTGTCGGAGCGGCCAACTAGGATCGGTGGGTGGCTGATCCTCTACTCGATGATCTAAATGATCGTCAGCGCGACGCGGTGCTCCATGAGGGCGGCCCACTGCTCGTTGTTG
>JAOAUD010000032.1 GCA_030157755.1 Candidatus Nanopelagicales bacterium
CGTGTCGTAAGCCTCGAGGACCTTCCGGACGGCCCCTGTCGTGTTGGGAAGGGTTCCCGCGTAGTTCTGGTCGAGGTAGTCGACTACCCCTTGAACGTGGTACGGCGCCGCCCAGATGTCGGCTCCGAGATGTGCGGCCAGGAGGGATACCCCGCGCGCCGTCTTGTCCCAGCCGACGGCGAAGTCGACGATGATTGCGAGCTTGCCCTCCGGCACAGCCGTCAGTGCCTCGGCGACCTTCGAGATCGAGTTTGAGACCGCATCGTCGAGGATCTCCGTCTTCTTGTACGTCGTGTGCTCCGTGCTGGCCTGCATGAAGTTCATCGGGATTGACAGAAAGACTGGTCCCGCGGGTTGCAGTGCGCTCTGAACGTAGCAGCGTTGGAAAGCAACAGTTACCTCGTCGATGCTTCGAGCCTCGTACTGGTACTTCGTGGCGGTTTCGGCAAGTTGCGTGTTCGGGCCACCAAGTGGGGGATTGTGAATCAGGAACCGGCTGTCTTCCGTGCCGTTCACGACAAGCAGTGGGATACCGCTCAAGAGGGCGTTGCGCATGTTGAACATCCCGTTGGCCAACCCCGGAAACGTGTGGAGGCTGACGACTGATGGCTTCCCCGTGGTTAGCGCGTATCCGGCGCCGATGCCCACTGCGCTCGACTCATGCAGCGACAGCATGTAGGTCACGTCGGTGTCGGCTAGGGCCGCCAGAAAGGTTGTCTCGGTCGTCCCGGGGTTGCCGAATACGTACTTGATGTCGTAGTTGGCGAGGAAGTCCTGAACGAGTTCGGCGCCAGTCTTTGAGTCGGTCATTTCAGCAACTTAGGCCATCGCGGAATTGATCGCATTTCGCTGAGATGGGCAGTTGGCTAGGCGCCTTGTGTGGTCGCCGCGTTGTTGGAATGTGAACGTGAAGCTTTGTACGTGCGGAAGACGTGTGAAATCGCAAAGGCAACGATTGCCAGCGCGGCACCAATCAAGGTGTAGGAAACCCGCGCCACGTCTGTCGATGCTGCTGCTGGGGCTCCGGATGTGAGCACGATCGTGGGCGTCATACAGGCTATGTAGAGCCAATAACGAGTGCTGCCGATGAAGTTGAAGGCAACCAGGAGCATCAGCATGCCGATGGCAAAGAGCACCGTTGAGTTGGGGATCAGGATGACAACAACTGCCGCGACGGCCCCACCGATGACTGTTCCTGATGCGCGCTGAATGGTCTTGCGCAATGAAGCCTGGGGCCCAACTTGGACCACCGCGATGAGTGTCAGCAGGAGCCAGAAGGAGTACGGGCTCGGGTGGATCGCAAGCACTCCGAACATCGCGACCGATGTCGTGACGGAAATGATGATCGCGTACTCGATCGAGTCAGCCCGGTTGTTTCGTTGTGGCTTGGGCAGTTCCTTGTGCCGAAGCAGAAACGTCAGCACGATCACGGGGATCAGCGATGAGATCGCCATGATGGCGACGACGGTCAGCAGGTATGGGGTCGAGATTCGATCCGTAGGGGTGTTGCTTACGGCCGGCGGGCTGATGATGAGAAAAGCAATGGCGAGCGGGAGCATCGATAGCCCGCGTTGAAGTCCCCACCCTGCGGATGCGCCGATTGCAAGGCAACTGATCGCCATCACGGCTGCGCCGGTGACCGGGTTAAGTCCCGCCATCACGCTGATGGGAGCCATGATGATCAGCGCAAATGATGCGGCGAACGCAGTATTACGACCGCCGAGCACGATGTTGAGCATGCCAACAAGCACGCCGAAGATCGCTGTGGTGGCTGCACCGGACCCGAACAGCAGAATGACGATTGTCAGTACCGGGACGACTGTGACCAACAACACGACCGCGGCAAGCTTGAGCACGGCAGGACGAAAGAGTGGCTCGTGCGGTTTCGAAGCTGACTCGGCCGGTGACGTCTTGATCGGATCGGCAGCGCCAGGCACGTTCGAACTATCCCAGCGTGCAGAGCAGAACGCGCGTCGACGTTCGCCTTCCGGATGCAGACGGCGGTATCAGGCCGCGAGGTAGAGCTCGAGCTGAATCCGGTCTGGGTCACGAAACGCAATCAGGGTGAAACCAGTTGCCGGTGTGACTGTCAGGCCGGAGTGTTCGATGCCTGCCTCGTTGAATCGGACTTCCCAAGCTTCGAGTTCTTCGAGCGTTGCGACTGCGAATGCCAGGTGATCGAGTCCGGGATGGAGTTCGCTGAACTTGTCATCTGCGGCCGCTTTGTGCTCGGTGAGTCCAAGAATCGCCCCGCTTGGGTGGATCAACAGTCGTCGCCGAAAGTCATCGGTGTCCCACGGGAAAAGCTCGGAGAACCCGAGCAGGTCGCAGTACCAGCGAACGGAAGCTTCGAGGTCGCTCACAGTCAGTACGACGTGATGGAATCCGGTGATGCTCGCAGATGTCATTGCGTGACCTTTCGTTCTTTTCGGCCACTGTACGCATGGTTGACCTGTTGCCCCGGGTGTCTTTCCAGCTGATCCAGCGGATGATGAATGAACGAACTATTGCGCAGGCGACCACAAGGCAAAGGGAAGGGTTGGAACATGTCGAATTCGATCAACGCAGATTGGCATCGCGATCACGTCTTGGGCAGCAATGCCCCAATGGCCGACCGCATTGTGTGGCATCAGGAGCACGTGCAGGTCTGTGGCTGCAGGCCCATCCCCGAATCGGTGCTGAAAGCAATTGCCGAACAAGAGCCGAAGAATGGCGGGTCGGGTGGGAAGTAGAACCTGACTGGCTTCATCGCGGCCGGAAACCCGTCTTATGGGTATCGCTGATGGCGAACGGCTAGGTGGAACATTTCGCGATTTCTAGCGTTAGATTACTTGTAATCATCTATCGAAGGAGTCATCCATGTTCCCCAGAGGACACCGCCATGGAGGCGGAGAAGCACCCGCCAAACCGGTTGACGAAGCGAAGCTCGGGAGTTGGCTAACAGGCCGACTACCCGACTCGTGGTTCACCGAAGCACCACGCCTGGTCGTCGACCGGGAAGAGATCACGATCATCGGATCGTTGCCGGACACGGACACAGACTCAGCTGCAGACGCTGAAGCGGCGGTTGATGGCCGCATCAAACGATTCCGAGAGCAGACTCGCGACGAACGCATCGTCATCGCCGACGAGCTTGAGAGGACCTATCGCCGCAAGGTCGCATGGGGCGTGTATCTCGGAGAGCGCGAAGTGATCTTCACCAGCATCGCCGCTCCCGCGATGACACGCTTGCGGCAACCGGAGCGAAAGGTGCTCGATACGCTCGTTGACGCCGGAGTCGCAAGGTCGCGCGCTGAGGCCTTGGCTTGGTGCGTGCGTCTTGTTGGTCGCCACGAAGAGGACTGGTTGAGCGAACTGGGAGCCGCCATGCGCAACGTCGATGCCGTTCGCGACCAAGGGCCTGCAAGCGACCGTTGAGGCGCAGTTCCGCGGGCGACCCCGGGACTCACCCTTGCGCGCGATCGAACCCCGCGCGAACCTCATCCGGTATGACCCGCGGCGCGGTATTTGCCTCGCCGCGGGTCACCGCGACGTAGGTAAGAACAGCGTCAAATCGTGGTTCTGTGCCAACCGACCCGGTAAAGGTGACGTCCATGCTGGTCGTTCCCCATCGAGTCACGGCGCACTCCAAAACAGCAACGTCGCGGTAGCTCAACGCGCTGTGCCACGTTAGGTTCGCCGCTTTCACCATGAGCTCGAAATCCGAGTCGTCGCCGACTGCGGCACGCAGTAGTTCGTCCATTGCGTGGTCGCAGTAGGCCAGGTAGTGGGCGTTGAAGACAACACCCTGCGAGTCGCATTCGGCATAACGAACCGGGATCTCGTATCGGAACACGACATCACCGTACGGAGCCCGCGGAGCTGTTGTGTTGTCGCCTCCCAGACCTGCCGATCCGGCTGGGGACCACGGCTTGCGCCTACCCTTCGGTCATGGCAACAGCTCAGGACGGCACCGACTCGGTCCCATTGCGGATCGCTACCTGGAACTGTGGATCGGCGTTACGCCGTGGACTAAGCGTTCTGGACGAATTGGCTGCCGACGTGGTGGTCCTGCAGAGCGTTTCGGCCGCGGACCTTGACGCGATCGACGGATCTCTGTTTGTGGGCCCAGCCGGAAAAGGACTTGCCGCCGTGCCGTTCAACGGCTGGTCCTTCACACCATCGCCTGAAGATCCGGAACTGCCGGGCTTGCTCTACTGCCGGGTCATGAGTCCTGTGGGGACCCACGTTGTTGACCTCGCCGCAATCTGGGCACTAACCGGGCGAGACGTCCCGACCTACACCGAACAATTCGCGGCGGTCCTGAGCTTCGCCGCTACCCGCGAATCAACGATGCCGCTGATCATCGCGGGGGATCTCAACGCGTCGGCTCAAGGTCCCGAGATCGCGCTACACGCTGCGAATGTTGAGACAGCGCGCCAACTCGGTCTCGTATCCAGTTACCACCACGTCAACGCGATTGCCCACGGTGCCGAGCCAACCATGACGCTGCGGTGGTGGGGTCGCGGCGGCGAGGAGTGTGGTTACCACTGCGACTTCATCTTCTGCTCAGAGGAACTCGCTGACTCGGCGTCAGCAGCAGACGTCGGCGAGTGGGCGACCTGGGTCGATTCCGAACGATCTGACCATGCACCTGTAGTGGCAACGTTCACGATCTAACGTGGCTAACTACCCCCAGAAGACATTTCTTGGATCCCGATCGATTTCATCCAGGAGCGGGCCGACTTGATTCGTTGGATAGGCGTCGGAATAGATTCGCCAGTCGCCGTCAACAGTCGCGCAGTGGAGAGTCCAGATCCCGGTGGCGACGTCAAGGCTCAATTGGGCAAGCGGAACATTTAGCCAGCCATTCGAAAAGAACGTCGATTCGGAAAGCGTCACGACGTCGCCCTCGGTCACGACATCGACGCGCCGCAGATGAAGGTGCTCAACGTCGTTCATGCTCAGCACGAACCTATTGATCTCGAGTTGGTCTTCGGCTGGAATTCCCACAGCCGAGATTGTGCCCCGCCCGCGACAATCGCCGCCGTTGCGACGCACTGCGAGGGTCCGCTCGGCTCCAGTGCGGAGTCGCTGCGCGGTGGGGCGCGACAATGGCCACGTGACCAACCGCCTCGCGACCGCCACTTCGCCGTACCTGTTGCAGCACAAGGACAATCCCGTCGACTGGTGGCCGTGGTGCGACGAGGCGTTCGCGCAGGCGAAGCGCAGGGATGTGCCGGTGTTACTGTCGGTCGGCTACGCAGCCTGTCATTGGTGCCACGTGATGGCGCACGAGTCGTTTGAGGACCCCGCTACGGCCGCGCTGCTGAATCGCGACTTCGTGAGCATCAAGGTCGACCGAGAGGAGCGGCCCGACGTGGACGCGGTCTATATGGCTGCGCTTCAGGGGCTTACTGGCCATGGCGGTTGGCCGATGTCGGTATTTCTCAATCACCACCAGCAGCCGTTTCATGCGGGCACGTACTACCCACTCGAGCCCCGCAGTGGGATGCCATCTTTCAAACAGGTCCTCGTAGCGGTCTCGGATGCCTGGGTAACTCGGCGCTCCGAGATGGATGAAGGGGCCCAGAAGATCGCGGAGGCGCTTGCTGCCGGGCAACTCGTGCGCGACGTCGGTCCCGCGCAAGGCGCCATCACTCCCGCGCGCCTCGACGAAGCGCTGAGCATTGGATTGCAGCGCCTAGCGCACGATTTTGATCCCGTTAATTCCGGATTCGGTGGGGCGCCCAAGTTTCCGCCGTCCCCGGTGCTGGAATTCCTCCTGCGTCACGCGCGACGGACGGGTGCTCGTGAGGCGATCAACATGGCAGCGGAAACCTGCGAAGCGATGGCGCGCGGTGGAATCTACGACCAGCTAGGCGGCGGTTTCGCCCGGTACAGCGTCGATGCCAAGTGGGTCGTTCCACATTTCGAGAAGATGCTGTACGACAACGCGCAGTTGCTCGGCGTGTATGCCCGGCTCTACGCCGCGACCGGAATGCCACTGGCACGACGGGTCTGCATAGAGACGGCCGAGTTCTTGCTCCGCGACTTGCGAACTGCGCAGGGTGGGTTCGCATCGGCACTCGATGCCGATGCCCCCGAAGAGCCAGGTGGGCAGCCGCATGAGGGCGTCAGTTACGTCTGGACACCAGACCAGCTCGTCGAGGTGCTAGGCGAAGACGACGGACGACGGGCCGCCGACGTCTTCGGGGTCACCGACGCGGGAACCTTTGAGGCCGGCACATCCGTGCTTCGGTTGCCCGAGAGCGAACATTCGGTGGATTCGGCCACTCCAGACGCAGATTTCACCGAATGGTTCACGAGTGTGCGCGCCAGACTGCTCGCCGCCAGGAATGAACGCCCACAACCCGCCCGAGACGACAAGGTGGTCGCCGCATGGAATGGCTTGGCGATCGCGTCACTAGCGCAGGCCGGTGAGCTGTTGGATCGCCCGGATTGGGTAGCTGCCGCAATCGAATGCGCGGACCTACTCATCGACCTCCACGTCACCAAGGCATCACGTTCGCAGTACCGCCTCGCTCGTGTCTCACGAGATGGGAAGGTCGCTGCAAATGCGCCCGGTGTTCTCGAGGACTACGGCGATGTGTCCGGCGGGCTGTTAACCCTCTACGCCGTGACCGGCGACGATCAATGGTTGAAGGCCGCCGGTCGCCTCCTCGAGACCGTGCTGACCTCATTCGCTCGCCCGGAGGGTGGCTTCTACGACACGGCCGATGATGAGGAGTCCCTGATCGTCCGCCCGTGTGACCCGACCGATCTCGCCGCAGCCAGCGGCTGGTCGAGTGCCACCGATGCGCTGCTCACCTACGGCACCCTGATGGCCAGTGAGCGTCACTTGCGGGCAGCAGACGGTGGCCTACAGATTGCTGATCAATTGGCGCGAAACTCGCCGCGGTTTGCGGGTTGGTTGCTAGCGACAGCCGAGGCGTACCTCGACGGGCCGGTACAGGTGGTGGTTGTCGGGGATCCGGGCGACCCGGCAACCGAGGAACTGCGACGAGCAGCGGTTGCCACGCAACGACCGGGAATGAAGGTGATCACCGGCGCTGCTCAGAAGCGGACCAAGTCGGGGCCATTCGTGGAACGGCCCATGGTCCACAAGCTACCCACTGCCTATATC
>JAOAUD010000033.1 GCA_030157755.1 Candidatus Nanopelagicales bacterium
CGCAAAGATGAACGGCTTGCCTGTCAGGCACACCGCGGCTAGGTCGGTACGAGCCGAAACCTCGTCAAGTGCCTCGTCGATGGACTTCAATCCACCTGGACCGAACGAGTTCGGCTTGGTGTGATCGAACCCGTTGTCGAGGGTGATCATGGCGGCAGTTCCGGCGCCAAACGGCAAGTCGAGGTAACGAACGATTGCCTTGGTGACAACCTCGTCAGCGACTGTTGGAGTTTCAGACATGGTGGTTGCTCCCTTAGGCCTGGTAGTTGGGGTTTTCCCAGATGGCGGTGGCGCCTTGGCCAAGACCCACACACATGGAGGTCAGGCCGTAGCGGACATTGGGGTTGTCTTCGAAGTCGCGTGCCAAGTAGGTCAGCAACCGAACGCCAGACGAGGCCAGCGGGTGACCAACGGCAATCGAGCCACCCATCGGGTTGACGCGGGCGTCGTCATCAGCGATGCCGTAGTGGTCGAGCAGCGCCAGAACCTGAACGGCGAATGCTTCATTGAGCTCGAACGCACCGATGTCGTCGATGGAGAGCCCGGCCTTTGCCAGCGCCTTCTCGGTTGCCGGAACAGGCCCGACGCCCATGACTGCTGGATCCACGCCAACAAATGCGTACGACACTAGGCGAAGCTTCTTGCTCAGGCCCAGCTCGTCAGCGGTCTCTTCAGCGGCGAACACGGCAGCGGTGGCGCCGTCGTTGAGGCCTGACGAGTTTCCAGCTGTGACCCGGCCATGTGGGCGGAACGGCGTCTTGAGCCCGCCGAGTCCTTCCAAGGTGGTCTCCGGTCGGGGGCCTTCATCGGCGGTTGCCAGGCCCCAACCCTTTTCGGCGGTGCGAATAGCGACCGGAACGAGATCAGGTTGAATCTTGCCGTCGGCGTATGCCTTCGCTGTCTTCTGCTGTGACGCGAACGCAAATGCGTCGGCGCGTTCCTTGGTCAATTGTGGGAACCGATCGTGCAGGTTCTCGGCAGTCATACCCATCTGCAGTGCTTCCGGGTTGACGATCTTCTCGGAGATGAACCGCGGGTTGGGATCAACGCCCTCACCCATTGGGTGGCGACCCATGTGCTCGACGCCACCGGCGATCGCGATGTCGTACGCGCCGACACCGATTCCGGAGGACACAACGCACGCGGCGGTCATTGCCCCGGCACACATGCGATCGATCGAGAAACCTGGTGTGGTTTCCGGCAGACCCGCGAGGAGTGCGGCGGTTCGGCCGAGGGTGAGGCCCTGGTCACCGATTTGAGTGGTCGCGGCAATGGCGACCTCTTCGATGCGATCCTTGGGAAGATTTGGGTTGCGGCGAATGAGTTCGCGGATCACCTTGACGACGAGGTCGTCGGCGCGTGTTTCCGCATAGATTCCCTTGGCACCGGCCCGACCGAACGGGGTGCGCGCACCGTCAACCATGACGACGCTTCTGCCGGAGAACGACATAGTTCCTCCTGTATTAGTTCTCAAGTCGCGCATGCGTCGGACCATGAGTTGCGGCCGAACCACACCTGCGCCCGCTGGCTGGCGGTGGAACTATGTTACTCGCGGGTAACACGACGGTTGGAGTGCCCCCGGGCAGCCTTCGGGGGAGCAGCGCGACCTAGATCGCGGTAAGCCGCTTGCGTGACTCGAGCACCTCGGTGCCGCACGCCATTTCGTATGCGCCCTGGGCCAACTCGGCGGACATCGTCTTGGTGTCACCTGGGCGTAGAACTCGAATGCGGGCAATCCTCTTTCGGAACGCTCCATCCGCCGGAGCGAACAAGGCGACCGAGATCGGGATGTCGGCGGTTGAAGTTGCTGAGACCGTGATCGAACCGGCCTTCACGATCAATGGCTGCATGTCGCAGTTCTTGGGGTTGGCCAGGACCTTGACGAGTTGTGGAGCAGTCGCAGTGGGTGTCGGTGTGGGGCTTGACTCACCCGAACCTTGCGAGCCGCATCCGGTGAGCGCAGTAAGAACGGCGACGCTTGCCACGCTCATCGCGATCACATTCCGCGAACGGTTCACTATGACTCCTTGGGTGTGAGTGCCTCCGAGAGGCCGTGGCAGGTCAGGTCAATCTGCCACTGACGAGCGCCATGGTCAGACAAGAACGTGGACACTGCCTCGACCGAGTGGGAGTCAGGCGGTTCCCAACACAGACGACGCGCGACGTCGGGGGTCAACAGGTTTTCGGTCGGCATCCCGAGGGATTCGGCAGTTTCGGTCAAGAATGCGCGCGCGGCGGCCAGACGCACTGCGGCCTCAGGGGCTCGGTCCGGCCACGATCGAGGGGGTGGTGGGCCAGTGGTCGCGGCGGCAGCTTGTGGCAGTTCGCGTTCGGGGGTCTTGTTCGCTCTGTCTACCGCCTGCCACCAGTACTCAATTCGCCGCTTCGTGCCGCGCCCGGAGAATGCCGGAAGGGCGCCAAGTTGTTCTTTGGCGGTTGGCCGGGCAATGGCGGCCGCCGAGATCGCGGCATCGGGCAACACTCGCCCCGGAGCGATATCCCGTTGTTCTGCCATGGCGTCGCGGGCGAGCCACAGCTGGCGGGCGATCTCCAGACCACGACCTGTCCGCACCTTGTGTATGCCAGACGTACGCCGCCAGGGATCGACCCTTGGTGCTCGAGCAGGTGCTGTCCGCAGATGTTCGAACTCCTCGACCGCCCATGGCATCCGCCCTGACGACTCAAGGTCGGCGGCGAGTATGGAGCGAAGTTCGATGAGCAACTCAACGTCGAGCGCCGCGTAGCGAAGCCAGGCCTCCGGTAGTGGACGCGTCGACCAGTCCGCCGCTGAATGTTCCTTTGCCAATGACACGCCAAGTTCGGTCTCTGCGAGCGCCGCCAGCCCAACCTTCGGACGCCCGAGGATCCGGGCTGCCATCTCGGTATCGAACAGCCGGTTCGGGACCATCTTGAGTTCGGCGAGGCATGGCAGATCCTGTGAGGCAGCATGCAGGATCCACTCCTCGTCGGCGATGACGTCGGCCAATGGCTGCAGGTCATCGAAGCCGATGGGGTCGATCAGATGTGAGCCGCTGCCAGTCCGGCGAAGTTGCACAAGATAGGCGTTGTGGCTGTACCGGTACCCACCTGCGCGTTCAGCGTCGATAGCAATAGGACCAGTTCCAGCGGTGATTGCGTCAATGGCGGCCTCGAGGCCTGCTTGATCTGTGACGACGACGGGTACACCCTCGGCGGGGTGAGTCAGTGGTGTCAGATCGGGAACCGAGGTCTGCACGTCATCGGACGTTGGTTCCTCGCTGTCTGTCACGGCGCTAACCGTATACGTCGCACCAGCGTCTGGCTTGCACCCGTGAAGTGGCGCTGAGGAAAGTTTGGGCTAGCGAACGAGGCCGGAACGCATGGCCAGGGCGACCATTTCGGCGCGGTCGCCGGTTCCCAACTTGCGGGCGATCCGAGCTAGGTGGCTCTTGACGGTGAGAGCTGAAAGTCCCAACTCGTCGCCAATTCCCTTGTTCGAGCGGCCCTCTGCGACTGCCTGGAGAACCTCAACCTCGCGGGTGGACAACTCGTCTGGTGTGGAGCGTCCTCGGCCACGCTGCATGGGGATGACGTTGCGCGGTGCCGAGTGCGAACCGATTCTGGGGGAGACCACGTATCCGCGGACGCCAGCTCCGAGGGCCGCCTTCACCGCGTACGCATCATCGCGACCAGTCAGGATCACAACGCGGCGCCACTGCATTGCGCGCAGCTCAGCGATCATCGGCAGGATTGGCCCCTCGCCGGTGGTTCCATCAACGATGCACAGGTCATGGGGTCCGTCGACGCCAGCTTTTGCCAGCGCGTCGTCACGGTTGTCAGCTTCGACGACGTTGCGTGCGCCGTACTGGCGAAGGCGGTGTCCGAGAGCGCCGCGGCGAGCCGAGTCCGACGAAACGATCAACGCAGTGAACCGAGTTCGAGCCGCAGCAATCGGGGTCGTCGCGTTTGTTCGGTCAACCAAAGCCACCACAGTTGCCTCCTCGCATGTCCGCACCCAAGGAAGGGGCGCGGAGGCACGGACCTATCGCCAGTACCAAACAAAGTCATCGGCACCATGGGGTGTGGACTTAATGGCCACGCGGTACAGATCCCGGTGGCCAGGTGGTCGCTTCGGCATCAACCGAACGGCCAGGTGAGGCGTCACCGGAAGCGACAAATCCTCAAGATGTCACTCGATCGGGTGAACCGGCAGGCACATTGTGATTCCGGCCCGGTGGTTCGACACAGATCAGCGATGACGGATCAGGTTGGTGACACCTTCGGAGTTCGGCGTTAGGCCACACGCCGATGCCGTCAGCAGCGCCCACGCGCGAGCATGCGGAATCAACTGGCTGGGATCGGTGGGTGTCCACGAGGCCCGAACTTGAAGTCGACCCTCCGGCTCCCGGGACTCCATGACACCAAAGGAGCGCGAAAAGACCTGCGTGACCGTGCCGCCGAGTGCCTGCGCGTCAGCATTGCTTTCGGTGAGCGCCTCATTGAGCCAGGCCCAGCCGACCTCTGGCAGGACGGGGTCTGCGGCGACTTCAAGATCGACGTCGGCATCGATGTACGCGATGACTCGAGTGGTGCCTTCCCAGGTGGGCTGACCCGCAGGATCATGCAGCACCACCAGGCGCCCGGAACCGACGAGATCATCGCCAATTTCGACATCGACCGTCTGCGCGTAACCAAACGGGGCCAGTCGGGCGGGTGCAGGGGCTTCCCGAACGGTGAATTCCGCTCGGTATTGGAGTCGTCGCAGTGACTCCAAACCGGCAGCGAACGCTGCTGGCGCGGCTGGCTTCGAGTCGGCGGGGGGCACGTCCCCACCCTAGATCCACAACAGGTCAACTGCCCGGTATTGGCGGGTGTGGTGTTCGACTCCCGCCTGCGGGTCTGGGACGATCGGTTGGTGGCCGTTGATACCCCAAACAAAGAGCCCGGTGAACACCTGCGCCCAGAGCTGCCTGCCGATCATCCACTCAACGATGGTCGAACTGGGAACTCCGCACTTATCCGAGCGGCCGAGGGGCGCTCCGTGCCTCACACTCCGGTGTGGTTCATGCGCCAGGCTGGGCGTTCGTTGCCCGAGTACCGAAAGCTGCGCGAGGGTCACTCGATGTTGGACACGTGCTTCAACACTGACCTCACCGTCGAGATCACGATGCAGCCGGTTCGGCGCCACGGTGTTGACGCGGCGATCTTCTTCTCCGACATCGTTGTTCCCATCAAGGCCATCGGAATCGATGTCGAAATTCAGCCCGGAGTCGGCCCAGTCATCGCGCAACCGTTTCGATCTGCGGCTGACGTAGCTCGACTGCGTGACCTCGAACCCGACGACGTTGCCACTGTCATGGCTGCAGTCACGGCGCTCACTGAGCAGCTGGGCACGACACCGTTGATCGGATTTGCCGGTGCACCCTTCACCGTCGCTTCCTACTTGGTGGAAGGTCGCCCGAGTCGCGACCATGTGCACACCAAGGCGCTGATGTTGTCTGATCCCGACACGTGGAACCTCTTGCTCGGGCGCATTGCGGACATCTGCGGCACGTTTCTGCAGTACCAACTCGAAGCAGGCGCGTCGGCCATCCAGCTGTTCGACTCGTGGGCGGGAGCCCTGAGCGCGCGCGACTACGAGCGCGCAGTTCTGCCGCACTCGCGCAAGGTGTTCGAGGCGGTGGCCAAGTACGAAACGCCGCGCATCCACTTCGGGGTCGGGACTTCCGAACTGCTTGCGCTGATGCAAAGTGCGGGCGCAAACGTCATGGGGGTCGATTTCCGGCTACCTCTGAATGAGGCGATCAAACGGTTGAACCATCCGTCGCCATTGCAGGGCAACCTCGATCCAGCGGTGCTGTTCGCGAATTGGTCAGCAGTCTCGACGAGTGTCCTGCGCGTACTCGGAGAGGCGGAGGGGTTGCCCGGCCACATCTTCAACCTTGGTCACGGAGTCCCACCCGACACCGATCCCGACGTACTGTCGCGCGTGGTCGATCTCGTTCACAGCGAAACCGTTCGTTAGTCCACCGCGGGTTACGGCAGGGTTCTTGAGGTGGCTACTCCTGCGCAGTTGTGCGATCGGTTCCCGCAGGTTCCAGCAGCGGAACTGCTCGCCGGATTCACAGCTCCACCACATTTCTCCCACGTCCGCTTCGGTACCTACGTACCTGACCCAGGCGCGCCAAGTCAGGCCAACGCATTGGCAGAACTTGAGGCATTCGCGCAGACCGTTAATTCCGGGGCACAGAGCGAAGGGAAGCGGTTCCGCTTTGGCTCGCGGCGGCGTACCAATCCTGATGGCAAAGTCGGGGTGTACCTCGATGGCGGGTACGGCGTTGGAAAGACCCACTTGCTCGCTTCGCTCTGGTTCGCGACGGAGCCCGCCGGCTTGCGCGCCTACGGCACATTCGTGGAGTACACGAACCTCGTCGGAGCACTCGGGTTCGAACAGACCGTCGCTGCGCTGAGCCCTTATGCACTGGTGTGTATCGACGAATTCGAACTCGACGACCCCGGCGACACAGTGTTGATGTCGACGCTACTGACGCGACTGGCAGAACAGGGTGTGCGGCTCGCGGCGACGTCCAACACATTGCCCGACAAGCTGGGCGAAGGTCGATTCGCGGCGGATGACTTCCTACGAGAGATCCAAGGGTTGGCAGCGAAGTTCGAGATCCTCCGCATCGACGGTGAGGACTATCGCCATCGTGGATTGCCGACAGCGCCGCCGCCACTGTCAACCGAGGAGGTTGTCCAGATCGCGCAGGACACCCCGAGGGCATCTCTTGACAGCTTCCCAGACTTGCTCGCCCACCTTGGTGAGGTCCACCCGTCGCGCTACGGCGCGATGCTCGAGGGCCTGTCAACGGTGTGCCTGACTGATGTCGATGTGTTGTCGGATCAGGCCGATGCGCTTCGACTTGTTGTGCTCGTCGACAGGATGTACGACCGCGATATTGCACTTGCAGCCAGCGGTGCACCGGTGGATTCGCTATTCCCGGCCGACATGCTGTCCGGGGGGTACCGCAAGAAA
>JAOAUD010000034.1 GCA_030157755.1 Candidatus Nanopelagicales bacterium
GCGCAGGGCTGCGCGGGTATCGGACATTCCCCAGCCGTCGGTTCCAAGTGAGGTGTAGTCGGCATCGATCCATTGTTGGATCTGATCGGGAACCGCCCGCATGAAGTCCGACACCGCAACAACGCTGCCGTCGCGGCCGTCTAGTGCCCGGCGGACGTACGGAACTTGCGCGGGCTCACCCGGAGCAGTCAGGTTGTGGCGGTCACTGGCCAGGCCGTCGCGGCGCAGCTCATTCCAGCTCGTCACGGACCAGACCTCGGCGGGAACGTTCCAGTCCTCTCGCAGCAACTCCTGCGCACGAAGCGCCCACGGAACGGCTACTCCGCTGGCCAGCAGCTGCACTGCCGACGCGGTGGCATCGGCATCAACGGTACTGATGAGATGCATCCCTGCCAGGATTCCAGCGGCGTCGACGCCGTCGGGTTCCGCGGGTTGTGGGTAGGGCTCGTTGTAGACCGTGAGGTAGTAGAAGACGTTCTCCGCATGCTCGCCGTACATACGGCGCAACCCGTCGCGGACGATGTGCGCGATTTCGTAGCCGAATGCAGGGTCGTAGGCCACGACGCCGGGGTTGGTCGAGGCGAGTAGCAACGAATGGCCATCTTGATGCTGCAGTCCCTCGCCATTCAGCGTGGTTCGCCCGGCGGTTGCCCCGAGCAGGAATCCACGCGTCATCTGGTCCATCGCCGCCCACAGTGAATCGGCCGTGCGCTGGAAGCCAAACATCGAGTAGAAGATGTAGACCGGAATCATCGCCTCGCCGTGCGTGGCGTACGCCGAGCCAGCGGCGATGAACGACGCAGTCGAGCCCGCCTCGGTGATTCCCTCATGCAGGATCTGGCCGGTGGTGCTTTCCTTGTATGACAGGAAGAGGTCGCGGTCGACGGACAAGTACTGCTGACCCATCGGGTTGTAGATCTTCTGTGTCGGGAACATGGCATCCATGCCGAAGGTGCGTGCCTCATCCGGAATGATCGGCACCCAGCGCGCACCGATGTTCTCGTCCTTCAGAAGTTCCTTGAACAGCCGGACGAACGCCATCGTGGTGGCAACCGGTTGCTTACCGGAGCCACGCTTCACGACGTCATACACCTTGTCGCCGGGCAGTACGAGCGGCGTGGCCTTGACGGTACGAGCGGGTAGTCCGCCACCGAGCGCGGCACGGCGTTCCTTCAGGTACTCGATCGTTTCGTGGTCCTCGCCGGGGTGGTAGTACGGCGGAAGGTCGGGGTCAGCGAGGTCTGCGTCGGGAATGTCGAGATACAGCCGATCGCGGAAGTCCTTGAGGTCGTCAGCGGTGAGGTGCTTCATCTGGTGCGTGGAGTTGCGGCCTTCAAAGTGTGATCCCAGCGTCCAGCCCTTGATGGTCTTCGCGAGGATGACGGTCGGCTGACCCTTGTGAGCGACTGCTGCCGAGTAAGCGGCGTACAGCTTTTGATAATCGTGGCCACCGCGCTGCAGCGCCCAGATCTCATCATCGGTCCAGTCAGCCACAAGCTTCGCGGTGCGAGGATCGCGGCCAAAGAAGTTGTCGCGGATGAACTTGCCATCCTCGCTCTTGAAGGTCTGGTAGTCGCCGTCCTTAGTCTGGTTCATCAGTGCGACAAGTGCGCCGTCTTCGTCGGCGGCAAGCAGTGGATCCCAGCTGCGACCCCAGACCACCTTGATGACGTTCCAGCCGGCACCGCGGAAGACGGACTCCAGCTCCTGGATGATCTTGCCGTTACCGCGCACGGGACCGTCGAGCCGCTGAAGGTTGCAGTTGATGACGAACGTCAGGTTGTCGAGGTTCTCGCGGCTTGCCAGCCATAGCGCCCCGGTGGATTCCGGCTCGTCCATCTCGCCGTCACCGAGGAACGCCCACACATGTTGGTCGGAGGTGTCCTTGATGCCGCGCGCCTGCAGATAGCGATTGAAGCGTGCCTGGTAGATCGAGTTGATCGGCCCGAGGCCCATCGACACGGTGGGGAAGCGCCAGAAGTCGGGCATGAGACGCGGGTGCGGGTAGCTCGGAAGCCCGCCGCCGGGATGGCTGAGCTCCTGCCGGAACCCATCAAGCTGGTTGTCTGTGAGTCGACCCTCGAGGTAAGCACGTGAGTATGCGCCGGGCGAGGCATGGCCCTGCCAGAAGATCTGGTCACCACCACCGGGGGCATTCGGCCCACGGAAGAAGTGGTTCATCCCAACTTCGTATAGCGATGCGGAGGACGCGTAACTTGAAATGTGGCCACCAACGCCGACTCCGGGTCGTTGCGCCCGGTGAACCATGATCGCCGCGTTCCACCGCACGTAAGCGCGGATGCGGCGCTCGATGAACTCGTTGCCGGGGAACTCGGGTTCGTTCTCGGGCGCGATGGTGTTCAGGTAGTCCGTCTGACGAACATCGGGCACCCCGATTTCGCGCTCGGCGGCGAGGCGCTGGAGTTCAAGCATGAGGTAACGAGCGCGCGTTGGCCCCGCCGAGTTGATGACGCTGCTGAGCGAATCGCGCCATTCGGCAGTTTCGGTGGGATCGGAATCGAAGTACTGGCTGGGCAGGCGGCTGCTGGAGTCATGCTCGGGTTGCGCCATCTTTGCTCCAAGTCGTTGGTACTAGTCCAATCGAACCCTGCCGTGGGTTGCTTGGCAATAGATGCCACTCATTCGTGGGTCTTCGCGAAACATTCGGTGAATTTGGCGCCCTGATTGGCCGATCTCACCGAATGGCGTCGATTTCGCCGGAAACGGCGCTACTTCGACCGAGCCGCGCGCGGCGAAACCAGTCGGGTGCCCTGCCAGTCGCCTGCCGCGTTGACGGTGCTGGTCTGTTGGAATCCGGCGGTCGGTGCGGCCTCGGCGATGTCGGCGGGTTCGACGTGGCCGTCGCGTCCAGCCTTCGGGGTGAGCAGCCAGATCACGCCGTGATCTGCCAGGGGAGTGATGGCATCAACGAGTGCATCGACGAGATCGCCATCGTCATCGCGGAACCACAGCAGCACAACGTCAACGACCTCATCGGTGTCTTCGTCGAGCAGTTCCGCGCCGGTGGCAGCCACGATTCCCGCTCGCAGCGCCTCGTCGCAGTCATCGTCATAGCCCAGTTCCTGGACCAACTGGCCGTTTTCAATACCGGCCAGGGGATTCCCGCTCACCAATTCCTCCGTTACGTCTTGGGTACTACTGGACAACCTCGTGGGTGTAGTTCATCTGACTAGCGCCCCGCACGCAACCACAAACGGGTCGTTCGGTAAAGATAGGTGCGAAAGTTGCGGCCGGCAGGTGCCTGTCGCGGCGTGTTGAGCAGAATCCGATCCCGAACACCGAGGAGATGCAGTGGCAGTTGACGTGGGCGAATTGGCCCCAGATTTCGAATTGAAGAACCAGTTCGGCGAAACAATCAAGCTCAGCGATTTTCGCGGCGAAAAGAACGTAGTCCTCATCTTCTACCCGAAGGCTTTCACCGGACTATGTACCGCGGAACTGTGCGCCATTCGTGATGACAAGCAGGACTTCGTCAGCGACGACGTGGTGACCTTCGGGATCTCGTGCGATTCCGATGCAGCACTGAAGGTGTTCGCCGAGCAGGAGAACTACGACTACGACCTGCTGTCGGACTACTGGCCGCACGGTGGCGTCGCTCGATCGTTCGGAGCGTTCCTCGAGGACAAGGGCTTTGCTACCCGTGCCACTTTTGTGATCGACAAGGACGGCGTTGTGCGCTGGAAGGTCATCAACGGACCCGGCGATACCCGATCCAACGATGACTACCGTGAGGCGCTCGCAGCGCTCTAGTACATCCAATCGCGGGCTCTCGAGCAGACTTGATGCTCCGAGATGGTCGAGACTCGCGGTGTGAAGAACCAAGCTGGCCAGCACGGCGAGGAGCCAGCAGCGCGATCTACATTCGCGTTGCTGCGCACGAACCCTCGCCTGCTGGCCTTCATGGTTTCTCAGGGACTCGCGGCGATCGCGCTCGGTGCGCTATTGGTCGCCCGCATCGAGTTCGCGACGCAAGCTTTTGGCAACGAAGTTGGTATCGGCACCCTGGCCGTGTCGTTCGCAGTTGCCGCCGCCGTGATCTCCATTCCAGCAGGGATGTTGGTTGACCGCGCGAACCCTCGGGTGGTCTTACTGATCAGCATGGTCGTGATTGGCGCCAGCAACCTCGTGCTGGGCTTGGTTCTGGTCCGCGGGCCGGTTGGCGTTGCACTTCTTGTGGGTGGAGCCGTGCTTGAAGGGCTCGCCACAGGATTCGCCCTGCCCGCCATGCTGAAGACCCAGGCGGCGCTGGTCGACGCTGACTCGCGCGGTGCGGCCGAGATCGCCAACCTGCTTCGCCTTTGCATCGGTGGGTTAATCGGGTCAGTGCTTGCCCGGGCCATCCCAGATTCGGCTGTGGTGGTCTTGGCGTCTGGCGCACTAATTGTCATCGCGGGGTGCACGAGCTTCGTGATCGCCAGACCAGCGGTATTCCACCCGCAGCGCGGTGTCCCGCTCTGGCAGAGCGTCGCCGAGATCGTTCCGCGGCTGCGAGCGGATGCGCCGCTGTCTCGCGCCGCAGTTGCAGATCTCGTAATGCGTGTTGTGGTCCCGACGCTGCTCTTACCGCTGTTTATTGTCGATCGAAACATCGACGAATCGGCAGCAAAGGTGTTAGTCGCGGGAACCATCGGAGTCCTGATCGGATCGCTCACTCTGGCTCATTTTGGGGTCGCCGGACTGATGCGGCGTCCGCTAATCGTTTCGTTCATCGGATACGTGGCTGCGTTGGCAGTTGGTGGTCTGCTACTGCGTAACGACTGGCTTATCGGCGAGGGATTGCCGCAATTGTTGCTGCTCGTATTCATCGTGGTCGGCTGCGCATTCTCGGCGTACGGAACCAGCGCGCTGACTGCGTTGGTTCAACAACGCTCACCCGACGATATCCGTGGTCGTCTGGCAGGACTCTTGGCCGTTCCGCGGTTGGTGCTCCAGGCGATTGCAAGCTTGATCGCGACTGCGCTCATCACCTTGGGCGACAGCCACTACTTCACCGTTGGGCTGGCCGTGTTCACACTGGTGGCCTTGACAGCGCTGCTGTGGTTCAAACGGATTGACCAGCGCGACGGCGAACCTGCACCAGCCGTTCGTTAGCTGCGAGTTGGCGACGGGAGGTGTCGCCTAGCCGATTGGGTGTAACAGCCAGATGTTGCTGCGGGCGATTTCGATCCCAATGCAGATGACGACGAACGCGGCCGCCACGACGAATCCGCTCTTCGTGATTGCATGGCCGACGCCGTTGTTCGGATTGCCGAGGATCACCTCACGTATCGGTCGGCGTGGGGCTCCGGCCACGTGCCACATCGCGTTGACCACTGGATCCTTGAGCAGCAACATCGGAATCGCGAATGCGAGCAGGCCTAGCGGTGCGATCGCGATCAATGCGATGTAGATGAAGTAGACGTCCTCGGTGAATGAAACCCGTAGCGCGTTGCTTGCCACCGGCCCGCGCTCCTTGTGGAAGACCAGACACGACCAGTTCACCAACGCAAGACTCAGGACGCAGCAGATCATTCCAAAGCTCGCCAGCCACCACGGTATGACGGCCCAATACGGAGCAGCGCCAATGAGCCCAAAGAGCAGGGGCAGCATCACGATCGTAAACAGGTGCATGGAGTTCAGCCATTGTGTTCGTCCACCGATCGTGTTGACGAACAGGAAGGTTCGAACGTGCTGCAGCCACAGGACCTGAACGAAGACGAAGATGATCAGGAAGGTCCAGAAGTTCCCAAGGTTGTAGTTCGGCGTGAACGTGTCTCGAATGATTGCGGCGGTTTCGTCCGCGCTGAGAATGTCGCCGTTATGCGAGATCAGTTGCGTCGACATCAAAGTCAGTGCGATCGCATACACGCTGTCGGTGAACAACAAGGAGCGGTCCGGGCTAGAACCCGCAAAGAACCTGGCAAGGGGGCTTAAGTCAACATCCTTGACCTGATCCTTCTTGTCCTGCTCGATCTTCATAGCCTCGGGTGGTTGCACCGTTGGGTTCTTCGTGAGGTAACGGCTCATGATGGGTCGAACCGAGAAGCCCAAGATCAAAAGTGTTGATGCCAACAGGCCCGAATTAGGGACGTCGAGGAGGGACAGGCCCCAGGCTGTGGCGGCCGCGAGTCCCGCGATGATCGCTGGAATTCCGATGAAAATTCGCACCGCCGTGATTCCAGTGCCGTGCGGGTCAATCGTGGACCTCGTGCGAACTGCGTGATGAAGCAGCGCCAGTTGCAGACATAGCGCCAAGCACAACGTTGCGTACAACATCGCCAAGCTGATGCCGGTGAAGTGTGAGCGAGCCACCAGCGCGGTCGAAAATGGGACGAGGCAGACGCAGCCGAGAAATGCTGAGTTCAGCCACAACGTTCCGCGGTTGAGGCTCGAGATGTGCCGGTATAGCTCGTGATGGCGGCGCCAAAGATAGATGAGCATGAAGAACACGACGCAGTGACTCAGGAATCGTGAACCTTGATCGCCGATCCACTCCGCGACCACTGTGTCTGGAGGCTTGCCTGAATCTTGGGTAGCCAACGCAAGGTCAGCGAGTGAGTCAACGAGCAGCGCGGCAAGGAAGGTCTGCATGATGCCCACGACGGCATCGGAGTACCACACCACACGCTCAACCGAGATTGAGCGCGTTGAGTGCAGAACGTCCGTCGCCACCCTGGAAGGGTATTGATCAAGCCCGGCAAATGCGATTTAGCGAACGATCGCGACCATTGGGTGTGACTCAAGTACTGCAGTGGGATACTTTCTCCGCGGTCATCGTTGTGAAGTGTTTACGGCGGTTCCGGGCGCATAGCTCAGTTGGTTAGAGCACCTGCCTTACAAGCAGGGGGTCAGGGGTTCGAGTCCCTTTGCGCCCACCATGTGATGTCCCGGGACATGCTTATCGGCTGTCCCGGGACATGTTTATTTCTTGGGGAATTTGTAGCCTTTCGGCATGCCGCCTTTTCGGTGTCCGGGG
>JAOAUD010000035.1 GCA_030157755.1 Candidatus Nanopelagicales bacterium
GGGTTACCCATGGCTAAACCTGAACCCGATCGGCGACGGCTGAGCAGATGACGTCAATCGCCTCAGCGACTGGGATGCCATTTTTCTGGGTGCCGTCGCGATAGCGGAAACTCACGGCCCCCGCGGCAATGTCGTCATCGCCGGCAATCAGCATGAACGGAATCTTCTGCTTCTGAGCGTTCCGAATCTTCTTGGGCATTCGGTCACTCGCAGAATCAACCTCTGCACGAATTCCACGAGCGCGCAAAGAATCAACGATGTCTTGCAGATAGTCGATGTGCGCATCCGCCACGGGAATCGCGACAACCTGAACGGGAGCGAGCCAGGGCGGGAAAGCCCCGGCGTAGTGCTCGAGCAACACCGCGAAGAATCGCTCAATGGAACCGAACAGTGCTCGGTGAATCATGATTGGGCGCTGACGTGTGCCGTCGGCAGCCTGGTATTCGAGGTCGAATCGCTCCGGCAGGTTGTAGTCCACCTGAATCGTCGACATCTGCCAACTCCGTCCGATCGCATCGCGCGCCTGCACCGAAATCTTCGGCCCATAGAACGCAGCGCCGCCCGGGTCGAGCACGAGTTCGAGGTCCTGCCGTTGGGCCGCCTCGCGTAGCGCCTCCGTCGCCTCATCCCACTGTTCGTCTGAGCCGATGCTCTTCTCAGGATCGCGCGTCGACAATTCAAGGAAGAAGTCCGTGAGCCCGTAATTGCGAAGCAGATCGAGCACGAAGCTCAATAGCGAGTCGAGTTCGTTAGGCATTTGTTCTTTGGTGCAGTAGATATGTGCGTCATCCTGAGTGAATCCCCGCGCACGAGTCAGGCCATGCACAACGCCGGACTTCTCGTACCGATAGACCGTGCCGAACTCGAACAACCGCAGTGGGAGTTCGCGATATGAACGCCCACGCGAATCGAAGATCAGATTGTGCATAGGGCAGTTCATTGGCTTGAGGTAGTACTCAGCGGCCGCCCTGCGCACATTGCCTTCGGAGTCGCGTTCCTCGTCGAGTTCCATTGGCGGGTACATACCCTCGGCATACCAATCGAGGTGCCCCGACTTTTCGAACAGAGCCGCTTTGGTGATGTGCGGGGTATTCACGAACTCGTAGCCGGCAATTTCGTGCTGCCGACGCGAGTAGTCCTCCATCTCGCGGCGGATCACTCCGCCCTTGGGATGGAACACGGCCAAACCCGAGCCGATTTCGTCTGGAAAGCTGAATAGATCAAGTTCGACGCCCAAGCGTCGATGATCCCGCTTTTCGGCTTCCTCGAGCATGTGAAGGTAGTCGCGTTGCGCGTCCTTGGATTCCCACGCAGTGCCGTAGATCCGCTGGAGCGACGGATTCTTCTCGCTACCGCGCCAGTACGCAGCGGCCGTCCTCATCAGCTTGAAGCTCGGGATGAGTCGAGTGTTGGGGATGTGCGGTCCTCGACATAGGTCGGACCACTGCAATTCCTTGGTCCGAGGGTGGAGGTTGTCGTAGATCGTGAGCTCGTTCCCGCCAACCTCCATCACGTCATCGTCGGGAGTGCCGCCTTTGAGACCGATCAGTTCGCACTTGAAGGGTTCGTCGGCAAGTTCCGCGCGAGCATCTGCCTCACTCACGACCCGACGGGAGAAGAGTTGCCCCTCCTTGACGATCTGCTGCATCCGTTTGGTGATCGCAGCCAAGTCCTCGGGAGTGAAGGGTTCGGCCGGATCGAAGTCGTAGTAGAAACCATCTTTGACGGGTGGCCCAATACCGAGCTTCGTTCCTGGAAACAAGTCCTGAACCGCTTGGGCGAGCACGTGAGCAGTGGAGTGGCGAAGGACGGCCCTGCCCTCGTCGGAATCAATCAAGACGGGTTCGACGAGATCTCCGTCGGAAACGACCGCCGCGAGGTCGCGTAGTTCACCATTGACCCGCGCTACAACGACAGCCTTGTCAGGGAAGATGTCGGCGAGTGTTGCGCCCTCTGGCACTGACTCCGTGGCTTGACCCGCATCGGAGACCACAGTGACCGAAGGCATGCCCCAACTCCCATTGATATCTAGTCCGAAGTGCCGATAGCTCCGAATTGCCAGTAACTCTGCGACGAGAGCCTATCCACGCTCAGCCAATCTCGCGTGTCGCCGCACCAAGATGTCGGATGCTACCGGCAGCGGCCAGTCACGAACTTCATCGTGTTCCAGTGGACATTTCCCCATGAGGCTGACCGGTTGACCGTTCCAACCCCGACATACCGAAACCCCGCGTCCAAGATGTTTGCGCGATGTCCCGGCGAGTTCATGTACATCGCGAACATCGAATCGGCGCTGCGCGACGTGTAGGCCACGTTTTCGCCCCACGACCTCAGAGCCGTGCACCCTCCCTTGCTGGACACACTCGTCTTGAGATTTGGGTCATGGCGAAGCACCTGGCTGCGGGCAGTCGTCTTCGACCATCGTTTGGCCGACTTAGCCAGCTTCTTTGTGACCTTCAGTGGTGCAACGCCGTCGGCCTTTCGTGCTTGATTGATCAGCGCAACCAATCGGGCGTCGTAGCTCGAAAGGGCCCTGCTCGCTGGGACGCTCGACAGGACTCGAACATTGGTCTGCGCAGGAACGGCGGCAGTGGCCGGGGCGAAGGTGCCGACTGACCCTACAAATGCGACGGCCGCAGCTGCGGACATTGCGATGGCGCGGAATCTGCGGCGTCCAGGTGCGCTGTGCATTGCGGGATCCTCACGGTCAGGACAGCCCGAAGCACAGCTGTCCCTCTAGTGATCGGCATTCGCCGAGGCCGCTCGATGGGCCGAACGGGTGAGGTTCGGCGAAGCCTACCTAGTTCGAAGAGACGCGGTAGACAGTTCCGCCGTAGGTCACGGCGAACAACTCGCGACTATCGGACTCCCCGAACGAAGTGATCCTGCCAAGCGTCGCCAACTGCCGTGTTTGGCCAGCTTGGTACCCGAAGACCCGGCCTGAGATGAAGTCCGCAAAAACGTAGGTCCCGACCAGCGTCGGCGATGTCCGACCGCGGTAGACGTACCCGCCGATGATCGACTCACCAACGAACGGTGGCGTGCAACCCGACACTGCTTCGGTGTGGCACAGCGTTGTCACCGGCGCGACATAACCAGCGAGCCCGGCGCATTGCGAACTGTTGAATCCGGCATTGCCCTCTTTGCAGGACCAACCGAAGTTGACTCCGCGTGCCCCTGTGCTGACGACGTTGACTTCCTCGTACGCATCCTGACCGACATCGGCCACCCACAGATTGCCAGTCGCTGAATCGACACTGATACGCCACGGGTTTCGCACACCAGACGCGAACACGAGCCGCTTGGTCTTGGACTTCGACGTGCGGTACTGATTCACAGAGGGAACGCAGTACCGCTTCTTCCCGCATGACTTGGAGACGTCGAGCCGAAGAATCTTCCCGAGGGGACTCGACAGTCGCTGCGCCGTCCGCTGCGGGTCTCCCCCGCCTCCCCCGTCACCCGTGCCGAAGTACAAGAGGCCATCGGTGCCGAATGCCAGGCTGCCACCGTTGTGGTTGGTCGCGAACGAATGTGGGACTCGCAGGATGGTCTTCAACGTGGACTTCTTGACTGAGTTCTTGCTCGATTTTTTGGCCTTCGCGCTTGCGAGGATCACAGCGCCGTCACGTGCGGAGTACGTGACGAAGAACTTGCCATTCGTCTTGAACTTTGGGGAAAAGGCCAGCCCGAGTAGTCCTTGTTCGCCACCGTTGGAACCGACCACCGAGGAGATGTTCAGGTACGGCTTCTTGTAGACCCTCCCGGACTTCACGATCCGCACAACACCGGCACGCTCAGCGACGAAGAGCCGCCCGCGACCGTCACGGGCGGCCGCGAGTGCTGTCGGATTGTTCAGCCCGGACACATAGGGCGACACCGACAATGCGACGCCGCTCAAGGATCGTCCCGTCGCGGTTGATTCGGTATCTGCGGTCGCGGTATCCGCGTATGCGGCGCTCGAAGGGAGCACGACCGCACCCGCAGCCACGCACACAACCGCTGCGAGCGAAACCGCCTGGATCCGTGGACTTGTCTTCATATTGCGCATCGTCTCATTGGGAATGGAGTCTGGATAGGCGCTGACGTGATGACGTTGGTGGTGCACCTGCCCAGACTCGAACTGGGGACCTCACGCGTGTGAAGCGTGCGCTCTAACCAACTGAGCTACAGGTGCGGTGTCAACGGGTATCCGCTGACGTTTGCGCGCTTACTTTAGACGCTGCAGCGCGCCGATCTCGCAGCGACCCAAGCGGCCAACTCAGCTGGTAGCGATGTGCGTGGTCTGGGCCTGGCGTCAACTACCAGCGAATCACTGAGACGCTACGTGACTGCCTGATTACGCAAAGCGAATCCGTTGCTCCAAACAGAGGTTTGTTGGTCAAAAGGCGGTTATGGCGGATCCCCAGTGGGCATTACTACGTCGGAGACCTACGAGGAGGAACACAGAAATGACTACAGGACCATTGCCCACAATCGTTACTACCGAGATGAATTTGAAGCTCGTGATCACCGCCGAGCGGTCGGTGACTGTGCTCGCGTTGTTCGACTACGCAGCCCACGAACCATTCTCGGTACGCGCAACTTTCCGTACTTCCGAGGGCGACGTCAACTGGGTGTTCGCCCGCGACCTACTAGCAGAGGGCCTTCGCAAGCCAGCCGGTGATGGCGACATCGCAGTGTGGCCATCGAAGAACGGCAGCGGGGAGATCTTCTGCCTGTCACTGTCCTCACCCAACGGGCAAGCGCTGATGGAGGCGCCCCGTGAACAGATCGAGGATTTCTTGATGAGGACCTACACGGTCGTGCCCGCAGGGACAGAGAGCGGCATGATCGACATTGACGGACTCATCGACCGACTGCTTTCAGACGGCGGTCCCGCCACTCTCTAAGCCCACCTCGGGTCTCCATTGTGAGTCAGCCCGGACTACGTTCAGATGGCATGAGCCACCTCGACGTAGCCCGGGCTGATCCCATTGCGGACGAAATCGTCCACGTCACCCAACTTGAGCCACTCGCACGACAGAACCTCATCGGACCCGTTTGGGACTACGTTTCCGGCGGAGCCGGGGACGAATCGACCCTCGCCGACAACGTTGAGGCGTGGGCACGCATCAAGCTCGCACCGCATACTCTCGTGGATGTCTCGACTCTCGACACATCCATCTCGCTGCTCGGCCAACAACTCGCGCACCCCATCCTGCTTGCACCAACGGCACGCCACACGGCGTACCACCCCGACGGTGAGTCAGCCACAATCCGCGGTGCGCGCAAAGCGGATGCGCTCTACGTCCAGAGTTCACTAGGCGGCACATCCCTGCGCGAAGTCGGGGAAGTCGCCCGCTCCGTTGACGAGCCATGGTGGTTCCAGCTCTACATCCAGCATGATCGCGAATGGACCAGCCAGCTTGTAGCGCATGCCGTCGAACAGGGCGCTTCGGGACTTGCGGTCACGGTGGACACCCCAACGCTAGGCGCGCGAGATCGCGACAAACGCAACAACCTCGGTGCGGCCACTGGTGCCCAATATCCAATTCTCGACGGATCTCCGGTACGTCCAGATCCAACACCTGCGCACCGGCGCATCTACAACCCGCATCTGAGCCCAAACATCACATGGGCGGATCTTGAATGGCTGGTTGAGATCTCTCCCGTGCCAGTCATCCCCAAGGGAATCCTGCGCCCCGATGATGCACGCCGAGCTGTAGACACCGGAGCCAGCGCCGTGATGGTGTCGAATCACGGTGCGCGAAATCTGGACACGGTCCCCGCCACCGTCGACGCCCTTGCTGGCGTGGTTGCAGCTGTCGGGCGCGACGTTCCAGTAATCGTTGATGGCGGCATTCGCCGTGGCACTGACATCGCAAAGGCCTTGTGCCTCGGTGCCAGCGCGGTGATGGTCGGTCGCCCATACATCTGGGGACTTGCCACCTACGGCGAGCGGGGCGTCACACACGTTATCGAGATGCTGCGCACCGAATTCGAAATGGCGATGGCCTTGCTCGGCGCACCAGCCATTGCCGACCTCACGACGGACTTGTTGTGGCCTCCGACGTGATCTGGCTTGCAGGTTAGGGATCGAGGTCTTGCGCTGACCGGACCGCGAACTCCTTGATTGCCTCCGAACCCAGCGGTCCGGGGCTTGGGTAGATGTGGTCGTCGCACCTGGCAACCGGGACCAAGTTCCTAGTCGATGACGACAAGAGCATTTCGGAGACCCATCCGAGCTCGCTGAATTCGACGTCCTGCTCGCTGACAATCCCCCACTCAATCAACAGCGATCGGGTCACTCCACCGAGACAGCCTGTGCGCAGGGTTGGCGTGACGAGTTTGCCCTTGACCCCGAGTACGACGTTCGCAGTTGTTGCCTCGCAGATCCTGCCCTGCGTATCTGAGATCAACGCTTCATCGGCACCCTTCTGCCGAACCTGCTCGAGGACTGCCAGGTTGTCGGCATAGGAAGTCGTCTTCGCCCCCACAAGGGGCCCGCGCTCGTTGTGCGGCCACGGAACACTCACAACCTTCAACTCGCCAGGATGTGGTGTTTGAGGGTCCGCCGTGAGTACCAGCGTCAGATCGGAACCACCTCGGGTCGGAACTGACCCGGAACCTTGTGGGCGCCCGGCGGTTAGCGTCACGCGCAGCCGACCAAGATCGCCGAGACGGGCGAGGTTGGCATCTACGGTTGCCGCCACTGCCTCACGCAAGTGCGCATCTGGCGGCGGCGCAAAGCCGATGATGTGGGCCGATTCTGCGAGCCTTCGCAGGTGACGAGTGATCGCAAATGGAACGCCATGGACAACCTTGACGGTCTCAAACACGCCGTCTCCCGACGTGAATCCGCGGTCGTACACGCTGACCGTCGCCCGGTCTGCAGGGATCAGCTCTCCGTTGATCCAAACGGTTGCTGGCGGATTGGTCATGTCCATACTCCTGCCGCGACGGACGTCAAATGGCGTGCCTTTAGTTC
>JAOAUD010000036.1 GCA_030157755.1 Candidatus Nanopelagicales bacterium
GACACCGACAGCAACGACATCGACGGCTTCGACGACGCCGAATCGATCACGATCGCAGCGCTAGCGCAGTTGGTTGCCAAGGGTGCACTGCCCGCCAACGTCGTTCCAGACGCCATCGAGAAGTACGACATGCGGTCGATCCCGGCCACTCCGCTCGACGCTCCTACCGAGTAGGGCCTCACAACCAGGCGCCGGGGCCACCTCACATCTTCGCCAACAAGCCGATGGGCGGGTACCGGTCTCTTGGACCAGTACCCGCCCATCAGGCGTTAGAACTTGTAGCGACTATGCCGCTGCGTGACGACGCCAGGCCCACACGCCCGCGCCACCGGCAACAACGAGGCCGAGGGCAGCGAGGCCGAAGACCAGACCATTGCTGGCACCACTGCTGGCCGGTGCAAGCACCAGTTGGTAGACGCCGGAGGTCTGTGTGTTCGGACCGGTTGCCGGGCCGTACGGAATGTTGGATCCCGACAGACCAACCTGCTGAATTGCCTCGATCTGCGCGACCTTGAATGCGTAGTCGGCCTGCGCAGTCTCACCAGAGGCTGCGAGCTTGTCTGCGCCCTCGGTCTTGAGCTGGCCTGCACCGGATTCGATCTGCTGCGTGCCATCCACCGCTGCCGGGAGGCCATCGGCGATCTGCGTTGCACCGTCGGCAGCCGTCACGAGGCCGTCAGCCAACGTCGCGTTTCCGTCAGCGATCTGGTTTGCGCCCGGAATAATCGTGCTTTCCAATCCGTCTTGCAACTGAGCGCCACCGGCGACGAGTGCGTTGATTCCTGGAGCGGATGGCGTACCGAGCAGTTGGCTCTGAACGCCGTCAAGCACCTCATCAATGAGGGCTGGAAGGCCCAGATAGAGCAGCCCGCCAAGTGTCTGTGCGCCCACGATGTAAGTATCCGCACCGGTTTGAAGTTGGGTACATGTCTTGCCTGAGCCACCGACGTTCGCACACGCTCCTGCGGCACCGCCGCCAGCGAGCGTCGCTGCCACTGCATACAAGCCGTCAACGGCGCCCTTCGCAGCTGGGCCATTGTCCGAAAGACTCTTCAGCCCGGCCAAAGCCGTCTGGTACGTCGGATCTGCCTCAAGCTGAGCCTTAACCGCAGCAGGCAGCGCATTGACCCCCGCCTGAAGCTTCTTCAAACCATCATTCAGCTGGGTCATTCCATCGTTGAACTCGCCACTGAGACCAGTCGCCAAGGTCTCTGACCCTGCGGCTAGTTTGTTCGCGCCCGGAACCGCCGTGCTGTTGAGGCCCTTGGCAAGCTCTGCAGAACCAGCAGCTGCCTTCTGCAGGCCGGTCGTCAGCTTGGCTGCACCGTCCTGCAACTTGAGCAGGTTCTCACCGATCTGAGTACCGGCGCCGTAAATGGTTTCACCGGTCTTGGCTCCCCCGGTGTACGCCTCCTTGGTGGTGGCGATGGTGCTGTTGTCGAGCGGAACGATCGGCAGGAACGTGAATTTCGCCTCTGGCAACGTGCCATCTTCGATGCGGGTCTGGTACCCGAAGTTTGCTACCCGGTTTCCAAGTGGCTCGAAGAGGACGAGGGAGTACGAGAGCTTCGTCGCACCGGTTCCGTCGCCACCGATGGATGCACCCTTGGCAGTGATCTCGTTGAAGCCCTGCGGCAGGACGATGTCAACGGTGCCACCGATTGGTGCCGCAACGTCAACTTCCTGTGTGACGTCGTTGCCCTGAGCATCCTTGTAGGTAACAGTCTGCTTCTCGGTCTGAGTGTTGACGACCTCGTAGTTGACCGCTAACACGCCGGTCTGGCCGACGATCTCACCTGGGTTGATCGGCTTTCCGTTAAGAGTGGCGGTCGCCTTCACCTTGATCGGGCCGTTGCTCGACTTGGTGTAGATGCGCTGCTCTTCGTTGCCGTTCGGGTTCAAGTTGAACGTCGCGGTCTGGCCCGAGATCGGCACTGACGAGAAGCCATCAAGGTTACGAGCGCTGTCGGCACCGACTGGAACCTGAATTGACGCCTGCCCGTTACCGACAGCAGACACCTGCGTGACCATCGCGCTGGCGCTGCTGTTGATGGTGCCGTCTGGGCTACCGCTGAGGGTCACCGACTTGCGGACCTGAGTCTGGACGCTCGAGGGAGCGGTGTTGGAGCTCGTTGTGCTCGTGCTGTCTGCGATAGCAGCGGGCGCGCCAATTGCAGCGCCAGCTCCGAAGACCGCGACTAGACCACTTGCAGCGACGACCTTCGTGGCGGTCTTGCCCATTCCGTGGCTTGTATTCTTCCCCATTTTGTTGCCGAGCCCTTCGTGTTGGGTTTCTTCCCGTGAAGTTAGAAGTTAGTTGGAGGAGGTTGGGAGGATGCTTGGATCGTTGGGAACCGTCGGCGGTGTTGGTGCGGCCGCGACTGGCGTTGCGGGCTTCGCCGTAGGCTCTTCGTCTTCGTCAGCTCCAACGAATTCCATGATTGCCGCCACGATCAGACCGAGTGCAACGCCGATGAGCGTTCCACCAGCTGAAGTCACCGACTCAGTGAGGAAGTTCTGCGGTGCATTGGCGAACTCGGTTTGGTAGGCCCCTACCATGGTGGCCGCACCAAGCAGTAGTGCCCAGAACGGCATCTTGTTACGAGTGAACCCGGCGATCAGCGTGATGATCGCGATGGTGACGACTGCACCAATGATCTGCGAGACGACCAGCTGCGGCAGCAGAGCAGCCTGCACACCGAACAGCGCCCAACTCAACACGAATCCGATAAGGAACGACACGATGCGAACGATCGGACCACCCTGCTTGATCAAACCAAGGACGGTACCAACACCGCCGCTGAACAGGATCGCTCCGAGTGGCAACTGAAGGGCCGCACCAATCCAAAGGGCGATAGCGGTGAAGACGGCTAGGAGCAGTCCACCTACGAAGATCTTTTTCATAATTCCTCCGGATTGAGTACGGCGTTATCGGTGAATCTATGTCACATGCAAGTCATTTCGCGCGATTTACGCGAAATTAATCCGGCGGGTTGCAAGTGGAGTAGGCCACATGTGGCCTACTCCAGAGCAAGGTTCACCCACTCGGGTTAATTGCGTCCATTCATATTGCGAACCGCCGATATCACTGGGTTGCTGTCGGGCTCGGCGATGGCTGTCCTTGCGTCGGGCCGTTCGGCCACTTCCGGTGCAAGTAGGCGGGGTTGTATCCGCTTTCCGAGCCGAGCAATTCCGTCGTGCTCGCTTCGGTCGGAAATTGCCCGTTGCGCACCCACTTGTCCAGGATGACAACAGTCCCGGCAACGGAAGCTGCGGTGAAGGTGCAATGGCCGGCTCCGACGCTGACTTCGCCTTCCTTGGCGAACAGCGGTGGAGAGATGACGTTCGCCTGAATCAGTCGACGTGAGTCGTTGCCCACCACGTTGGCCGCCGCGATAACTGCGCCTTCGTTCTGGACGATGGCATCTGCGTCGTACTCGGTATGCAGTGAGACAAATGGAACCTTCTGCTCTCCGGAGACCCCTGGGGTCGCATTTGCCGCGTTCAGCGCGGACTCATCGGCGGGGACACGCTTGCCCTTGCTGATGACCTTGGCGTACTTCACCAGAATGCCCGGCTTCGATTTGTTGATCTTCTCGATCTCCGCCTGGGTAGGACGTGCGTAGTAGTCCGTCCCGACATTCGACGAGGGGTTGCCACCAAGTTGCTGTTCAACCGCGTAGCGGTCGACGGTGCTGCGCGCGAGGACTATTCCCAGGTTCGCCGCTATCGCCTTCGCCTGGCCCGCGATGCCAGTTCCTGGCAGGGTCGCAGTCTTGGATGGCACCACCGCGATCAGTCCCAACACGGCCAGTTTCTGTGCACCCGTCCCGTACTGGTCCTTCGCCGCGGCATTCACCCGCTTCATTGCCTCTTTATAGGTGTCCTTGGCCTCGGCCAAGGACAGGTAGTTGACTAGCTTCATCTCTGGGTAGAAAAGCTGCTGAACCGAGAACGCGGCGTCCAGCGCGATGTCGTAGTTGCGAGTAAGGCCCGCAAGGTTTCCGCAGAGCGGAGCCGTGCCGTTGACCCAATCGCGATTCTGCGCGAGGTTCACGCTTGCGACTGCACCAGTCGACGGCCCCCAGGTGTAGACGCGGTCGGGCGTCGCGACTTTGTCCTTGAAGTATCCGTAGAGGGCGTCAGCCGCCTGGATCTGTTCATCGACCCGCCAGCCCAGATCAGGGGCGGCCGCGCCAGCCAGGGCAAAACCAACGTCGAGCAGATTCTTACCGACCTTTGCCTCGCCGACCGTCCACTCCGGCGAGAGCACTGGATCAGCACCCGCGAGCTTCCCGCCCGGCAGCGGCACGTTGGGCCGGTACTCGTGCGAATACAGCAACAGCGTGCCGTTCCACTTGGTCGGCATCTCAATCTTGAAGGGGAACTTGCCGTCCAACGTGCCGGCGCATAACTGCTCGGTGCATGCGTTGAACTTGACGTTCATGTCGCTTGAAGAAACTTGTGAGCTGGGGCTGCTCCCAGTCGAACAACCGGCAACGAGGGCAATCGACGCAACCGCAACGAGCAGAGCAACTAGACGGTTGCGCTGATTACTGCGGCCGCGCGACGTGGACTGATTCGGCATGTGAAACGAGAGCCTTCCCTGCAACGACAAGTTGTACGGCACACGGGCCGCCAAAACTCGACGACCAACGACTACTGCGACTGTATGCCGCATCGTGACACGGATTTGGACGTTTCCAGAAAGCCCGACACACCGAAGCTGTATGCGATAGCGAACAAGCGCCCCGAAGGCGCCGTCGCGCGGAGCGCCCACCCGCAAACGGGTTGCGTCGGACACTTTCATATTACGTTCATCAGGCTATGAGGTATGGTGCATTCGAGGGCGAGCAGCTCAGCCCGGAAGCGGAGGAACCGATGGCGCGCTACGGCAGCGAGCACAAACAGGTCACCCGTCAACGCATCATCGACGCGGCTGGCCGTCGACTCAAACAGGATGGCATCGACGGATCCGGCGTCGCCACGTTGATGGCTGACGCCGGACTCACCAACGGCGCCTTCTACGCGCACTTCGACTCAAAGGACGACCTCGTCGCGACGGTCGTCGGGGACCAGCTTGATCGGCAGGCGTTGGAGTTCAGCGAACTGCCCGGCGGCAGTGAGGGCCTGACGGCCTTTGTCGGCGAGTACCTATCCCCTGCTCACCGCGATCACCCTGAGGTCGGGTGCCCGTCTGCAGCCCTGCTTGACGAATTGGGCCGCGGCACGGACGCGACAAAAAGGGCATACACAACCGGCACCACGGCGATCCTGGATGAGATCGCCGCGCGCTTGAAGCCTGACGATCCCGACTCCGCGAAGGGCACGGCACTGGCGCTTTTCACCATGCTCGTGGGCTCGATGCAACTCGCTCGGGCCGTGGACGACAAGGAGCTCTCCGACACCGTCCTTGAGCAGGGAGTTCGCAATGCTCACGCGCTGATCCGCGGCGGGGCAACGTAGAAAGAGACCAAACGCCACTCGTTTGGAGGGGTTGCTGGTTTCGTCTGAACCTATTAAAGTACGATCATAATCTTATCCGAGGAGTTGCCCAATGATCACCACGACCGCCTACCAGGACACCCCGACCAAAGCCGTGGACGTCGAGGGCGTGCCATTCGCATATCGGGACCTGGGCCCTCGGACAGGTACCCCGGTCGTCTTCCTCAACCACCTCGCCGCCGTGTTGGACAACTGGGACCCGCGCGTCGTTGATGGCCTCGCCTCCCAACACCGAGTGATCACCTTCGATAACCGAGGTGTTGGCGCATCGCAGGGAACAACCCCGAGTTCGATCGCCGAGATGGCCGACGACGCAGTCGCGTTCATCCAAGCCCTCGGGTTCGAGCAGGTGGATCTACTCGGGTTCTCCATGGGCGGATTCGTGGCCCAGGTCATCGCAGCAGAGCACCCCGAGCTTGTCCGCAAGGTCATCCTCGCCGGAACCGGGCCTGCTGGCGGCGAGGGCATCGAAAAGGTCGCACCGCTGACCTACCTGGACATGGCCAAAGGTGCCGTGACTTTCCGCGACGCGAAGTACTACCTGTTCTTCACCTCGACGCCGACCGGCCGGGCGGCCGCGCGCGACTTCCTCAACCGGCTCAAGGAGCGCGCCGAGAACCGCGACGACGCGATTTCCATCTCGTCTTTCCGGGCTCACCTCAAGGCAATCCACGGCTGGGGCACGGAGGAGCCGGCCGATCTGTCTGGCATCGAGCAACCAGTGTTCGTCGCTAACGGCGACCACGACCGCATGGTGCCCACGCAGAACTCAACCGATCTCGCGCGGCGACTGCCGAATGCCACGCTCACCATCTATCCCGACGCCGGGCACGGCGGCATCTTCCAGCACCACGACTCATTCGTCCCGGAAGCACTTGACTTCCTCGCCGCCTAGCAAACCACCACAAAGGAGCCACCATGAAGGCATTCGTCGTCGAGAAATATGGCAAAGACGGTCTACGGGCCGCCGACCTGCCGACGCCCAGCGTCGGGCGCGGCGACGTGCTGGTTCGAGTGAGTGCGGCCAGCATCAACCCGCTGGACAAGATGACCCGCGATGGCGAGTTCAAACGAATCATCAAACGCAAGCTGCCCTTCGTGCTCGGCCACGACTTGGCAGGTGTCGTCATCGAAGTCGGAGACGATGTGCGTGACTTCAAGGTTGGTGACGAGGTCTACGGTCGTCCGCGCGATCTGCGGGCAGGCACCTTCGCCGAACTGATCTCGGTCGACGAGCACGACATCGCGCTCAAGCCAGAGTCGCTGACACTTCCGGAATCAGCGGCGGTGCCGCTAGTCGCACTTGCCGCCTGGCAAATCCTGGTGGATCGCGCAGATGTGCAGCCGGGCCAGAAGGTACTCGTTCATGCCGGAGCGGGCGGTCTCGGCTCGACAGTCATCCAGCTCGCCAAGCACCTCGGCGCAACCGTGGCGACTA
>JAOAUD010000037.1 GCA_030157755.1 Candidatus Nanopelagicales bacterium
AAACCGGTACGAACCATACTCGAACACCTGTACGAATAGTACCGGAAACCGCGACGACCCAGCCACCACTTATCCACCGAAACCCACTGTGTCGCAACAGGTTTCGGTGAATAGGTGAATCGGGTCTACCCCTGCACCTTGAGCGTGAAATGCAAGATCCACTGTGATCCGAATTCGTCAGTGAAAGTCACTGTCACGTTTTCGCCGTCCACTTCCGAACGGGCCTGGGCCTTCGCGAGGTTCATTGTCGAGTCCTTGATGTAGCCGTCCGGGCCCACGATGGTTCCGGTGACCTTCCCGTTGTTGAAGGCGAGGTTTCCCAGTGAAAGATCCGCATCGAGGAAGTGCAGCTCCAGCTCATTTCCTGGCGTCCATATCTGGGCGTCTTGGTCCCAGCCGTCGTCTTGGACGAAGTTCCCAGCGTTCGCTGAGGTCCCTATGACGGTTGCATGATCCGAGTTCGATGGCGTGAGCTCGTACAGTCCGTCGACCATTCCACCGGTGAAGGTCAAGCTCGCAGCCTTGGCAGCGTTGAGTGTCGAAGTTTGGCTCGTCTGGCCATGGCGCTCCACGCTGTGTGCCGTGGCGGGCAAACTCAGCAATGCCACTCCAGCGCACACTCCAGCGAGACCGACCAGTGTTGTCCTTTTCAAAGTTCTTCCCTTCAAGTGAGTGACCAAGCGATTGCCTGGCCGTGTCACAAGGAGGATCCCCACTGACAGTTGGGGGAAACCGGGGCAGCGTGCCGCATCGTTCCCGCAATCTGGGTGCTAACTCGAGCGCACAATTGAACCTTCAGAAGCGGCGGCCACGCAGATCACTCGTGATAAGGGGCCCATGCGCAGATATCAAATCCGGGCGAGTTCTTCCATTGTTGGAACGCTTCTGAGTCGTGGGCCAGAGTCATCGGTACAGCCAAGTCGGCTCGCCGACCCGCGATCAGTTGCGCTTGGCTCATCCACCAGTTGGGTTCGCCGAGGGTATTCACTGTGAGTCGGACCACCTCGGTGTCGTCGACGCTTCCGACGACGGGCGGTTCATCTGAATTCACAGGGTTGATCGTGAAGACGCCGCTCGAACCCTGGCAGTTGTCGCCGATCGCATTCGCGACAACGGTGTAGGCCTGCGCCATCTTCGCTACGGAGTACCACTGGTTCATTGTGTTGCTGGGGTACGGCACCTGGAAGAGTTCAATGGCATCCTGCAACGGGCCGCCGTAGTTGCCATCCCAGTGGGTCGGAACCGCAATGAGGTCTGCCCGGCTTACCTCCATAACTCCAGCGGCTTCGGGAAAGCGGACGTCTTCACACGTGAGTAGGCCGATGCGCCCGATCTCGGTCGGGAACACTGCGAGTTGGTCGCCGGGCGTGGCCCATTTCGAGATCGATGGGTCGAGGTGTGTCTGGCGGTACTGGCCGGCAACTGTGTCCTTCGGCGTTATCAGTGCGACGGTGTGGAACAGTTGCCCATCCTCTGAGAGTTCGATGTAGCTACCGACCACATGCTTTCCGGTTTGCGAAGCGAAGTCGCCCAGCAGTTTCACCGTGCGGCCGTCCGCAGGTTCGGCTCTCTGCCTGGCTTCATCCTCGTCTGCCGGCGAGCCCGCCACGCTGAACGCGGGCAGAACGACCAGCCCGGGATCGGTGTTGGTTGCCGCCAACTCCTCGATCAAGGACTGCGCACGGCGGGCATTGCCGTCTGAGTCGCCGCTAGTAACTGCGTATTGCAGCGCGGCTAGGTCCACCTTTGTGCTCTGTCTTGTTGCGGAGACGTCGACTGGCGAGCGGAAATATCCGAGCAGGGTGTACAGCTCGGGCCTACGCCGATTCAGTGTGGCCTTCTGGTCGTTGTCGTACAAGGCCGGGTCGATCTCGCCGTACAGGATCGAGTTCGGATTGGCAGCATTGTTGTTTCCCGTGGTTGCCGCTGAGTGCGCCGAACGACTGCCGTCTGCCTGCCAAACCGAGGCGCTTCCTCCGAATGTCATTGTCACGCCGAGCGCTTCAACCTTCTCGGAATTGCTGCGGTCCGATGCGACCATCGCTAGACCGTTCCAGGTGGAAATGTATTGGCATGCCGCGATCGTCCAGTGGTTGCTTGCTGCGAGAGCGGCACCTCCTTCGGTGATCTTTCCCGAAGTGCAGACATAGGCGATGATGTCTGCCCCCTTCAGTGCAGCCAAACGCGCTGGTTCCCACCACGTGTCGTCGTAGCAGATCACGATGCCGAGAGTGCCCAACTCTGTCTCGAACACAGGATGGCCAGTGTTTCCCGGGGCATAGACCATTACGTCGACGGCATTGTGACCAACCTTGCGATACTTGCCGATGTAGCCGTCGGGGCCGACTAGTCCCGCTGCGTTGAACAACAGCGATGTCTTCGAGTCGCGCTCAACCATGCCGAAGGCGACGTAGCAGTTGTACTCACGTGTGATTTCAGCGAACGCATCAGTCGCCTTGCCCGGCAGCGTGTCTGTGTCAGGCAGGTACGCCTGAGGGGTTGGGTGGAATCCCGACAAACACGTCTCGGGAAGGACGATCAACCGGGCGCCATTTGCCGCAGCCTCACGGATCAAGTCACTGGCACGCTCGACGTTTCTATCAAAGCCGTCGGGCTTCGGATTGAACTCAAGCGCAGCAACCTTGAACGGTTCAGTAACTCGGCTCATCGGGATTCCGCAGGTAGACACATATGTCGATCTTGCCCTGAATGAACTGTCGTTGCCACAGTCATCCCGTGATCACGGTGCGCGGACGTTGGTGCGGGAGAGGGGACTTGAACCCCTACGTCTTTCGACACTGGATCCTAAATCCAGCGCGTCTGCCAATTCCGCCACTCCCGCTCAAGCGTTGGAAAGCATAGCCGTTGCGAAGCCGAACGCGGAACCGGCCACATTCTGCAACGCGCTTTCAGAATTGGTCGTTGGTGCGCCACACTTGGTTCATGGCTGGCGATGCAAAGCGTTTTCTCAAGTACCTCGAGGCAGAGCGAGAGGCGAGTTTGATGTATCGCACTCTCGCGGACATGGCCACTGGCGATCCTCGCGAGGCGTTGTTGGAGCTCGCCGAGATCGAGGACCGGCATGCGGCGCACTGGGAGTCGCTGCTGATCGAGGCAGGCATCGAGATCCCGCCGGACCCTGGCGTCCTGGACTCAAGTTCCGAGAAGCTCGTTTCCCGAGCAAGACAGTTTTCGCTGCAGGCAGTTCTGCCCGACCTAGAGCAGGCGGAACGCGATGCGCAGGGCACCTATGACGAAGAGCCCGACGCGCTGCCGGGGATGGCCGAGGACGAACACATCCACGCCCAGGTCTTGGCCGGAATGGTTGAGGCAACTACTGAAAGTGTCGGAAACGCAGCTAGTAGCCCGGCGCTGGTTTCAACCGGCCCTCCCGAGCGCTCGATGGCCGATGTGCGCGCTGCGCTCAACAGCGCTGAACCGTGGCATCGCACGGACAAGTCCGGGTCACTGCGCGCAGCGGTGTTTGGTGCCTCGGACGGGTTGGTGTCCAACACAGCCCTTGTCATGGGCTTCGCGGGCTCGGGCATTGAAAGCGGAACGGTACTTTTCGCGGGTATTGCCGGTCTACTCGCCGGAGCATTCTCGATGGCTGCCGGTGAATACGTGTCCGTCGCGAGCCAGCGTGATCTGTTCCAGCGTGAGATTGCGATGGAGGCGCAAGAGCTCAAAGAGAAGCCGCTCGAGGAACAGCGCGAGTTGGAGCTGATCTACCGCGCCAAGGGCCTTGACCGTGAAACTGCGAAGGCCGCCGCGGCAAAGATCATGTCGAATCCCGAGACGGCGCTCGACACCCTCGCCCGCGAGGAACTCGGCCTCGATCCCGATGAACTTGGATCGCCGGTCAAGGTCGCGGCTTCGAGCTTCGTGGCCTTTGCCTCGGGCGCCGTCGTGCCGGTCATTCCATACGTCTTTCTGTCAGGAACGGCGGCACTAGTGACGGCAATAGTCCTCGCCGCAATCGCTCTCGTCGCTGTCGGCGGCACTGTTGGACGCCTGTCGGGAGCCGGTGTCGCCAAGTCGGCCGCCCGCCAACTGCTTGTCGGCGCAGGCGCGGCAGCGGTCACGTTCGTGATCGGCAAGCTGGTTGGGGTCAATCTCGGTTAGCTTCGGTGAACTCAAACGATCGGCTGATCGACAACACGACGCGATCATGAATAGGCTGCCAAGGACTAGCGCCGAATGGCCACACTCGAGGGAGCACATGTGCGGATAACCAGCGATTCCTTCAAAGACGGCAAACCAATGCCGTCGTCGCACAGTTCTGATGGCGAGGGATCGCTTCCGCCGCTTGATATCACGGACATTCCGAGCCGCACCGTGACAATTGCGATCACAGCCCACGATCCCGATATCCCTCGCGATCGTCGCCCAGACGGCAACTTTGATCACTGGGTCGTATGGAACCTGCCGCGCGACACCACGCATGTTGCGAGCGCGACCGAGCACGGTGGCACGGTCGGCACAACGACCATCGGCACGAACGATTGGGTCGCCGCTGGTCCGCCGCCAGGCGACGGACCACATCGCTACTACTTCACCGTGTACGCGCTAGATTCCGAACTTGACCTGCCGGAATCAACAACTCGGGCCGAACTTGAAGCTGCGATCGCAGGCCATGTCATTGAGTCGGCTGAATTGATGGGTACCTACGAACGCTGAGTGATCAGCGCTCCCAGCAGTTGGCCGTCACTACAGGCCGAGCTCGCCACGCAACTTCGCGACGTGGCCCTTGGCGCGCACGTTGTACTGGGCGATTTCGATCTTTCCCTTGGCGTCGATGACAAATGTCGATCGAATGACTCCGGTGACCTTCTTCCCGTACATCGTCTTCTCGCCATACGCGCCGTACGCGATGAGGACCTCTTTGTCTGGGTCCGATAGCAACGGGAATGTCAGGCCATCACGTTCCCGAAACTTGGCCAGCTTCTCAGGCTTGTCCGGTGAGATACCGAGCACTGTGATGCCTGCGGCCTTGAGTGAATCGAGCGAATCACGGAAGTCACACGCCTGGGTGGTGCAACCGGGCGTCATCGCCGCGGGGTAGGCATAGAGGACAACGCGTTGTCCCTTGAAGTCAGACAACTTGACCCTGTTGTCGTGATCGTCAAGGAGGTTGAAGTTCGGGGCCTTATCGCCGGGGGAAAGTCTGGTCACGGTGCTCGTCCTTCTCGTCGGGGTTAATTGCCTCGATCGAGAGTCTCCCATGCCACGGACAGATAAGAAATCGTCAACGCCCAACCGAATCGACTCGCCCGTTGCTGACCCCGTAGGCTTTCGCCCATGTCCGGCACACACCAAGGCCCAGCCAATCCCGCCCACGCGAAGAAGCCAGCACCCGCGCCAGTGCGCAGCATCGCTGAGATCGAAGCCGACATCACCACGTCTCGCGAAAACCTCGTGCAGAACGTCGCCCAGCTGCAGGTTGCGGTTCAGCAGACGTTTGACCCCAAGCGCATCCTCACGGTTCAGGTCACCAAGGTTCGCTCCTTCTACATCGACGAATACGGCGGCGTTCGACCCGAACGGGTGGCAGTCACGGTTGGTGTGGTCGTCAGCCTCGTCGTGCTTCGCCGGGTCAAGCGCCGCATTTTCAACAAGAACTAAGTAGTCGTGGGTACTGGGGCAGCGGATCAATCGCCGCTGCCGATCAAACTCCTGCACGATCGTGTACTGGTCCAGGCCGATGGGCCTGATGGTGAGCGACGTTCGACCGGTGGAATCGTGATTCCTGCAACGGCCGAAGTCGGGCGCCGCTTGGTCTGGGCCGAGGTTGTCGCAACAGGACCCAACGTGCGCACTTTTGCCATCGGCGATCGCGTTCTTTACGAACCCGAAGATCGCGGGGAAGTTGAATTGCGAGGCAAGGCTTACGTTCTGCTCCGTGAACGCGATGTTCATGCCGTTGCTGCTGCGAGCGTCTCCGACGATTCCACGGGGCTCTACCTGTAGGACCGATTCCCCGCCAGGGTGCATCTTGCGGGTCGAATCGAGATGCTTGCGCGGTGCTAGAAAGGTTGCGGGCGAGTCGGGCATCGCATATCCCTGGGCTTTACTTGATCACCACCATTTGCGGGCTCATCGATGCTGCTTGTTTCCTCGCCTTGGGCGGCGTGCTCGCTGAGCTCATGACGGGGAACCTGATCTTCTTCGCCGTCGGGCTGGGGTCGGGCACTGCGTCGGCTGAGCAACTGAGTCGTTACGTAACTGCATTCGTGCCTTTTGTCATCGGCGCCTACCTCGGCGGTCGAATCTTGCGTGGACCTGCATTCCTTCGCGAGCGCCGCCGCGGATTCATCCTTGAGTGGCTTGTCATTGTGTTGGCAACGGTGCTGACAGTGATCCTGCACCCTGGGGAGTCGGGGTATCCACGAGCGATCGTTGTGGGGCTCCTTGCGCTCGCGATGGGAATCCAGAACGCGTTGATTCGCGAGCATGGCATTCCGAACTTGGCAACGAACGTGATGACCTTGACCCTGACCGGATTGTTGGCGGACCCACGCGGACCCCAAGCGCCACATAGGAAACGTCGCCAGTTCTCCTCGATTGCAATCTTCGTTGTGAGTGCCACGGTGGGTGCATTCCTCGTCCGCTATTCGGTGGCAGTGCCGCTGTTGGTGGCGACCTTGATCTTCACCCTGGCTCTGTACTGGCTGATCCCTGCCAGGGGTGAGATCCGAACTGCGGAGCCAGTCGGGCAGTGACGATGGCGACCGTGGTTGGCGCGCTGCTATGCTCTGCGACGCACGAACCAGCAACTTCGTGTCCGCGCCGCTAGCTCAACTGGCAGAGCAGCTGACTCTTAATCAGCGGGTTCGGGGT
>JAOAUD010000038.1 GCA_030157755.1 Candidatus Nanopelagicales bacterium
AGGCCGTCTACGCCACCAAGGTCAACGAATGCACCGAAGTTGACGATGGAGCTGACAACACCGCTGCGGACCTGGCCCTTTTGAAGCTGGTTGAGGAAGTCATGGCGAACCTGCGACTGCGTCTGCTCGAGCCACGCACGGCGCGACAGCACGACGTTGTTGCGATTCTTATCGAGTTCGATGATCTTCGCTTCGATCTCGCTGCCGACGTATGGCTGCAGATCGCGCACACGGCGCATCTCGACGAGTGAAGCAGGCAGGAAGCCACGGAGACCGATATCGAGGATGAGTCCACCCTTGACGACCTCGATGACGCTGCCCTTGACGACGCCATCGGCTTCCTTGATGGCTTCGATGTCGCCCCAAGCCCGCTCGTACTGCGCGCGCTTCTTGGAAAGGATCAGTCGACCGTCTTTGTCTTCCTTCTGAAGAACAAGAGCTTCGACTTCATCGCCCACGGAAACGACCTGGTTCGGGTCGACATCGTGCTTGATGGAAAGTTCACGGCTTGGGATGACACCTTCGGTCTTGTAGCCGATGTCGAGAAGGACTTCGTCACGGTCAACCTTGACGATGGTTCCTTCGACGATGTCTCCGTCGTTGAAGTACTTGATGGTCGCATCGATGGCTGCCAGTAGGGCTGCCTCGTCGCCGATGTCGTTAACGGCGATGCTGCGGGGTGCGGTTGGTGCTGCGTTATCGGTTGCGGTCATGGAGGAAGAGACTCCGGATGGACATAGTTCTTGTTGCGGACACAATTGACCCTTGTTCGCCCGGTTGGATGTGCGGTGAAGTTGCTAGCACCGCTTTGAAGAACCCTGCTGGAAGAACACGTGACCTGCTCCTGTGAGGAAACGCAGGACAACTGCAATTTACGAGGGTAGCCGATGAGGCCTCAGAACCCAATACCTGGCCCGTCCCACTTGCAATCGGCGCACCATCGGGCACTCGTGCCGCGCACGCCTTGTGAATCTTCGGAGTTTCCGGCCTGACCTGCCTGCCCACAGGTGCGCGCGCGTTTAGGCTGTCCTCTCGGAGGACGAATGGCAATCAGCAATACCAACACCAGTTCAGCGCGCTCGGCGATGCAATCGTCGACTGTCCGCGGAGCTGCGATGGTGGCAATCGGTCTCGGCATTGGGCAGGTCTTCGCGTACCTGCTCAGTCTCGCCGGAGCCCGGATGCTCGGTCCGGACAACTACGGCATCTTCGGATCGATGCTCGCGCTACTCATGGTTGGCAGCGTCTTGACACTTGGCATCCAGGCAGCCGGCGCCAGACGGATAGTCCTCACCCCAAAGTCGGAGCGGTCCAACGTTGGACTCGGCGTGGTTCGGTCCGCCGCCTGGGCCGCTCTCGGCGTAACTGTCGGAACGATTGTCATCGCACCGGCCATCAGTTGGCTCCTGCACCTAGACGGCGTGGTTGCGGTCGTTGTTGTTGCACTGAATCTCGCGCCGGTCACTTGGTCGGGCAGCTTGCTTGGTGTCGCGCAGGGCAGGGAACGCAACACCCGGTTGGCCGCGATCTACGCAATTGTGGGGATCGGCCGCACGATCGGCGGAATCGTGGTTGTCATCGCCACGCAGTCGATCGTCCTCACCCTGCTCGCCATGGCGGTCGGGTCCGCTGTCGCGGTTGCGGTGGGCTGGGTGATCACTAGCCCGATGGTCAGCGCTCCGGCGATCAAGCTCAGTCATTTCCGTGGCGACGTCGTTCATGCGACGCACGCGCTCTTCGCACTCTTCGTTCTGACAAACCTCGACGTACTCTTGGCGCGCCACTTCTTGCCCGCCGCTCAAGCCGGAATGTATGCCGCCGGTGCGGTCGTCTCGAAGGTTGCGTTCTGGCTGCCCCAGTTCGTTGCGACTGTGGCATATCCGCGCCTGGCAGACCATCGCCGCTCGCAAACGCTGACCAAAGCGGCAGCGGCGGTCGTTGGCATCGGCCTGCTATCGATCGCGTTCGTCGCCGCCGTTCCAGGCCTAGTTGTGGCTCTCATCGGTGGCGCTGCCTATGACGAACTGACAAGCGAGGTGTGGATCTTCGCCGCGATCGGCGCGGCCTACGCCCTTGCCCAGTTCCTCCTGTACAGCCAGATCGCAGCCAGCAAGCGGGCCGCGATTGCCGTGTTGTGGATCGCCACTGCGGCACTTGTGATTCTGGTCTGGCTCTTCCATTCCTCGGTCCTCCAGATCGCCCTCGTCGTTCTCTGCGTCGCATGCGCGTTGGCGTTGATCGGAGTGGTCGAACTGCTGATTGAACGATCACGGGAGTCAAAGGGGCTAGCCCATGCCTAGCGATACGAGAACGAGTAACACCGCGACTCGCGAAGCCCGCACGGGCAGCCACCCAGGCGCCTCTGGTTCCGGTACCCACGCCCGGACTCTGGCGGGCATCCAGGCTGCGATCCATGCTGCACCAGCTCGTGGACTGACGGTCGATTTCAACCTCGGGTCCAGCCTGGACATGTGCACGAACAACGGCGGCGACGTCTTGACCTTGGCCGGGGCGCTCACAGCACCGGCAGTCACCTCGATTGACTGGCAGAAGCAGTCCGCTTGGCTAGCCGCAGGCGCTTCGATAGCCGATGTCAGCCGCGAACTGCTCGTCCAAGGCTGGGCATTGGCCACGCTCGGTGGCACTGCATCGTCGACGGTCGCAGGTGCACTCGCACTCGACGCGCGGGGTCCCCATAACTCGGACGACTCCGAAACTTCTGGACTGCCGCGGATGATCGAATTTGTGGACGGCGTTGGGAATACTCGGCAGTTTGTCGGAGGTGCGGCAAACTCCCCCGCAATAACAGCCATCGTTGCCGGCCTTGGACTAACCGGGGTGTGCACGGAAATTGAACTACCGCTCAGGCCGGTTAGCACTGGCTGGATGTTGGTGGATTCGAGGCGATGTGAAACGTCAGACGAGGTCTTTGCGCAACTGTCCGGCGGACCAACGGGCGTCTACACGATGGCACGCATTGACCCGACCGGGCGCGGCACGGGACTCGGTCGAGGAATCGCAGTCAGCGGTCGTTTCGCCAAGGTCGCCGAGTTGCCTGAGATCCGCCAACCCAATGCTCTCGAATACGTGGATTGCGCGGCGGGCCGGAATGCCTCGCGGGTTCCGCTGCGCGTTGGCAATGCGGCAACAAGGCGCGCCCTCAAAGGCATCACACATCGCACTGCCGCCGCGCAACGCCGAGCCGAGCTCATTCCAATGGCCAGTTTCTTCCATGCCGACTGCGAACTGCGGGCCGCGGGTCGCGAGCTCGCGAACACGATCACCTACGAATTTGTCGTTCCCGTTGATCAGTCAGAAATGATCCCGAGGTTCCTTGACCGCATAGGACACCTCAAGGTGGTAGGTCAGGCGGCAACGCTGACCCGCCACGCCCCGCGAGCCACGGGCCCGCTCGGCATCACCACAGATGGCTGGAAACTCACCATCGACCTCGACACAGACGTGCCCGGCCTCGGTCGAGTATTGGACGATTGGGACGAAAAGGTGGCTGCGGCAGGTGGCCAGGTGTCCTTGGCCACCGATTCCAGGATGCGCATCGACATGATCGCCGCCATGTACCCCGACCTTGCGAAGTGGCAGGAATTGCGTCGCTACATCGACCCCCAGGGCCACTTCTCCTCCAACCTTGCACGGCGGTTGTCCCTGTGATCGATGGCGTCGGGAACGTTTCGAGTGTGCTCGTTGTGGGTGCCGCAAATCCGCTCTGCTTGGCAACAGTTGATCGATTGGTCGGTCCGCGCTTGTCTCGGGTGTACGCCCTCGACAGCAACCCCGACTCACTTTCCCGCGGCGCCCAGCGAATCGCAGACTTCGGGGTTCCGAACGTCTCGCAACTCTGGTACCCAAGCCGTGATCCTGTGGCCCAACGCGCGGCGGTCACTTCCGCGTTCGAAGAATCCGATGTCGACGTCATAGTGATCGGGCCGAGCCCACGGACCGATGCTGCATCCACCGATGCGATGGCAATCGAGGACAACGCCGAATACCTTGAACGTGCGCTCATCGACATCGTGAATCTGGCCGGACAATGTGCAACGTCGATTGCCCAACAGGGACACGGCGTGATGACACTCTTCAGCCATTCCCCACGCAAGATTCCGGCGAATTTGGATCACGACTACTGCGCGGCAATGGCATCACTTCACATTCTGGCGCCATCGATCGCGCAGGTGACTGCATCCAACGGCGGCAAAACGATCTGTGCGGCTATCGACCCAGTGCGCGATCCGAATTCAACACGCGACGCAGGAGTTCGGAGCTCAGCGATGAGCCCGTTGGAAGTTGCCAGTGAGATCGTGCCCGCGATCGTTGCCCGGCGCAAACGGCGAACATTCGAAGTCATTTCGCTGCCACGATCGCTTCGCAAGAGCGCCCTGCGAATCAGGCCAGGCCGCTAGCGTTTCGAGTCAGTGGGCAGCATCGTGCCAACTGCGCCCGAGTCCAACCGATACCGACAGTGGAACTGACAGGTCGGCTGCGCGAGCCATTTGTTCTCTAACCAGATCCGTCGCCGCCTCGGACTCGCCTGGACCAACCTCCAGGACAAGTTCGTCGTGGACCTGAAGCAGGATCCTGGTCTTCATCCCGGCGGCCTTGAGTCCACGATCCACATTCAGCATCGCAACCTTGACGAGGTCTGCGGCGGATCCCTGGATGGGGGCGTTCAATGCCATCCGTTCGGCCATCTCACGGCGCTGCCGATTATCGCTATTGAGATCAGGAAGGTACCTGCGGCGGCCGAGCAACGTTTCGGTGTAGCCAGTCAGCCGGGCTCGCTCGACTGCCTCATTGAGGTAGTCGGCAACGGCGCCAAAGCGTTCGAAATAGTCATCCATCATCTGTTTTGCCTCGCCCGCTGAAATCCCAAGCTGTTGGGACAGACCAAACGCGCTGAGGCCGTACGCCAACCCATAGGACATCGCCTTGATGCGTCGTCGTTGCTCTGCGTCAACGTCCTGCGGTGCGACGCCGAACACCTCGGCAGCCATCGTCGAGTGGAGGTCCTCACCACTGACAAACGTTTCGATGAGCTTGTCGTCACCGGACAGGTGGGCCATGATCCGCATCTCGATCTGGCTGTAGTCAGCCGTCAACAATGCTTCGTAGCCCTCGCCCACGATGAAGCCTGCCCGAATGCGGCGACCCTCCTCCGTCCGGATGGGAATGTTCTGCAAGTTGGGATCCGTGCTGCTGAGGCGCCCGGTCGCAGCGATCGTCTGCTGAAAGGTCGTGTGGATGCGGTCGTTCGCATCCGTGAGCGGCAGTAGGCCCGCCACTGTCTGGCGGAGTTTGGTGACTTCGCGCCATCGCAGGAGGACGTCAGGGAGCGGATCGTCGCTGACTTCGGCCAGCCATTGAAGCGCATCTGCATCTGTGGTGAAACCCGTCTTAGTCTTCTTCGTCTTAGGAAGCCCACGTTCGCCAAAGAGGATTTCCTGCAGTTGCTTCGGTGACCCGAGATTGAACTCGCGGCCGGCGAGCTCGTGTGCGGACTGTTGCGCATCAGCAATCTCGCTGGCGTAGTCGGCCTCAACCTGCTGCAGGTACGCAACATCTAGACAAATCCCGTCGCGTTCCATCTGCGCCAACAAACTGACCAGCGGCAGCTCAACATCGCGCAAGAGTGCTTCTCCGCCACGCTCGTCAACCTGAGTCGCAAGCACATCACCGAGTATCCGAATCGCACGCGCACGAGCGGCCAGGGCATCCCTGGCTGCCGCACCGTCGTCAATTTCCAAGGTGAGCTGGCCGCCGGAGCCGTCCGACGTCGGCAACGTGGCGTGCAGGAATCGCTCAACCAAATCCTCAACGGTCAAGGTGCGTTGGCCCGCGAGAACGAGGTACGCGGAAAGCTCGATGTCAGCGCGCAGGCCCCTAGTCGGCATGCCACGTGATCCAAACGCGAGCATCACACCCTTTGCCGCATGCATGACCTTTCCGAGATCATCGTTGGCGAGCCATTCGGCAAGGGCCGCCTCATCCGTTGGACCCAACTGGCTTGGATCGAACCAGACGGCGTCGCCGTCCTTCCCGGAGATCGCTGCCGCAAAAACTTCTCCGACGCCGGCACCCCAAGTTCCGTCAATTGCCAATGCGAGGGTCTCAGTCGCGTCGGCCGTATGCGCAGCGAGCCATCGCCCGAGCTCGCCGTCCGCTTGCACCTGGTGGAGCTCGCCCGCAAAAACGTCAGTGTCCGAACTGGCAGGCACAACCCCACCTTCGGCCGCCACTAAGTCAAAGAGGCGATCACGCAGTACCCGAAACTGCAGCGCATCGAATACCTCGTGAACCCGCTCCGCGTCGAACTCTGGACGCTTCAATCCCCCGACGCCAACATCGAGTGGGACGTCGCGCACCAATTCCGTGAGCTCGCGATTGCGGCGGACCTGATCGACGTGTTCGCGCAGCGCCACCCCAACTTTCCCGCCCACGCTTTCAGCATTTTGCAGAAGCCCGTCGAGTGAGCCGTACTCGCGTATCCACTTCGTGGCTGTCTTCTCGCCCACACTTGGAATGTTCGGCAAGTTGTCCGAGGGATCACCGCGCAGCGCCGCGAAGTCGGGGTACTGCGCTGGAGTCAGCCCGTAGCGCTCTTCAACCTGCGCTGGACCCATCCGCGCCAGATCAGATACGCCCTTCTTCGGGTACAGCACAGTTGTGTGGTCATTCACCAACTGGAATGCGTCACGATCGCCCGTCAAAAGCAGCACATCAAAGCCCTCAGCAACTGCCTGCGTCGTGAGCGTCGCGAGGATGTCATCTGCCTCGAACCCGTCGACTTTGAGCGCGGGAATCT
>JAOAUD010000039.1 GCA_030157755.1 Candidatus Nanopelagicales bacterium
TGCTGGGGTTCCTGGAATACCCACGATGCTCAAACCATCGCCTGGAGATGGTTCGGCAACCGTATTCTGGAATGCACCGGTGTCCGACGGTGGATCTGCGATCACCGGCTACAAGATCGAGCAATGCGATGAAGCGGGGATCCTCTGCAGCGTAGTGAATGCAGACACTGGATCCGCCGTCACGTTGTACACGGTGTCGGGTTTGATCAATGAGACGCGGTACACGTTCAAGGCGTCGGCGATCAACGCAGTCGGGATGTCGACTGCGTCTGCGCTATCGGAAGCCGTCACTCCCTCAAGTGAAGTCTTCGCGTCGGCTTGGAAGACAGACAACGATGGTTCAGCCGCAAACACCGTCGTCTTGCCGTTGGCGGATGGCGAATTCGGTGGCGTGACCAACCAGTACGACTTCACGGCGTATTGGGGTGACGGCACGTCAACGCACGTCACGAACGCCGCTGGCGGCACCCATACCTACGCCGCGGCCGGTACCTACACGGTGGCAATCGTCGGGACGATCAAAGGCTTCCGGTTCGCCAATGATGGCGACAGGTTGAAGCTGATTGACATCTCGAACTGGGGTGCTCTGAATTTCGGCAACGGTGGCGACTACTTCTATGGCGCGGCAAACTTCGACGCGACCGCCACTGATGCACCTGATCTGACGGGGACGACGTCGTTGGCGCGAACCTTTAGGGAAGCGACGTCGTTCAACGCCAACATCTCGAATTGGGACACGTTGGCAGTCACGGACGTTGCTGAGATGTTCGACGCGTACGACGTCGAGGCGCCATCGGCGTTTAACCAGTCGTTGACGACCACGCCTGGTGGCTGGAATACCTCGCACATGACGGATTTGGGCAACATGTTCCGCAAGGCATCGGCGTTTACTGGCGGTGGCCTCGACACGTGGGATACCTCGAGTGCGCAGCGGATGAACGGGATGTTCTGGGACGCGTCCTCATTCAACGCCGACCTCAGTGGCTGGGACACCGCAGATGTCACCGTCATGGGATCCATGTTCCGAGGTGCGACTGCCTTCAACGCGGACATCAGCGGCTGGGACACCGGATCGGTAACGGAACTAGTCAACATGTTCCGAGGTGCGACGGCATTCAACTCTGACATCAGTGGGTGGAACACGTCGTCGGCAACCGCAATGGACCACATGTTTGACGGGGCGTCAGCGTTCAATCAGGACCTCGGCGGGTGGAATATCGGTCACCTGGTAGTCGATGGGGATCTCGGCAACTACGGTGCCGAGGCCATGTTGAACGGCACAGCGTTGTCGACGGCGAACTACAACGCCCTGCTCGTCGGCTGGGGCGGGCAGGCAACTATTCCGTCTGGAATCAGCCTGGGAGTGGGCACCGTCACTTACTCTGCTGGGCCGCCGGCCGCGGCTCGATCCGTCTTGACTGATAGCCCCAACAACTGGGACGTCGGTGATGGCGGACTGTCACAGGTTCCGAATGCGCCGACAAATGTGGCTGGCGTCGGCGGAAACAACAACATCACTGTGACGTGGGATGCGGCCGCGGCACCAAGCGGCGACGCGGTGACCTCCTATACGGCAACGGCTTCTCCTGGCGGCGGCACCTGCACAACACCGAATGGATCCACACTGACCTGCCAGATCACGGGGCTCACAAATGCTCAGGCGTACACCGTCGCAGTGGTCGCAACGAATGGAGCTGGCGCGGGATTGACCTCCCAACCGTCCTCGTCGATCACCGTTAATGCGGTGGCGCCGGCCAATACCGCCGTCCCGGTTATCTCAGGCACAGCAACAGTCGGGCAGGAACTGTCGTCCACCACGGGCACTTGGGATGCGGACCCGAGTGCGACCTACGCCTACGAATGGCAGAGGTGTGCATCGTCGGACTGTGCATCGCCGACAGTCGTGGGCAGTGACAGCAGCACGTATACCCTCGTTGCGGCCGACTACAACGACGTCATTCGAGTCAAGGTGACTGCGACCAACGCTGGCGGAAGCACAGCTGCGTATTCCACAGTGACTGGCACGATCGTGGGCGCCGCGCCGGTCAACTCGGTGGCACCGGCAGTCAGCGGCACGCCAACTGTCGGATCAAGTGTTTCGGTTACGACAGGAACCTGGAGCGGAGCGCCGACTCCCACCTACTCATACCAATGGCGCACCTGCACGACCTCGAACTGCAGCGGCGGCACAGTAACGAATATCGATGGCGCGACGAGTGGCAGCTACACGATTCAGAGTGCGCAGTACTCGTTGTACTTGCAGGCCGTGGTCACGGCGACAAACGCAATTTCGCCGAGCGGAGTGACGCAATCATCAAGCGTGACTGCGGCGGTTGCGCGCCCCTCGCAAACCTTCACCGAGGACGGCACTTACACCGTTCCTTCCGGCGTTACGTCCGTCTCGGTCACTGTCGCTGGAGCCGGTGGCGGCAACTACTCACACACCCCCGGGACAGGGAATGCGACGGGCGGTAGTGGCGCCTCGGTCACGGGCACCCTGACGGTAACGCCGGGGCAGACACTCACGATTCAGGCGGGTGGGCTCGGAGGTAGCAACTCCGGCAACAGCGGTGGAACGGGCGGCGCTCATGGCGGCGGCAATGGCGCAACCGGCACCTTTGTCTCAGGTTCTTCACCTTCTGGTGGCAGCGCCGGCGGCGGCGGATACTCGGCAATTCTTGACGGGGCGACGAAACTGGTGGTCGCCGGTGCCGGCAGCGGCGCCACCTGGTCTAAGGGCGGGAAGAACGCGGGTGCAAGTCCCGACGGGAACGGCACTAGCGGTAGTCAGACTTCAGGAGCCAGCAGCTGCGGCAAGTTGGGTGGGGCGGGGACCACTACGGCTGGTGGCGCAGGCGGTGCGGGTGGAACTGGTGGAACGGCCGGCAGTGCGGGCCAATCTGGTTCATCGATGACTGGTGGCGCGGGCGGAAACGGGAACAACGGCACGAATGCAACTGCCGGAGGCGGTGCCGGCGCAGGCTACTTCGGTGGTGGTGGCGGCGGCGGCAACGGGAGCGGCTGCTCGAGCGCAACTGGCGGCAGTGGCTCGTCCTACGTCAACAGCAGCTTCGTTTCGGGTAGTGCGATCACGACTGCGGCGACGCGCGCCGCTGGATCGGTCACCATCGCTGTGACGTACCCACCCGAGGCGCCAACGGGTGCGTTGGCTTCACCGCTCAACGCATCAGCATCGGTGAACTGGACGGCTCCGACGAATAATGGCGGCGCCGCGATCAGTGGCTACCGGATCGATCGTGCGACGGGACCGACTTTCGTTGACTGGTCGACCATCAACGCGAATACCGGAACCTCCGCGACGAGTTACACCAGCACAGGGTTGACCAACGAAGCGAGCTACAAGTACCGCATCTATGCGCTTAACAGCAATGGGACGTCGACCTCATACGCGGAGACGAATGCTGCGACTCCAAGCGCCAACCTCTTCATCTCGACATGGGAGACCACAAACACCATCACTCTTCCGCTGGCCGACGGTACGTTCGGAGGCGTCGCCAACGTCTACGACTTCACCGTGTACTGGGGTGACGGCACCTCCACTGAAGTGGACAGTGCGAGTGAGGGTACGCACACCTATAGCAGTCCCGGCACCTACACGGTGTCGATCGACGGAACCATCAAGGGCTTCCGATTTGCCAACGGCGGCGACAAGGCGAAGATCCGCAACGTCAGTCAATGGGGCTCGCTCAACTTCGGCAACGGCGGGGGCTATTTCTCCGGTGCATCCAGCCTGACCGCGACGGCCACTGACGCACCAGACCTCGCGGGCACGACGGACCTCAGCTCTGCCTTCGACGGTGCCTCATCATTCAACAGCAACATCAGCAACTGGGACACCAGTGCAGTAACCAGCATGGGTGGCATGTTCGCCTTCGCCACCAGTTTCAACCAGCCGCTGACCTCGACTCCCGATGGGTGGAGCACTGAGTCCGTCACCAGCTTGTACGCGGTGTTCCAGGGTGCTTCGTCGTTCAACCAAGACCTCAGCTCGTGGGACACGTCCAACGTCAACAACACCGCCTACACCTTCAATGGGGCGACGTCGTTCAACCAAAACCTCAGTTCATGGGACACCTCGAACGTGACCGACATGGGCTCAATGTTCGCCAGCGCAGCTTCGTTCAACCAGCCCTTAACCTCGACGCCCGGCGGCTGGGATACGTCGAAGGTCACTTCGGCGGGCGGCATGTTCTCGAGCGCATCGGCCTTCAACCAAGACATCAGCTCGTGGGATACGGGCCTCATCAATGACATGTCCTACATGTTCGAGAGTGCTTCGAGTTTCGACCAGAACATTGGGGGATGGAATGTTGGGTCCCTGACAGACGCTTCGGAGATGTTCACCAACGTCACCCTTTCTCTGGAGAACTACAACGCACTGCTTGTCGGCTGGGTCGCTCAGGACGTGCACGGTGGAGTTGGTTTCAATGGTGGCAACTCGCAGTATTCGATAGGCGAACCGGAAACTGCGAGATCCAATCTGGTTGACACCAAGACATGGTCAATTACTGATGGCGGACTCTCATCGCGTCCCGGTGCGCCGTCGGCCTTGGGAGTGGTCGCGCACAACGAATCAGTTGCCGTTTCATGGGGCGCCGCTCAAGTTTCAAGCTCCGGCGGTCCCGTCCTGTCGTACACGGCGACAGCCCTTGTCGGCGGTGTTCCCGTTGACCCAGCCAAGACGTGCACGACACCGGATGGGTCGACTCTGACATGCACCGTGTCGGGGTTGACGAATGGAACTGAGTACACATTCGTCGTCGTCGCGACCAATGATCAAGGCGTAGGCCCCGCCTCGGCGCCGTCCGCGGGCGTCACTCCGGTGAAGGTCGGGCAGACGGTGACGTTCACGAATGCACCGCTGACGGTTGTGGTGGGTGGAACCGTAAACGGTGTCGCGACCAGTAACGGTGATGGTGTGGTCAGCTACGCCTCGACCGATACCGCGGCGTGCACAGTCAACAGTGCTGGTTTGGTCACCGGCATCGCGGCGGGGACCAACAACTGCATAATCACGGCGACTGCCGCGGCGACGGACGACTGGCTCGAAGGTTCAGCCCAACAAACGTTCAATGTGGGTCGGGGCTCGGCGCAAACGGTGACCTTCACCAATGCACCACTGAGTGCGGTAGTCGGCGGAACCGTCAATGGAGTCGCAACCACGAGTGGTGACGGCGCGATCTCATACGCCTCGACCGATACCGCGGCGTGCACGGTCAACTCTTCGGGCTTAGTCACTGGTGTGGCGGCGGGGACGAACAATTGTGTGATTACCGCGACCGCTGCGGAGACGGGCAACTGGGCGCAGGGTTCAGCACAACAGACGTTCGGTATCGGTAAGGCGGATCAGTCGATCGACTTCACTGACCCGTCTGATGCGACGTTTGCTCCGGAGGGAACTGTCAGCCTCACCGCATCTGCCAGTTCTGGCCTCGATGTCAGCTTCGCGAGCAACAGCACGGGCGTTTGCACGGTGTCGGGCAGCACCGTGACGATGCTGGGTGTGGGAACGTGTTCGATCACCGCGTCGCAGGCGGGAAGTGACAACTACAACGCTGCCACCGATGTCACCCAGACGTTTGGTATCGCGAAGGCCGACCAGACGATCAACTTCACCGACCCGTCGGATTCGGCCTTTGCCCCTGCCGGAACGGTTTCGTTGACGGCGTCGGCAAGTTCTGGGCTCGATGTCAGTTTCGCGAGCAACAGCGCGGGCGTCTGCACGGTGTCGGGGAGCACCGTGACGATGGTGGGTGTGGGGACGTGTTCGATCACCGCGTCGCAGGCGGGAAGTGATAGCTATAACGCAGCTCCCGACGTCACCCAGACGTTTGGTATCGCGAAGGCCGACCAGACGATCGAATTCACCGACCCGAGCGATACAACGTTCGCCCCTGCCGAAACGGTTTCGTTGACCGCGTCGGCCAGTTCCGGTCTCGATGTCTCGTTCGCGTCGACGACCGCCGGAGTGTGTTCCGTATCGGGCACCTCGGTGACGATGGTTGCGGTCGGAACCTGCTCGATCACGGCTAGCCAGGCGGGCAACGACAACTTCAACGCCGCAACTGATGTCACGCAGTCGTTCAACATTGGCAAAGGCGAACAGACGATCGACTTCACCAACCCCTCGGATACAACGTTCAATCCATCGGGGACCGTCTCGTTGACGGCATCGGCCAGTTCCGGATTGGCAGTGACCTTTGCGAGTCAGGATGCGGCCGTTTGCTCGGTGTCTGGTTCGACGGTAACGATGGTCGGCGCGGGCACGTGCCCCGTGACTGCTTTCCAGGATGGCAACGACAACTACTACCCAACTCAAGTGACGAAGTCGTTCGCGATTGGGAAGGCGGATCAGTCGATCGACTTCACTGATCCGTCCGATGCGACGTTTGCTCCGGAGGGGACCGTGGGCCTGACGGCGACCGCGTCGTCCGGTTTGGATGTCAGCTTCGCTTCGAACAGTTCGAGCGTTTGCTCGGTGTCTGGTTCGACGGTGACGATTGTGGCCGTCGGCACGTGCAGCATTACTGCGAGCCAGGCGGGCAGCGATAACTACAACGGCGCGACCGCTGTGACGCAAACCTTCGCGATTGGGAAGGCGGATCAGTCGATCGACTTCACTGATCCGTCGGACACGACGTTTGCTCCGGAGGGGACTGTGGGCCTTGCGGCGACTGCGTCGTCCGGTTTGGATATCGGGTTCGCGTCGAATAGTTCGAGCGTGTGCACCGTGTCTGGTTCGACGGTGACGATGGTGGGTGCGGGGACGTGTTCGATCACCGCGT
>JAOAUD010000040.1 GCA_030157755.1 Candidatus Nanopelagicales bacterium
CGAAGCAGTCATTCACTGGCGCGACATTCAGCTACAACGGAACGACATTCGGTTCTGCCAACGGTTCGTTAGCAGGTTCCACGGTCAAGCTGTCCAGCGTGACGTTCGAGCTTCCGGCGAAGATCGCCTCTGCGCTACCGGCAGGGGTTCCAACCAGCTTCACCGTCTCGCCGCCGACCTCGACACCTGTCACCGCAAAGCAGTCGAAGGGGGCATGGGGTGCATGGACCGGAACATTTAGCGTTCCGTGGTTGAGCTTCGTTCCTGTTCCTGCCGGATGGTCGAGTCCTTCGGGCAGTCTGACGCTGGAGCCGACGACGTCAGCTGGCAAGGTCACTGGTGCGCGACTGAGCCTGACTCAAGAGTCTGCAGCCACCGATGGATCGGGTGGTTCGGTCAGTTTCGATCTGACGCTCAGCACGGCCGGGCCATCCGATGTACAGGTCAATGCAGCGAATATTGCACTGTTCCAGACCAGTGGTGGAGATCAGATTGAGTTCTCGGGCCGCGGAACGTTCTTCCTGAGTAAGGGGCAATCGAACTCGATCACCTTCACCATGAATTGTTCGGCGCCCGACGCAGCCGGTGACTGCCCGCTCTCGTCCGGATTCGCACTGAGCAAGAACACGTCACTGACGTGGACGCAGGGCCAGGGGATCTCATTGGCGGGCGCTCAGGCGACGGTCGGTTCGGGTGCGAACGCGTACACGTTCAACCTGGCCGGCGCGTACACAGGCGTCGGCAACTGGTCGCTGAGTGTCAACAACTCGGGAACACCGTGGGCGATTGGTAGTACGGGCGTCACCTTGTCGAACTTCACTGGCGCGGTTTCAGAGAAGCCGTCGGGTTCGGACTCCGAGCTTTCTGTCGATATTGGTGCGACGGTAAACAACCTGGCGGTGGGCAATGAGCTGACGGTGTCGTCCATGACTGCGAACGTTTCCAATCAGTGTGCCGAAGGAGTTAGCGGCTGCACACCGGGAAATGTCACGGTGGCAATTGCCGTTGCGGCGCAGGCCAACTTGTTTAACGACACCATCGATTTCAATGCAACGGCTAACTTGAACTTGTCGACCATGCAGTTTGAGTTCGACGCTTCTGAGACTGCAATCGTGGATTTCGGTCCAGCCGCTTTGAACATCACGTCGGCGACTCTGACCTTGACGAATCAGACACTCACTGGATCGTGCCAACCTGCTGGCGGTGGAAGTCCACCGGCTGGTGGCGTCTTGTCACTCGGCATTTCCGCGACAGGAACTGCCTACGGTCAACCGATCGATATCGGCGGTGACGTCAACGGCGACGGCTACTGCCTTTGGGCGGCGCTCGGCGACTATTCGACCGGTGTCTTCAACGGCGACAACATCGTGTTGGCGTACTCCTCGTACACGGGTGGTGCTGACCTGACGCTGCCTGCCAACGCCGGAGATACAAACGCGGCGTCACCGGACACCAACACGATGACGGTGAACGTTCCCGCTGGTGCGATTGAGCTCACCGGTGGTTTCGTCATCCCCGCTGACGCGAGCGCGTCGCTTGGTCTGCCCGCTGGGACCTCAACGTTCACAGCGCAGGCGGATGTGAACCTCTCAAGTTTCATCGCCGATGTTGATTACCAACTGTCGACACCGGTCTTTATCGGTGGCGGAAGTAGCACGGGTTCAACGGCGGTCGCGATCAGCGCGATTCAGCTCAAGATTGGTCTGACGAGCGGGCCAATGCAGGCAAGCCTGGCACTGATCGTGGATGGTGACGTTGTTGTTGCCTCGAACAACGGCGACTGCGGAGCCGACTCGGCTGGTGCGTCCGGCGACTGCTCGTACACTCCGGTTGACGGGAGCATCGGTGTGACGCTGGGGACCGGGGTCTGTCCGTCAACATCTCGATGGGCGTCAACACCTCAGATGGTCCGGTGAACAACGCGTTTGGGCAGGCAGGTCTCGATATCGACGACCTAGCAATCTCGGCTTCGGCAGGAGTTCCGGGTGGTATCGCGCTCGCAGTGAACGCAGCGGCAACCCTTCCGTCGACATGGACCTCAGGGGTCGAGATCGACAATGGCGCGCCCGTTGCGCTCGCATTCAACATCTCCGATACGAGTCCCTGCATGATGTTCTCGATCGGTGCAGAGCAAGACGGAACCACGGCCTTGGACATCGCCAACGCCGGTGTGGTCACCGCCAGCTATGTGAATCTGGTGATCGCTCCGGATGGGTGCACGATTCCCACCGGTGGCGGTTCTACAAAGTCCGTTCCGGCCGGGTACTCCTTCGCATTCGACGGAAATGTGTTGGGCGATGCCACCAATGTGTCGCTCTCAGTACAGTTCGATCCGACGATCATCAACGCCACGCTTGACCTGCAGGGATTCGATTTGCTGGGCGTGGTGTCGATGAACACCACGACGATCAACCTTGCGATGGACTCTTCCAACTCATCGTTCTCGTTGGGCTTCAGCGGCGGGTTCGGGATTGGTGATCCCTCAATCGCTGGCGGGGTTATCAACGTCAACGGCGATGTCATCTCGACGAGCCCAGGCAACTTCACTTTGGTGCTGGGCGGTGGCGGCAACGTCAACTTGGTGGACGTCATCGATGCAGGAGTGGCTTCGGGCAGCAACAACTGCCCGTCCTGGACGGCAGGGCTGCCGCAACCGCCCAACAACTGTCTCGTCGCAATTCAACAACGCAGCGGGCAGGTAGTGAACGCGGATATCTCCGCGAATCTCTGGTTCGGGCTGCTCGGCACAAATCTCAGCGGTGACCTTGATTTGGTGTACAGCGACGGAACACTGCAGGACTTCCATCTAGGGCTGGGCGCGAGCATCAGCTTCTGGGTGGGAAGTGTCGGCGGTACCGCGTACATCGATTACTGCCAAGGAACCCTGAACACGAATGGGGGCGGCACAACCGACGATCAGAGCTGCGCGATCGGTGGCCAAGGCGGTTCATTCCGTGTCTTCTTCAACGGCAGCTACAGCATCGGACCTTGTGGTGACCACTGGTATGACGACGAGTGCTGGACGGATGGGTTTTCTGACACGATCGTTGATACCGGTTTCTGGAATGCCTCTGCCTCGTCGATGTCGGCAAAGGCACTCTCGAAACGCAAGACGCCGGCCCACGCGTTGGACACGACCCCGCCGAAGCTGGATGTGGACTTCGGCCTGTCGGCGCCGGGTGGAAAGACGACCTTCGGTCACCCGGCCGCCAGCGACTACAACCTCAACCTGTTGTGGAATCGGGCGCACGTCCTGGGTTGGACTGGAACTGCCAACGGAACGGGCGGGTATGACCTGAACAACTCCGTCATGGTGTCGGCAGTCGGACCAGCTGCCGTGCAAGGTGCCCCAGCTTGCGGCAACCCGTCCAGCGGGTTCTCGTGGGAGCCAAGCGCCGGTACCCACAATCCTGCGCCTTCCTCACCGGCACCGGTTGCGTCGAGTTGCGGTGTTGAGGTTGTGTACGCCACGCCTGGATCGAATGTTGTCAGCGAGTTCGGCGGAAGTGGAACAACGATACCGGAGAACCGATTCGACGACTTTGCGGCGTGGGCCACCACGAACTCGCAGCAGAATGCGCTGCAGAGCGCGGGTGCTGACTGGTTCAACGCACCTGCACGTGGATTCGCGGTGTGCACGCCCGGTGGCAGTGGCAACTCCACATGCGAACTCCGCGATGCCAACAACGTCGTGGTCGGAACGCTGATCAGCGCGGCCGCCTCGTCGCCTGCAACCTCGAAGTCAGGCAGCAACCAAGCCCATGTCCAACTGGTGAATGGGCTGCAGACTCCGATCGGCTCAGTGCCGCAAGGGATGAGGATCGCGAGTGGTAGTTCGGTGTGGTCCGCTGACGGCCGCTACAAGCTGGCGGTCGTTGACGGGGTCGCCTCACTGTGGGACGGAGCGGGCTCGGCCAGTTACCCAGATGCCTCTGGTGACGGAATGGCATCTGTCTGGACCGCCGGAACTTCGCATCCTGGTGGCTATCTGGAACTCGCGAGCAGCGGTGTGCTGAACCTGCGCGATACCTCAGGCACGAGCTACTGGGCGTCGGGAACACCGTCGCCTGCGGTCTCCGGTGCGCCGTTCCTCGTGGTCGGGGGCGACTACGGCTTGAGTGTCACAGACAACTCGCATCTGTCGTCGCCACTGTGGCATCGCTAGCTCGCAAGGTTGGCAACAAACTCCGGCGTCAGTTCTGTCAGGTTGTTGACGACAGCGTCGGGGAGTGCCTGTGCATCGCTCGCGGGCGGGTAGGTCGGGTTCGGAACTGCCACGACGATGAGTCCCGCAGCCGACGCGGAACGAAGACCATTGCTCGAGTCCTCAACCCCAACCGTTCGAGCAGGAGTTGATCCCAGGCGCTGCACCACCGACTGGTAGACGATCGGTGACGGTTTGCCAGCCGCGCATTCCTCCGTCGACATCGAAGTGCGGACGACGTCACTCAAGCCCGACTCAGCGAGAACGACGTCAATCAACTGCCGGGGCGATGAGGAAGCGATTGCCACCGGCCAGTGTGCGGCGATGTTCTTGACGGCGTCAACAGCACCAGGAATCAACGGGAGTTCCGCGGCGTAGCGCTGCGCCATCTTCGAGATGACCGTGCTGGCAACATCGGCCGCGTTGCCAGGGATCCCGACCGTGTCGGCTAGGTACGCGGACCATTCTTGTGTGCTCATTCCTTGCATGAGTCGCGTTGCGTCGCTGGGCCACTCGATGTTGTTCTCGATTGCCAGCCCATGGCGAATCTGGTCCCACCATTCCTCGGAGTCGATCAGCACTCCATCAAGGTCGAAGATCACCGCTTCGATCGATGAACGCAGTGGGGAGTCGCTCACGGCGTGCCTACCTTCGTTGGGATTGGTGGTCGTCCAAGCATGACGTGGATTTGCCGGTTCTGCCGAGCAAGACCGCCGAGCAGGACCAAGGGGATTTCAGGGTCAAGTCCTTGGTTCGGGCTGCCACCGGCCTGGGATGTCGGCTAGGTTCGCGGCAGATTGCGCCGCAGGGCCGATTGCGGTCGGAGAGTCTCTAGCGATTGAGAGCTGCAAGCGATGAGTACAGCCAGTGGGAGCGAGATCAGTCAGGATTCTGTTGCGGCGGCGGAAGCCACAGAAATGGGTCTGCGGACCCGACACATGCTTACTCTCGAGTTCGGTAGGTCGGGTGACTTCGACAATCCGCGCCGTGAATGGCGTCGGATGTTCTCCGAACTCTTCGGGACCTTCGCCCTCGTGCTCGTCGCCGCGGGCGGTGGGATGCTCGCCGCTCAGGGAAAGATCAGTCTTGCCGCGGCCGTCGTAGCGCCTGGCCTCATGGTCGCGTCGATCATTCTGTTCATGGGTGCAGTGTCCGGCGCTCACTTGAACCCTGCGGTCTCACTTGCGTTTGCGCTGCGAGGCGACTTCCCGTGGTGGCGCGTACCCGGCTACATCGTCATGCAACTCGCGGGTGCTTCGTTGGCGGCACTATTCCTTCGCCTGGTCCTCGGCGACATTGAGCATCTGGGTGCAACTCTGCCGGGTCCGGGCTACTCCAACGGGCAGGCGTTGGCGATGGAGATCGTACTCACGACGCTGCTGGTCAGCGTGATCTTGGGTACGGCCTCTGCGGCCCAGAACGTCGGCGCTATCGCCGCCGTTGGCGTGGGAGGTTACATCGCACTTGCCGGGTTGTGGTCGGCGCCGATCAGCGGGACGTCGATGAACCCGGCTCGTTCGTTCGGCCCGGCCTTTGTTGGCGGTGATTTCACGAGCTACTGGGTCTACGTTGTTGGACCCATCGTGGGAGCCCTCATCGCCGTCGGCTTTGCGTACATTCTGCGAGGCAGTGGCGGCGACGCGATCTCACGCGCTGGCGGATCGGGAGTCCTCGATCCGGGGCTCATGCAAGCGGCGAAGCGTTATGCCGAGAAGATCGACAGCGGGCAAGCGGTGCCGAACGGTGTGCCAACGCCCGCTGAGGCGGCTGCGGTAGAAGAGCAGATGGAGCAGGAGAAAGCCAAGAAGCCCGAGGGACCGAGCGATCCGGGTACTCAGGCGAAGTGATCAGACCAAGGGGCTGGCAGCTTCGTTAATTTCGGATACGACCTGCTGCAGTGCAGGTAGTTCGGCGGCCTTGACCTTGAGTCGATTCAATGCGACGCCGCCGCGGTGGGTTCCGACCAGATTGAACGTTGGTCCTCCACGAGCATCAAGGTGAAGTAACTCGGCACTTTCGAGTTGGGCGATATGGAAGCGGTCGCTATCCCCGCGGCCTGCATAGAAGATCTCGATGACCGTTCCATCGAAGCTGATGACGAGTTCCTCTAGAACCACTTCGCTCATGGGTCGAGTATGCGCCAAGACAAGAGTCGACGCATTCGGCGCGACTTGTGATGGGAGGAGTCGGGTTTCAAGTTGAGTCCGGGCGAACGGTTGTTAGATCATCTTCCGGTGCATCTGAAGAGCCTGATGGTGGCCCTCGTCCTCGTCGTACTTACCGCCTGTGGGGCACCAAACGCCCAACCGTCCAGCTCGCCGCAAGATGGTGCCGCGAACATTTTGGCGAGCGTGAGCGCAAGCCCGGGTGCGAAGTGCGCAGGCGCTTGCCCATCGGGTTCGCCGAGCCCCGCCATCACCGGACCGCCCAACTGGTACATGCTCAGCCAACAGTGGCTTCCCTCAAACTGTCTGGGGCTCAAGGCCGGGTACGACACCACCGAAACCCACCCGCCAGGCTCACAGTGTCTGCCGAATACGCCGAATGAGATGACGGTGCACGGGGTCTGGCCGAGCTGGAATTCAGGGGTGTTCGGGGCCTGTTGTCAGACTGGCACGGAGCTGAAGAATGACGAGATTGCCAAGTGGCCGCAGTCGTTGCAGGACAGCATGGCGAAGCTGTGGATCGATCCGATCTACCCGACGGTTTGTGACGGCACCTGCGATACCTACAACCACGAATGGCAGAAGCACGGGACATGCATGTTCGACAACACGGATGCTGGCGCTCGTCAGTACTTCGAGTTGGGTGTGGACAAAGCGACGCAGCTGCAGCGGGCGAGTGCCGAGATAAATTCGCTGGCTGGTCAAACCGTGCCCACTGCGCGAATCCGCGACATCGTCGAGGAGGTGACCGGTAAGCCAATTCAAACGGCGTGCGACGCAAACGCGGCGACCCGGCTTCTGGAAATTCACAGCTGCTACAACAACGACGGATCGCCGAAAGCGTGCCCGACGATTGAGGCATTTGGACCCCTGGTTCCTTGCGGTGACCAAGTCGAACTCCCGATATGGTCGACGACCCCTAAGTCGTTGGAGCCACCCAAGCCGACCGCGTCTGGCTAGGCGCGACGCGAACCGGCGATCTTGGCGATTGCCACGAGTTCTTCGGCATGTGTCTTGGTGCGAGCGAGGGTTGCGTAAATCGGTGCTTCGGTCGAAGTCAGCGGAGCGCTGATCCCACCGGCGGTTTCCTCAGTAACCAGTTGCGCGGCGGCAGCATTCGACAGTGCGAATACTGGGTCGAGATACGACAGTGCGGTTGGTTCGTCCAAGACGAAATTGACCGGAATCTTGGAATGAAGAACGCGCTCTGCTGGTACGTCTGCGCCGAACTCGTCGTCAACGCCCATGTTGGCCAAGACCGCATCGCTGCGCATGAGTGCTGGAGCGAATTGTGAGACGGCATGCCGTTTGCCTGTCGCCGTGACGATGGTGTGCGCCTGTGAGATCGCAGTTGTCACGGCACCGGGATCGTTCGCGGGAATCACAGGCGTATCAAGGAAGCGAAGTCCGGACCCTGGGAAATCAACAACGATCGCCTCGATGGCTCGTTGTGCCGCCGCATACGCAATGCCCGTGCCGACCTTCCCACCCCCAAAGATCAACACCGGACCTTCCGTAGCATCGACGCCGAGATACTCCAACGCTCGAAAGTATGAATCGCCGGTACCGAATATGGTCTCGAGCAACTTGAGATCTGACATGTCGACAACAACAACTGGGCCCCGGGCATCTTGGTAGGCCGCCACTCCCGAACGGGTGAGTTCGACGTGCCCGAATGATGCACCCAAGTGCGCGTTCTTGCCTGCGCAGTCGAGTACCACGTCGAAGTCGCCAGGCGTCGAATCAGCGGAAATGACGGGCAGGCCGAGGGCGGGCAGTTCAGCGATCAGTTCGGGATCTGCGGGTATCTGCGGGTGGGTTCCGATCGTCAACTTCGCACCAGCGGCCAGCAGCGGAACGTACTTGGTGAGGGTATTGCGAAACACCGGCGTGAAGTCGACGATTCGGACTCCCTCAAGCGGGCGACTCGGCGCCCAGCGGGTGTTCTGATCGGCCAGGCACACGTATTCGTCCGTGCGATATCGATCGCTGATGATTTGCTGCAGACCTGTGGTCAAAGTGTCACTCCTCTTTCAGTCCAGGGGGTAATCGAGTTGACGCAAGCCCTCGTAGACAGCGATCGCAACGGCGTTCGAAAGATTGAGGCTTCGGCTCGAGCTGCGCATTGGAATCCGCAAATGACGCTGGGCGTCGATGGAAGCTAGGACGTCAGCGCCCAGACCGTCACTCTCAGACCCAAACAGCAAAGCAGGGCCATCGGTGAATTGTGCCGACTCGAATGTTCGCGTCGCGCGGGCCGTGAATGCGAAGACGGGTGGCGCCCCCAGCGAATCGAGGCAGGCGGTCAGGCTTCGATGTGTTCTCACAGGCGCGAACTCGCGGTAGTCCAGACCGGCTCGTCGCAACCGAGCATCATCAAGTTCAAAGCCAAGCGGCTCGATGAGGTGAAGGTGCGCACCAGTGTTGGCGCAGAGCCGGATGACGTTGCCGGTATTGCCTGCGATCTGCGGTTGGTGGAGCAGGACGTGAAACGGCACCTCTAGATGATGCCACCGGCACGAGATCGTGCCCCCGCGGCATTCGGGCCGACATGCCGCTACTTGTCTGACGCTTGATCTGTCGGGGGTTTCGATCGCTGTATCGCTTGGGCGACCGATGGCTGGGGGAGGAAGATGACGCGCTCGCCCGTGTGCGATTCGGCGCCGGTCATGCCCGGAATGAGATCGGTTGACGGGACTTCGCGCAGGTCGACAACTCGGCGTTGTTTGGGCGCCCGTGGGATTGTTGCCAGCAGGCCAGCGCCCACGCTGAGGGCCGCCAATGCAGGTGGCCAGGGCCCACCGGCGACCAACCACGCAGATGCCCCGGCGATCTGGAGCATGACGGCTCCCGCGCTAAACGCCCACCGGGTCTCCTCCCACATGGCAAGAATTGGTGGCTGGCACCTCACGCTGACTGCGCCTGTCACGGCTGACGCACCAACGGCAAGTCCGCCAGCTGCGCTCACTGCGGCGGGTGACGCCCCCGATGCGTGGATGAGAGCGACAAGGAAAGTCCCTAGTGACGCGGCAAAAGCGACCGCAACACTGGCAACTGCCACTGATCCTCGAGCCATGCCACTCCTCCCCGCGACGGGCACAACAGAAGTGTCACCTGCGAGTCTGCGCGAAGGCCGTTAACAACACGGCTGAATCCACCGTCACCTGGGTTGGGTGAACTCCAGTACGCCAATTGCTGCCGGTGGGTCTTACGACCAAGGGCTAATTGTGCGTGCTTCTGCGTGGGCCGACACTTCGTAATGAAGCAGCCGCCGTCACCCGGACGAGGCCGTCGCACACTTTGGAGACCGAACATGTCAGTCATGAATATCGCCACCGCGCACAATAAGAAGTCGCTGGCCCGCCGCAGCGCTGTTGTTGCCTTGACAGCGGGACTACTCGTCGCCGGAGCAGCCGGGACGGCATCCGCGAAGGAGATCGGAAGCGGGACTGGAGCCGGAATCACAACCACGGCATGCGACCCGTTCTCCAGCCTGACCTACAAGGGTGACGCCCGCGCTGGTGAAACAGGCCTCTCTTCGATCATGGTCTCCTACGGAGTGAAGCCCTGTAACAAGAACCAAACGGTCACGGTGGATGCTCGCCTCTACCTGACAGCGGATCCCTCCCAGGTTGCCTACGATGATCCGGCCGCAGCGTTGAGCGGCAAGTTCACAGTGTTCGGTGTGAAGGCCAATACGTCGTACATCGCGAAGATCACGCTGACCGATGCCGCCACCGGCGCTGTTGTTGCCAGCAAGTCGATTTACGCCGCCGCCGTCTACAAGGGCGTTTAACAACCAGGGGTAGTTCAGCTACCGCCTGATGCCGATCGTGAGGTAGGCAATCGGGCCGATTGGCTGGATGAACACCCCTGCGAACCACACTGGCTTCGGCCCGCGGATTTGCTCCGCGGGCCGTTTTGCCAGGTCAATGAGGCTTGTCGCGGTCAGTGCCAATTCGATGCTCGCCCCCACCAGCACAAGAGTCTGTTGGCGCGAGGTGAGTTCAGACCACTTCTTCTTCGTCATACATCAATGCTAGTCCTGAACGTAGGCGCAACCGAACCCGCGAAAGTGCCGGTGAACGCGAGTTGCGGGACGCTAGCTGACACGATGTTGAGGTGTCTACGACCACTGGTGCGGCCGCTCCGTCCGCGTTGGGAGCTGCGCCCGCAAAGGCCGGAATTATCCTGACGACGTTGATTCTCGGCGCGATGGTGGCGAACATCAACACCTCGATTTCCAACGTGGCACTTCCCTCGATTGGTTCAGCTCTCAACGCGACCGACACTCAACTCACGGGTATTACCGACGCATACCAACTAGGGATTGCGGCGACAGTTCTGTACCTCGGGGCGGTTGGTGACCGATACGGTCGCAAGCGAATGCTGCTGCTAGGAGCGTTCCTCTGTGTCCCGTTTTCGCTCATGTCCGCCTGGTCGCCGACGGCCGTTTTCCTGATCGGTGCACAAATCGCAGTTGGCGTATCCGGTGGCATGTTGTATCCCACGACGCTGTCGATGATCACTGCGCTGTGGCGCGGCAAGAAGCTCACCGCCGCAATCGCCCTTTGGACAGGGATCGGCACAGGTGCCTCCGTGCTCGGTCCGATCTTGGGTGGCTGGCTACTGGGGAACTATTGGTGGGGTTCGGTCTTCCTCATCACAGTTCCGCTGGCGATCGTGGTTTTGGTCTTGGGGTTCGTGGTGTTGCCGAAGTCCGCCGCGGAACACAACGAGCCCGTGGACCACCAAGGCGGCACGCTCAGCGTCATCATGATTTCGAGTTTGGTTCTCGGAATCGTGATGTTGCCCCAAGGCATCACGATCACTGTGGGCGTCCTGTTCGCAGTGATGCTTGTCAGCGGCTTCCTCTTCGTACGTCGCGAACGCCGAGCCCCTAACCCGCTCTTCGACCTCAAGATGGCAGCAATCCCGACCTTCTGGGTCGCCTTTGTGGCTGGGTTGGTCGCCTTCGGAGCGCTCGTGGGCGCCATGTTCATTGGTCAACAGTTCACGCAAAATGTGCTGATGTACACGCCGCTGCATGCTGTCTTGTTGACATTGGCATTGGCGATTGGGATGGTGCCGGCTGCGGTGTTTGCGGGCAAGTTTATTGGTGCCAAGGGCACTCGGTTGACGTTCCTGATCGGTCTGGCATTTGTGGCGATTGGCTTCGTCGAGATCCTCATCACTTGGCGTCCAGGGATCAGTGAGGTCTGGGTAGTTGTTGCGTACTTCCTGGTGGGCATCGGAATCGGCATGGCCTCCACGTCTGCCTCCCGATCCCTGAGTGCATCGCTGCCCATCAGCAAGGCCGGAATGAGCTCTGGGTCAATGGACCTCACCAAGGACCTCGGAGGTGCGGTGTTCCAGGCGCTGCTTGGAACGTTGCTCGCGGTTGTCTACAGCCGGTACTTCGTTCAGGCGTTCTCGACACTTCCCGCAGACCAAGCCCAGCAACTCGGGACCCGTGCCACTCAGGAAATCTCGTCGAGCTTTGAGGGCGCTGAGGCAGTTGCCGCCACGCTTCCGGGCGCCGACTCGGCACAACTCATCGACGCGGCTCAGCGGGCATTCACCGAGGGCAAGGGTGCTGCGATCACCTTCGCGTTGGCCTCCGTCATCGTGGCGATGGTGCTGGTGTGGTGGAAGTACCCGAAGCCCGACGAGGAGCGCAAGCTATTCGAGGAGGTCCGCGCCGAGGACGACAAGGCAGTTCAGGCAGATCCCGCCGAACAAGCCTCCGCCTAGCGGTGCAGTCCCGCATCACAGTCGGAGCACGTTGACCGCTTCTGCCAAGGACGACAGATGTGTCGCGTGCTGAACATCGTCGGTGAGGCGCCAGCCCGGGCCTGCCACAAATGCCTTGATTGGTGGTCGCTGGCTCGGTAGCAAGCTCAAGACTGAGCTGTCGGCATTCTCCGCCAGTGACGCCCACAGGACAATCGCCCGGGGCCGTAACCTCGCCGCTGCAGCAACAAGTCCCTCGGCTGGCATCCGGGTACCCAGCATCACTGCGGGGGTTCCACTTTCGATGAGCGCCGCGCGCAGGGCGAGCAGAGCTAGCCCGTGTTGTTCCTCCGGCGAGCAGCACAAGAGAACCGGGCGCCCGGTCACGTCGTCGGGTACCGGAATCTCGAGCGCCTGTTGGATGCCGAGTGATGCAACGTGTTCAACTTCGACCGCTTCGCGCGTAAGTTCCCACCGATTGCCGATTGCGATCAAGGTCGGGGCGGCAAGTTCCTCCCACGCGCGGACGACGCCGCGAGACTCAATCGCACTGGTCATGATGTCCCGGACTGCTTGGGCGTCGAGTGTCAATGCTGCGCGCGAGAGGCCTCGTTGCTCACTGGTCGCGCGTGGCATTGAGATCGATCGTCCGCCGCCAGGTCGCTGACCGCCCGCGGCGTCAGGTTCACCCTCTGGCGACGGCACGGATTGTTCATCGAGGCGTTGTTGGCATTCGGCAATGCTCCAAGCGACGACCGCGGTTGCCGCTCCGGCCGGTGGCAGGCCTGAATCAACGAGCTTTGCCGCCAATCGCAGTCGGGTCAGGTCGTTGGCGTTGTAGCGGCGGTGCCCACCGGTGGTTCTGATGCTGGGAGACATGCCGTATCTGCGATCCCACGTGCGCAGCGTCGCGGGGGTGAGGCCCACGAATGCCGCCGCGCCTGCGACTGACATCGCGATGTCGTCGCCGCGAGGATCGGCAGGTTTCACATCGTGAGTGTGACCCATTTGGGCGTATGCCACAACTATTGCCCAACTTTTGCCTCAGAACTATTGCAAAAGCTTTGCATCAGTTCTACTCTCTAGTTACCGAGCAAGATCAAGCAAGAATCTGAAGGGCAAAGATCATGGAAACCAAATTCAAGGTGAAGTACTACGCACGCAAGACTCTCCTTACGTTCCTGGGACCCTCAGAGCTCGACGAGCACAACGACCCGATGGCCAAGCTGGAACGTGAACGCGATGAGCGCCTTGGCTCGAAGCCAAAGAAGCCCCACAGTGTCCACATCCCGAAACGGCACTTCCACTCTTCCCACGCCGCGTAGCGCGCCGGCGGCACCACCCCGACTGGCTTGAGGAGGTCCTCCGTCTCCACCTCAAGCGTTCGAGTCGCTGATGAACCGCTGCGCGGAAGCACCCCGGTAGCCGACTGAGTCCACCCACCCAGTCAGCAACCGGGGTGCTCTTGCGTGGAGAATCTCTTTCGTGTCTAGCGAAGAAACAGCAGCCTCTGCTCCCAGTGATGAGTCCCAGGCTCGGCCGAAAGGTCGCCCGGTGCTACTGATCGTGGCTTTGGTCGTCGGTGTCGTGATCGGCGTCATCTACCTCAAGCTGCTTCACGTGGCGCTCGACGTGCTGTGGACTGACATCCCGAACGCGATCAACAATGAGGCATTCGTCGGCGTCTACACCGCGGTGATGCTGGTGGTTGGCGCTACGGCCGTGGTTGCGCTCCGCCGAAGTACGGGAGTATTTGGCCACAGCCCACTCGATGGCCTGGCAGTTCGGGTTGACCCGATTCGATCATCGCTGATTTCGCTAGCCGCAGTGATCATCTCGCTGTTCTCCGGTGCGGTGCTCGGACCAGAGGCCGGCCTGATCGCCATGGGTACTGCGCTTGGAATGTGGTTCGCACAACGGAGCAAGGCAGACGAATCCAACACAGAGAAGCTCATCAAGATCGGCGTGCTCGGTGCGGTGATCGGTCTCGTTGTGAACATGGGTGCGGGTCAGACCGTCAACATCGTCAGCGTTCCGATTCAGCTGGCATGGACTGACTTGATCTGGGCAATCCCGGTCTCGATCGTTGCATCACTTGTCATCGTCGCCGTGCGGCTTCCCGCGTACTACCTGCGCAATTGGGGCGACAAGCGTCCGCCGCATGTCTACCGCGGAACGATTATCGGTGCGCTCGTCGCTTTGGTCGCAATCATCGGTGTTGCCGCCAGTCACGTTGATCCGCGGCTAATCCTTGGTTCGGGCGAGGGCTTCATTGCACAGGTACTCGAAGTCACCTCGGTCAGCACGCTCATCATCATCATCGTTACGAAGGGCATCGCGTATTCGCTGTGCCTCGGCGGTGGCTTGAGGGGTGGACCGATCTTCCCGGCAATGTTCATCGGTGGCGCTGTGGGTGCAATCTTTGTGGTTCTCGGTTCGGACGCTGAGGTGACGACGTTGGCTGCCGCCGGTGTCCTCGCCGCGACTTCCACCGGCTTGAAGCTGGGGTGGAAGCCGATGATCATCGTCGCGATCGTGTTCGGACTCCTTCTGGGAAGTCCGCTGCTGATCCCGACGTGCCTAGTCGGGATGGTTATCGGCGACATCCTCCGCTCGTTGTTGGCGAAGGTGCCCGGGGTCGGCCCAGTTCCTGATGAGCCGAACACTGCCGTCGCTGCCCCTGCGGCTGCGTGATTCTCTAACTGCCGGACGTAGCTCCGAACCAACTTCGTGTCGGGGCGGTCGTAGACATGTGGGCCGCCGATTCAAGCTCGTAAGCAAGCTCGAGCAGATTCGCCTCGTGCCCGTAGGGTGCTGCAGCTTGCACCCCGATCGGCAAGCCGGAAGCGCTTTCGCCGATCGGCAGCGAGATCGCTGGTGCTCCGGAAACGTTATGGATTGCCGTGAAGGATGCGTATCGCAGGAGCCGGACGAGGTGATCGTGCGGATCCGCTTCTGCTCCTAAGTACCCGATCTCTGGAGCTGGGTGTGACAACACTGGGCTCAGCATCACGTCGAAGTCGACAAAAGCCGCGGCGTAAGTCGCAGGGAAGGCACGTAATCGCCGCAGAGCCGCCGGCATCCGAACCGCGATGTGCTTGAACAAGCCGCTGAGTTCGTAGGTAAATGGCTCCAACTTTGTCTTGTCGAACTCGGGGTCAAATGCCTGCTTGCCGCCGACCTGAATCGCGAAGGCAACACCGGCCCAGTAACGCAGAAAGTCGCGACCGAACTGCTCATCAAATGGGAACGGGATGAACTCAACGTCGTGACCTAGGTCAGAACAGAGGTCAGCCGTGTGACGAACCGTTGCTTGGACCTCCGGGTCAACTGGTAGCCCGGCCATCCCTTCATCGACGACCGCGATCCGCAGGCGTTGGCGTCCGGGCCCCACGACGTTTCCGATCGGCGCGAGTGTCGGGTGAAGCCGTTCGATCTCGCGATAGAAAGCAGCCGTATCGCGAACAGTGCGGGTGACGACACCTTGGACGGCAATCGCTACCGGCATGCGCTCAAGTTCAGGTGCGCTGATGAGCCGTCCACGCGACGGCTTCAAACCGACGAGCCCACAACATGCAGCAGGAATCCGGATCGACCCGCCACCGTCATTGGCATGGGCGATCGGAACCACTCCGGCTGCGACCAGCGATGCAGAACCACCCGACGAGCCGCCGCTGGAGTGATCAGGATTCCAAGGGTTGCGCGTTGGTCCGGTGGCCAGCGGTTCGGTTGTTGCTGTCAGGCCGAACTCGGGCAAGGTGGACTTACCGAGAACGGTGAATCCGAGCCGCTGGTACTGCTCGGCGAATGCAGACGTGACTGTCTTTGGATTTCGCGATGTGGCGCGCGAACCGTGACTTGTGGGCAGCCCCGCAATGTCTTCGTTGTCTTTGACGAACGTGGGGATTCCGTTGAAGGGCCCGGACGCGATGGCGGGGTCATCGACCATGGTGACGACGGCGTTCAACGGCACCCGCGCCGCATTGGCGCGGGCGAGGGATGCGTCTCGCAGTTCTGTTGGCGAGACTCCACCACTGGCGAGGGCTTCGATGAGCCCCACGGTGTCGAGGTCCCCGAGGGCGTCATCGCCAAAGGTTGTGAATGCATCAGCCATTCTTCGACTCTAGCGAGCCGCCGCTGCAGTTGCTGTCGCTGGTAATCAGCCGAGTGTCGCCAGTCGTGTCCATCTGTGAGACTGCCCGCGTGAGATTCGACATTGTGGTCTTTGATGGCGTCGACGAAATGGATGCGCTTGGTCCGTTGGAGGTGCTTCGGAGCGCCGCAACCATGGGGGCGGATATTGACGCATGGTTGGTCACTCGCGATCGTCAGTTGCTCGTAGAGGGCGCACATCGCCTGCGGTTTGAGCCCGATGACGTGTTTCGTCCCGGCCGGGCAGACGTGGTGATCGTGACCGGGGGCGGGTGGGTCGCCAATGCGAGGAACGGGACGCGGGCGGAGGTCGCCACTGGGCATCTGCTGGCGCTGCTGGGTGAGGCGCAGGCGGCAACGCCGGTGATGGCTGGAGTCTGCACCGGAACCATGCTGCTTGCCCACGCCGGTGTGGTCGGAGAGCGTCGGGCCACCACTCACCACAGCGCCTTGCCCGATCTCGCTGACCTTGGTGCCACCGTTGTGCAGGATCGGGTAGTCGACGACGGCAGCCTCGTCACCAGCGGAGGCGTAACGAGCGGGATCGACCTCGCGCTCTGGCTAGTTGAGCGGGAGTTCTCCCGCGAGGTCGCAGACAACGTGGCTCAACGCATGGAGTACCCGCGATGGCGCCCAGCCACGGACTGACCTGCTCGTCCGCTTTCCCGTGTCTCGGTGCACTGCTCCACGTCACCTGCTGCGGCGCTTGGGTAGCAACCCGGGGCAGGTTTCCGTAGAGTACCGACGCCCGACGCAGGGTTCCGACGATTGACATTTCGACCGACATCACGTGGAGTGAACATGCGCAAGTTCGTAGCTGTGCCAGTCGCGACTGCCGGGCTGGTCGTGTTTGGAGTGTCGGCATTGGCGGTTCCGGCAAACGCAGGTGACGCGACTGCCGCATTCCCGCTGACGCAAGCTGGAATGGCTTCAGCATCGTTGCGCGCATCGGACATCCCGAAGGCACTTGCCAAGGACCCAAAGAGGTCGTTGAGCTACACCACAGTTCCCAAAACACATCAGTTCGAAATGTGCGTCGATAAGAACGGCAAGAAGGTATTCGGTGCGCGGCCTCTCCAGCACGAGAACAGTTCGGTAGTCCTGTCTCAGACAGGTTCCGGCGACAACATCACCGCCACAGTAGCGGTCTCCAGCGATATCTACGGGTACAGCTCCACCGCTTCGGCAAAAAAGAAGTGGAAAGCGTTGAAGAAGGCCACGAGCCGGTGCGCCCCCACGGTGAATGCGCCCGTGACTGTGACCGGCGATCTTGTTCAGGCCAACGTGGCACAACAGAAGAAGACGCTTGCCAAGACCCACGGCTACGAGGGCTTCCGCATTGCGCAGCAGGTTGCAGTCGATGTCGGAAGTGGCGCAACTGGCGGGCTGACGATCTACGTTGGCGGATATTCCGTGTACCGGCAGGTGGGGACGACCATCCTGCGCGTGCAGTTCGCCAACTACACACAATCCTCTGCCGCAGACTCCCAGATCAAGCCAGCCTGGAGTGCGTTCGCGCGGGCAGAGTCGGTCAGAATCGCTGACCGAGTCGCCCGCTTGCCTATCAACTGAGGCAAAGGTCAGATTCTGATGTGAACCGCGACCTCAAGCACTCCCGATAGGTTCCAAAGGCGCGTCCGGGTTCCGGCGTTGAATCAGGACCACCCACTGCGCCGATTCAGTACGTGATTGTTGGTTCGGTGCCGGAGGGGTCGGGCGGAACCGTCAGAGAATCACCGGCGGCGATCCGGTGTGCCGTCCAGGCGACCGCTGCGGCGTCCAGGACGTCAACTCCCGGAAGTGGTTCCGAGAGGATTTCAGGCACATTGATGCCGCGCTCTCGCAATAAGTTGCGCCTGATGAAGAAGCCATTCCACGTATGTTTTGAGTATCCCAAGCGCCCGTCATTCATGAACTGGAACGTGACCTCTGGGTGAACCTCGTGAACGAAATCACCGAATGGTGCGACGTCTTGAATGTGCGTGCGCAGCCCGTAACTCTGTCGTGAGATTCCAGGCCAGTTCTTGTCGCGGCACATCGCGACGGCGTCGCCATGAGTAGGGCAGTCGTAGACCGCTTGCGGGTACGTGACGAACACCGTCGAGGGGCCAGCCATCGAACGAGCTTCAAGGTCGGCTCGACGACGTGGGCCGTCGACGGGCAATCCGATCGGGATGTCGACTCCAATCGCTGCCGCGCCATCAAATCGTTCGACGACCTGTGCGAACGATTTGAGTCCCAACACGTTGGTCACGGCGCCGTCGGTCAACTCGACACATGCCCATTGTTTTGCAGCCCAGTCGACGCCAACCACACGCGTTGGCGAGGTTGGCATGAGCGTGAGAGGACGAGGGGATCTAGGCGGTCGCGGGAGCCTCGGTGGGCTTCTTGTCGCCGTGCTTGCGGATGTCCCATCGCCAGTAGAAGATGCAGATCAAGCCGATGCAGATCTGCGGAATGTAGGACGAGGCACGCCACACGAGGTCAGCTGCGGTGGCCGCTCCGTTGTCGACGCCCATCGTGGTGAGCAAACCGATCAGGACAGCATCAACGGTGCCCAATCCGCCCGGAGTCAGTGGAATCAGGATGCCAAGTTGGGATACCGCCCAGCAGCCGTATGCGGTCAGAAGCGGAATCGTTCCGGCAGATCCCGAGACGCCAACAAGAGCCGCGTACAGGATTGCGAACTGCGCCCAGGACACGCTGATTTGGGCGATGGTGATGACATGCCAGCGCCGCTTGACGAGATCCACGATGTCGGTGCGCAGCGTCATGATCTGCGTGGAGACATCGACGTTCTTATCTTTCTTGAACAGGTGAATGCACCAGTTGATGATTGAGTCGGCGACCTTGCCGATCCGAACGGCGTTCTTCTCCGACTTGAGGATCAACGCAAACAGGCCTACGACCACGACAAGGGCGATGACACCAAGCACCGCAGCTTTGACGTAACTACCGGCGGCATCGCCACTGGCTGACAGCGCAACGACACCTGTGACCGGCAGGAACAGTGTGACGAAGACGCTCCAGGTGCCTGTCGCACCGATGGATGCCGTGGCGGCAGTTGGGGTTGTCTTGTACGAGGTCAGCTGGGCGTACTGCAGCCCAAGCCCCAACGCTCCACCCGCAGGTACGCCGTTGGAAACTGCGAACGCTGATTGGTTGACGATGAACCCCTGCTTGTAGCGCAAGCCGGGTGTCGATGCGACGAACGGCCAGCCGTACACCCACAGATAGAACAGCGTCACGATGACAAGTCCGGCAATCGCGGCGCCCGTCATGGCCTTGATGTAGTCAGCTGCTTCGGAGTAGCTTCCGATCTGCGGGATCACTCGCACAAAGACGATCGCCAAGAACACGATCGCGACGATGGCGCCGATGATGGTTTTCTTCCGGTTGAGTCCGGCGTTTGTCACGCCAAGGCGCGCGCGGGCCTCCTCATCGGAAAGTTGTGGCGCTTGGTCTTGCGCTTGTTCCGGGGAAGTCGCGGGCTTCGCATCATCTGTGCTCACCCGGTGATGGTAGACCGCCAACCCGGCGGGTTAGTACGACATGCAGAAGAACTCGCGGATGCGTATCTTGTGTGCGACAGGGCCGCAGCGCCGCTATGAGGGCAAGGAGTCTCCAATGAGTGTTCTTTCGATCATCGTTGCGTTCATCGCGGCACTTGTGGTGGTCGCGGGCATCCTGCGTGACGACAAGGGCCCAGGAAATTCAGGGGCCGCGATCGGACTTGCCGTCGTCGGCATCGTCGGACTGTTCCTTTCCGAATTCATCGGGTCGCTCAGTCACTAGCTGCGGGCATTCACACCTCGCGTAAGTAGCCCAACCAATCGCCATCGGTGATTGGCGGTAGTTCATCGAGTTCCGAGCGAATACGTTCTGCTGCGACATACACCCAGCACTGTCTTTCGCCACCACTGGTAGTCACAGACACCCGAACCCGTTCGTAGCGATTTGCGGGCGAGCCGGGGGTGAAGGTCTCGAGTTCATCGAGGCGAAGCAACACATCGGCCGCGTTGGCCTGGTCTACGGTCATCACATATCCGGTCACGGTCGCGCGCTGGTCATCGGTTAGCGCGACGAAAGGAAAGGGCCAAGATCGACCGGTCAACGCAAATCGATCACCATTCGCCCACATCTGAGCTCCACGCAGCGTCGCCGGCTCCTCGTGGCAAGTCCGTCCGCTGAGCAAGAGCTCGTAGTTGACTTCTCCGGGCAGCAGCGTTCCGTAGACGAATATCTGCAGTCGCCCCTCATCGGGCTCATCTGGCATGCGCCAATACTTCACGACGGCGCTGTCACCGCGTGCAGCGGGCGAGCAGTCCTATCTGAGTTGGTCGGACGGGATACGAATCAGCTCGCTGACTCCTTCACTTGCGATGTAGACGTAGCGCTCATCGGCGCTGAATGTGACGGCCTCACCCTGCGGCTGGTGAGGGAACGTGAAGTTCACAGTCGGCTCATTGGTCACGAGCCCATGTCTTATTTGCCCGAAGTCGCCCGAGCGCAGCACGACGGTGGACCAGTCCGCTTTGGCCGCAGCGTCAGTCAGGAATGATGGAACGTCCGCGATCCGAGTTGCCACTGCCGAACCGACTTGTTGGAACCCGGCCGTCAATTCGTAGATACCGCCATTGGCTTCCTTGCTGACGATCCACACTGGGCCACCTTGCGCGTGGCTCACGAGGATGCCTTCGGCGTTGCGCGCGCCGTCGGCGTAGGTGATGGTGAAGGCGTCGGGGGCAACCACCTGATCAGTCAGCATGGCCGGTTCGGGAATCCGGTACAACGTGACATTGGCGCGGGACTGCGCGTTGTCGCCGATGTCGGCAATCCACAGGACCGACGTCCCTGAGTTATCGACTCCACGGCCGATCGCTTCAAAATCGCGCGCGACCACGCCCGTCAGCCCTACTTCCGCGACGATTGCGCAATTGCTCAGATTGATGGCAAAGATGCGGGCCTGGTCCCCGGAATCGTTGTGTGTCCAGAGGATGTCCGGGTGCAACTCTGAACTTGTCAGGCCGCTCACCTCAGGCAGGCGTGGATTGCTGATTGTGCACATTGTCCGCGTCCGTTCAACATCCGGCGCTGGTGTCGTCAGCGGCGGCGTGACCGGCGGACTTATCTTCTTGCAGGCGACCTTGATGCGTTTGCGCAGAACTCGTCGTTTGGTGACCGAGGACTTCTTCGTCCGCTTTAGTGCTCGTCGCAGCTTCTTGCATTTTGCTGGAGCAACCACTGCACGTGGGGAGGGCGCCGCAGCTGCGCGCGTGAGCGTGGAGACCGCTGCCGCATGGGCGGGAGGCGCGAGCTCGCCCCAGGCCTGTTCGGGGGTGAACAGGGCAGTGGTGGCGACCACGATCAAGGCGACGCTGACGCGATTTGGGAGCTTCATGCGTTCCCCTTTGTTCCGATGTCAACGTCCTCAATTCAAATCATGCAGTGCCGACTGTCTGGGTGGAACCCAGCACGTAGTAAACGATCCGCCAAAAATTGGGGCAATTGCGCTATTTGGGTGAATACCGGAGCAAATTGCTCAAGAATCGATCGGTCCGCGACGATGCGGGACACGCGTGCAGTGTGCAATCGATGTGCAGTGTGCAATTGATTTGAGGTCGGGCGAGCCATGGCGCACATGTTGAGGGGTTCAGTCGTAGGCACAGTCAGCCTGTGCCTGGCGGCCGCATTCAGCGTGGTCGCGGTTCCGTCCGCACAGGCAGCAACGAACGCAGATCAGGCCAGCGCCACAGCCGCGCCAACCGTGCGTGCGAGCAGCAAACCAGCATTCAATTCCGCTGCAGCCCGGTACGGAGTGACGAACTCAAAGTCCGTTCGCAATCTGCAGACGCTGCTGATCCGCAAGCGCTATGCCACGGCAGGCCTTGCGCAGGCGGGTGCCACTGGTTCGTACTTCAAACAAACCAAAGCATCGGTCAAGAAGTTCCAGCGGAAGATCGGCTATGGCAAGGCATCGGCAACGGGGATCATCGAAAAGCGCAGTGCAAAGAAGCTTGGACTCAAGTGGGTCGCGAGCTCGACCTCCGCAACACTGTCGGTGCCAGGAGGTCTGCCCACCGGCACTAACGGATCGGCACTGAGTCCGACCCAGCTGAAGTCGGTGTTGGTCGCCGCAGGATTCACCGAGCCCTACATTCGCACGGCCTGGGGAATCGCGATGCGCGAATCGCGCGGGTACCCCGGTGTGGTCAGCCCGCTGAATTCAAATGGCACTCGCGATCATGGACTGTTCCAGATCAATGACGTGCACAAGCCCGACTTGAACTTGATCTACGACCCGCTCTACAACGCCAGATTCGCATTCCGACTCAGCGGGGGAACCGACTTCAGCCACTGGGGAATCGGCGACAAGGGCTGGGCCGGAACCTTGAAGCGGACGCAGCCGACCTACTGGCAAATGCTGCAAGACGAGATGGTGCGATTCCGCAACCAGTACCCCGGCTGACGCCGAGTTTGTTACGCCTTCTCTTTGACGGGAAGGTCCGCGATCTTGCAGGGGATGTACGTGTCTTCCGACAGGTGGTAGCTGGCACACACTCGGTGGTAGCCGTCAGCGATAGTCAAGGGGACACCGGCCAGGACATCGCCGCGCACGACGAGCACGGGTGACCAACGTTCGCCGAACATGACCTTGGACAGGTCGCGGCGCACGCTCGGGTCGTCGAGGGTGAGCAGGTCGAGGCCGGCGGCGCGCAGGATGTCGTTCGCACGGTGCATCTCGATCGGGGCCTTACGCAGGCTGGCTTCCAGAGCTGTCACTGTCTTTGGGTCACTGATGAGGCCGAGGTAATTTGCGGCGGACGGGTAGTCGTGAGCCACGACGTCATCGAGCCACAGCAGCTTTCCTGCCTCAGCGCCGATCGTCTTCTTAGACTGGTTGATGCTGCTGACGAGATCGGCTGCAGTGGGGTTCTTTGAGTTCTTGGAGTCCTTGGCCATGGGCCCATCTTTCGCCCCAAGCCGAAGCGGAAGCAACCGCAGACGGCCAATCGGTCGCGCGAACCCCGGGGAGGTTGTAGGGGCTAGTCAGCTAGCCATTGTCGCAATGCGAGTGTGGCTCGAACGTCATCCTCGTTGTACTCAAGGATTCGCTGCTTGCTGTCGTGGTCTCCGGCCCGGACTTGTTCGAGCCAGGTGATTGACTGCAGGCCCCCGGGATCTTCGTCTCGCCAGGCAAAGCCAGCTCCGCGAGTTGCGACAACCTTGAGGCCGAGTCCGTCGCGTCCGAAGAAGTTGGCCCGCATGATCGGGTACATGTCGGTGAAAGTCTCCTCGATCAACTTGTCGACCTCCTCGAGGCTTGGCAAGTCCGGATGTGCGGCTTCGAGTGCAATCCGACGAAGGTTCGAGGGCTCCGGTGTTGAGTAGTGATAGATCCGCACGGACTTTCCTTCGTCGCGCGCGGCGGCGATGATTGCGGTCAACCGACTCCAGAATTCCGATGCCACTGCAGCTTCGGAGGCGGCATCAAGTTCGTCCCACGACGTGACATGTTCGAAGTGCGTGGTTGCGTCCGTGTGATCAGTGATCAACATTCCCCACAGGTAGACGTGGGCATCGCGGTCATTCTCGATATCGAAGTCAATCTCAACGTCTGCCCGGGGGATTGCAATCGGCCCTCGAGTGATCCGGCGCAGATCAGTGCCGTCTTGCACCATTTGCGCTGTCATGACGGCATCCCGCAGTCGTCGTCGCGGCGACTGGATACCGGTCACTTCGGGTAGGTAAGCCGCGAGTAGTTCTTGGGTTCTCTGTGAGGCGGGAGTTGCAGTCGCAGCGGACTCGATTGTCTCTAGATCGAGTGCCGCGAGTTGCTCGACTTGCGCGTACCCCAGCTTGCGCAACGTCAGCCATTCGCGGGTTGACAACCTGCCGACTTGGACGGAAGCGTCCGCGTCACCGAGAAGCTCGCGGCAGTAGTCGTGCCATGGGCACTCGGCGCACTCCTTGACGAATACCGGGACGACCACGGGTTCGGGATCAGTGGGTGCACCCACTCGCTGCCTGGCACTCGCGGCGACTTGGGAGCGAAACAGGAACTCGTGGTCATATCGCTGCATCGCTGAACGCAAGGCGAATCCGTCGGCACTTGAGCGCGAGAACGTTCTGAAGATTGGATCTTCGAGGTCACGCCAGACGATGACGAGGTCACCGTCGAGTTCATCGGTTCCGATGATTCCGCCGATGGCGTCAATGGCCGGTGCCCGTCCGGCGCTTTGAAGCATGCGCCAGTAGTGCGCAAGCTGCATGGCGTCGCGCTCTTGTTTGCGGGTGGTCACAGCTGCGATGGCGATCGCATCCTGAAGTGCTGGTGCCGTCAGCGTGCTGATCAGTGCAGCGGGAGACGACTCGCGTGAGTCGGACAGGGTCTTGTGTCGCTTGATGTCCACGGGTACGTAGGTATGCGTCGCAGCTTGCGCCTGCGTGAACCGGACCAAGACATCCGGCTTGCCAACCCGGCCACCCTCAACGTCATCGGGCAGTTGCCCCCCGAGGATTGTCAACGCGCCTTCCTGCATGGCCTGCACTGTGGCTGCGATGGCGTTGGGTCCGAACAATCCACGCTCGGTGATGTCGACCGTGTTGTTACCACCGAGTTCCCGCAGGCGCTCGCGGACCGCCGCATCAAACTCAACGCCGGCATCGATCCTGCCTTGGACCTCCGGCGAGAACTCCACAGACCCACTCTGGGTCGCAATGGTGGAGTCGAAGTCGTTGCTGATCCGCCTCGCGCATCGCAATGCGGCGTAGGCGCCCAAGAGGGGTGGTGGTGGGCCTGGAACGGATGACATTGGGCTTCAGCGTAGACGGGGGATCGGACAGCCCATGTTTCCGACTTATTGCCAGGCAAAGAAGATTCGATTTCTCCCCTTCAGTTTGTTGCAACCCGTGGCTACCGTCAGGCGAGTTAGCGGTGGCGAGTAACGATGGGGTGGGCACATGGCGAAGGCACCGAAGGGGTTCGGCCCAAAGCAACCACAGGTGGTGGTGTTGTTTGGTGCCACCGGAGACCTGTCACGCCGCAAGTTGATACCCGGCCTGTTCCACTTGGCCTTGGCCGGATTCATTCCGGGCTGCCAAGTCATCGGTGTGTCCCTCGATGAACTGACCCGTGAGGAGTTCATTGACCAGGCGCGGAGTGCCGTTGATGAGTTCTTCTCTCGTCCTTACTCCGATGAGGATTGGGACGACTTCGCCTCGCGACTCGACTTCGTTCCGACGGTGGCCGGACCCGAGGCTTTGGCCGCGGCAGTCAAGCGCGCAGAGGGCACCTTCGACGTCGAACCTCAGCGACTCCACTACCTGAGCGTGCCACCCAAAGCTGCGCTCTCAGCGGTGCACCTCTTGGCAGAGGCGAGGCTGGTTGAACGTTCGCGGGTCATCATGGAGAAGCCGTTTGGAGTGGATCTCGAATCTGCGGTTGCGCTGAATGCGCAACTCCATGAAGTCTTCGCCGAGGAGCAGATCTTCCGGATTGATCACTTCCTCGGCAAGGAGCCGGCTCAGAACATCCTCGCGTTCAGATTTGCCAACGGACTCTTCGAGCCAATCTGGAATCGCAACTTCATCGACCACATTCAGATCGACGTTCCTGAGACGCTCGGAATTGAACAACGTGCCGACTTCTATGAGTCCACGGGTGCGTATCGAGACATGGTCGTCACGCACCTGTTCCAGATCCTCGCGTTCATCGCGATGGAGCCACCAACCGCACTTGAACCCGGACCGATCAGTGAGGAGAAGAACAAGGTATTTCGCAGCATGCTGCCGATCAATCCGACAGACGTGGTTCGAGGTCAATACACGGGCTACCGCGGCATCCCCGGAGTTGATGCCGAGTCTGATACCGAAACCTTCATTGCGCTGCGCGCCACTATCGACAACTGGCGGTGGGCCGGAGTCCCGTTCTATTTGAGGACCGGCAAGAGATTGGGTGAGGGTCAACGGATCGTCTCAATCGCCTTCCGCGAACCACCGAAGAGCATGTTCCCTGCGGGTTCGGGCGTCGGATCGCAGGGACCCGATCACCTCACCTTTGACTTAGCTGACGCCGCCAAGATGTCGTTGTCGTTCTACGGAAAGCGGCCCGGCCCTGGGATGCGGTTGGACAAGCTGAGCATGCAGTTCGCGATGCATGACACGGGCCTTCAGCGCGACTTCCTTGAGGCCTACGAGCGGCTGATTCTTGATGCCATGCGCGGAGATCACACGCTGTTCACGACGGCAGATGGCATTGAACGGCTCTGGGAGGTCTCCGTTCCACTGTTGGATGCCCCGCCGCCGGTTCGCCAATATGCACCCGGGTCGTGGGGTCCCAATGCTGTTCATCAGTTGGTCTCGCCGAATGCCTGGCGCTTACCGTTCGAGCGCGCCTGGCGCGATCACAACCCGCAGGGCGGCTAGTGAGGGACTAAGGCCAGCGACAACTGCCCACAACCAGGTGCTGACTTCCGGGGTCCGGTCCTTGCTTGGGATGTTCTCTGAGAGAGCTGAAGGTGACTGCACGTTGTCGGCGAAGTCAGTCCTGAGCAGCAGTACGCCAATCCGCATTGACGGTGAACATCGCGAGAGTGTTTCCCTTAGCAAGATCCTTTGTTCCCGTGAACTTGATCGTCAGGGGAAAGTCAGGGTTCGGCCAACCGCGTTCCTGGGGCATCTTCAAGGTGTACGTCTGAGCCCCTCCAACCGCCAGCCGCGCTTCTTGCTCGTATCCCTTGATGAGAAGGGACACACCACCGTTGGAATCTGCACCAACAACCAAGTCGGCGAAGTACCCGTAGTTCTCTGGATCTTGAGGACCCTCGGTTGGGTCAGTCATGATGTAGAGCTTGACCATTGAGGCTTGGCAATATCCGTACGAACGTGCAGTGTCTTTGTCGAGTTGTTCCACCTCGATCTGAGAGCCTCGCCCGGGCGCGAAAATCTGACTTGTACGCGAAGTATCGAACTTCATAGTCCCTGCGTGGTTGAACTCGGTCTTGGGTGAGATGTTGGTGACCGACATCAAGAATCGGTTGTCTAGGTCGCTGGTCGATGCGGACACTCCTGCCTCATTGGCGACTAATGAGCACGTACTGGCTACGTTTCCACTGCCCACGCTGACGCTGTGGGGTTGTCCGACTATGTGACCTGTCGAGTGGCTCGTTTTCGCCGGTTCGATAGGCGAGGCGGCGTGCAGGGGCGCTGCCGACATCAATGCTCCAAGGGAGACTCCAGTCGCAACTAGTGACGTCCAGCCGACTGCCATGCGTTTCGAGTGTGTGTTGCCCATATCGTGCCCCTTCGCTGAGGTGATTGTGTAGTGAACTACCCAGCCCGTATGTCGACTAACGTGATTTCCGTTGGTGAACCGGTTCACGAGGCAATGTGAACCGCATCCGGAGGCATGTCGCTTGCAACTTGACCCGTCGAAGCCTGGTGCCGGAGCGGCTGCGCAGGGGTGCGGAGGAGGCCGTTGACGTAGGGCGAGCCTGGCCAACCAATAC
>JAOAUD010000041.1 GCA_030157755.1 Candidatus Nanopelagicales bacterium
CCGCCCAGCACGACTCGGCCTGAGTCGTGACGTGCGAGACCGTGACATGATCCTCCTGCGTGCGACGCTGTAAAGCGCGCGAGGGCCAACCCAAAGGGAGCGCTTCAGAATGTCGGATTTCGCCCAACCCCCCGGCCCGAGGTTCGAGCCGGCATTTGCGGCACCCACGCTGCCAAGTTCTCCGACCCCGCTACCCCCTCCGGTTCCACTCACGCAGCGTCCGCTTCCGTTCGAGGTACGACTCGCGACGATGCCGCACTACTTCTCGGCCACGGCGCACAAGCGGCTCCTGCATACCGTCGTGCTCGTGAACCGGGCGTGGTCTCCCGACTGTGACGAACTGACAGTCTCCGCACGTGTCGAGGCCGCAAGTGGACGATCGTTCGCATACCCGGTGACGATCGAGATTCCGGCCTTCGGCCCTGGAGATGTCGAGACCCTTCACTCGTTGAACCTGAAACCGAACTTCGGCGAGCTCGCTCAACTGGATGAAGCCGAAGCCGGCTACGTCATCGTCGAGGTCTGGGCCGATGACGAATTGGTAGGTGCAGCGCGAAACGACCTGGACCTGCTCGCCTACAACCAGTGGATGATGTCGCACAACTACTCAGACTCATTTGCAGCATTCGTGCTGCCCACCCACCCGGCAGTCATCGACATCATGCGTCGAGTCCGTGAGCTGCTCCTGCAGCGAACCGGGTCGAGCAGCACCGAGGGCTACCAGGCGGGCCGCGAGCGAGTCCTCGAGGTTCTCGAGGCAATTTGGATCACGTTGCAGGGTTGCGGGCTCGACTACTCCAATCCACCGGCGAGTTTCGAGGGTTACGGCCAGAGGATCCGCACTCCCGACATCGTCCTGCAGGAGAACGCAGCGACCTGCCTCGACTCCACGGTCTTCGTCGCCGCCTGCATTGCAGCTGCCGGCCTCAACCCGCTGCTCGTCATAGTGCGCGGTCACGCATTCGTAGCGTGCTGGATGATCGACCCTGCCGATCTGGATGGCCTGCGGAACCTGCCAGCCGTCATTGACAACCCAAACATCGCGCAAGACCTCGCCAGCCGTAAGTTGATCGCTTCGATCGAGACCACCGAGCTGGGCCGCGGCGGGAGCAGCTTTGCCGAGGCACTGACCGCGAGTGCCGACTACTTCACCTCCAGAGTCGACCAGTTCGATGTGCTCGTTGATGTCGCGAGGGCGATGGAGGACGGGGTCCGTCGGATTCCAACCCGCTCCAAGCAGGGCGATGCAGTCGTCATCGAGATCAGTCCCGAAGTGTCCAAGGGTGCAATTGCTCGAGCAATACCTGAACGCGACGGTCTTCAGACCGACCTCGTCGAACGAGGCCACCTTGACGCAACGGTGGCTCCACGGCGAGTTCGACGATGGTTGGATGCGCTGCTCGACATCTCGCGTTCGAACTCGCTGATCAACCTGAAGGCAATCAGCGTAGGGGTCGATCCTGCCCGAGCTGCCAGGGGCATCGTGCTGCCAATCGCGCCCGAGATGCTCGCAGCGCTCGAAAACCTCATCATGGCAGGCGAGAAGGTTCACCTCGTCGTTCCGACGAAGATGGCCGGAGGCATTCTCGACGAGCCGACTCCAGACCGACTTCTCCGCACATTCGAAACGACCCGGCAGGTTCCCACGTCTGACCCTGCGTCACTCGTGCGTTTCGTGGAGCGAGCGGCCGAAGATGCTCATCGCGACCAAGGTGTTGGACTCAACCAGGCCCGCAACCTCATCTTCGACCAACTCGACGGTGTCCTGACGGCCGCTACCGAGAAGGTGTTCAGAGGGATCCGCAAACTGGCCGACGATCTCGAGCAACAGTCGGCGGCGAACCAGCTCTACCTCTGCATCGGTTCACTCGTGTGGAAGGAGCCAGCGCAACCGGGACGGGCGAGCAATCAGGAGCTGCTGCGCTCGCCCCTCTACCTGATTCCGGTGCGCCTGGCGGGCAGCGCCAAGACTGGCTACACGGTTTCGCTCGACGCAGGCGGCGACATCACCCCCAACTACTGCCTCCTCGAGAAGCTGCGAACCGAACTCAACGTGGTCATCCCGGAATTGGAAAAGCCACAACTCGACGAGTCGGGTATCGACGTCGACAGTGCGATCTCCTCGATCCGCAAGAGTTTGGGGGAGGGTCGACACGTTGACATCCGGGTCGAGGCGACGGCAACCCTGGCCGTCTTGGACTTCGCGGCCTTTCGCACGTGGAAGGACCTTCGCGAGAACTGGTCGTCGTTCATGCGGAACGATGTCGTTCGTCATCTCGTGGAGAACGCACACGAGAGCTTCGTCAATCTGCCGACGCCGGTCGAGGGTGAGCTTCTCTGTCCAATCGCATGCGACGAGTCGCAGCTGGAAGCTGTGCGCTGGGCTGCGGAAGGCCGATCATTCGTGCTGGAAGGCCCACCCGGCACCGGAAAGTCGCAAACCATCGCGAATCTGATCGCGGCGTCGATGGCACTGGGCAAGCGCGTTCTCTTCGTTGCCGAGAAGCAGGTGGCGCTCGAAGTCGTGGCCAGGCGGTTGAACGCAATTGGGCTCTCACCCTTCTGCATCGTCATTCACCACGAGAGTGTCACGCCTGACGGCATCCGGCGACAGCTGCGTGCCTCGCTCGACTTCGAGGGCATCAACTTGGCTGACGAGTGGAACTCCGAGTCGATCGTGATCGCTTCGATCATCAAGCAACTTGGCGAGTACCGAGAGTTCGTCACGTCCACGAATGCGGTCGGGCACTCGCTCTGGAAGTCACAGCAAGAAGCGACCCGATTGGGGCCTCCGTCACGCTTGGCCATACCTGTCGCATCGATTCCGAAGCTGGCTGAGCACCAGTCGCAGGTCGAGGAGAGCCTCCTCTCGTTGCAAGGCATCCTCGGGTCTGCCATGGTCGACCGCGGGCACCCATGGTTCCTGTCCCGCCGCATTGACTTCACCGTATTCGACTCCGCCGCACTTGCGAGTTGTCTACAACGGCTGCAGGAAGCACTGCGTGCCTCGAGCCACTTGTGGAGCCTGTTGTCGGCAGTGCTGGGTGGGGCCTCCACCGCAGACGAGATCGAGGCCATTCGGCGGGCACTGCTGGCCGCTGTCGCAGTCGACGAGGCGAACCTCTCGATGCTCCGACGGACCGTGGTGCCCTCGTGGCTTGCAGCAATCCAGGGTCTCGCAAGTCACGCCCGCTCGCTGCACTCGACCCACGCGGACCTGCTCGACTACTTCACTCGCGCCGCGTTCAGTCTCGACGTTTCTCCGCAGATGGCCGCCTCCTCCGACGCGATGAGCGCCAACTTCCTCTCCAAGAAGAAGAAGGTGGCGCTGCTGCAAGGCCTGATGGCAGGGATCACACAGCGGGCAGAACCGGATCCTGCTGTGGTGTTTGCTCGGCTGCAGCGCCTCCCACAGGCAGCCCGCGACTTCGCGACACTCGATACCGAGGTGAAGGGCCTCAGCGAACTCGGTTTGCCGTCGCCATGGACAGCCATGAACCCAGCCGACATTGAACAGCTGCAGGTCGCCGCCGCGGAGTTGAGCGGACGAGCCAACGTGGTGCTTCACCCAGCTGCAGCGCCCGTCGTACACCTGATCGAGCAAGGTACGACGATCGCAGCGAACGATGCCGCGATGGTGCAAGCAGTGATGCAACTCTGGTCGGAGTTCGTCGGCATCGTCCAGCCCAGCGCCGAGTCCATGCGACTGTGGCGGGACGATCGCAGCCTTCTCGAGTCGATCGATGCGGGCCTCAGCGGATGGCTCGCCGATGCTTCGAACTTCCTCTCGCTGATCCGCTGGGGGCGCTTCCTCGCGATGTTGCAGCCGTTGTATTCGGGTGGCCTCGGCGAACTCGCCGGCAGGATCCTGAACGGGACCGAAAGCCTCGACGGTCTCCACGAAGAGTTCCTGCGTGCCCGCGCCGCGGCCTCGCGCGAGGAGCGTCTCACTTCCACGGGTTTGGCTCGCTTCGAACGCCAGTCACATGGTGGTGTTGTAGAGAACCTGTTCCGGGCCGACTCACGCCACAAGCATCTGATGCGGACGGTGATCCCTCGTCAACTGGTCGACCGGCGCCCTTTCCGCCCCAAGATGCGACTGGGAGGGGTTGGACGACTCGAAGCAGAGCTGGGCAGGAAGGTCCGGCGCATCTCGCTGCCGAAGCTGATCCGCGAACACGGCGAGACGGTCACTCACCTGACGCCGTGCTTTCTGATGAGCCCCGACGCAGTGGCCCGTCTGCTCCCCGCCGACTCTCAGCTGTTCGACATCGTGGTGTTCGACGAAGCGTCACAGATCAAGGTCGCGGCCGCGATCCCTGCGATGGGACGCGCCAAGTCCGTCGTGATCGTCGGCGACAGCCAGCAGATGCCCCCATCCCAACGAATCGGCACGAAGTCCACCCATCAGGACGACGACGATGCCGTGGGCGATGACGGCGAGGCCGTGTACGCCGATCTCGAAAGCATTCTGTCGGAGTGCAGGGAGTCGAACCTGCCGAGCCTGATGTTGCGATGCCACTTTCGTAGTCGGCACGAAGGCCTCATCGCGTTCAGCAACCGCAACTTCTACGAGTCCGGTTTGGTCACGTTCCCCGCGCCCGACACCGAGCTGGCGACGCCCATCCACTGGCACCAGGTCGACGGGCACTTCCTTCGATCGGTCGGCGATGGAGGCTCGCGCTTGGACCTCCGCACGAACGAGGTCGAAGCAGTGGCCATCGCGGCCGAGGTGCAGCGCCGCCTCCACGATCCGCGGTTGTCGAAGCTATCGATGGGCATCGTCACCCTGAACGAACAGCAGAAGGCAAAGATCCTTGCCAGGCTCGTTGAGCTCGGAGATCCAGAGGTCGAAGCGGTACTGCAGCACCCTGATCCGGAGCGCCGGCTGTTCGTGAACGCCCTTGAACAGGTGCAGGGCGACGAACGCGACGTCATTCTGATGTCCATTGCCTTCTCCTACCAGGACCGACAATCAACCAGAAGTGGCGCACGGACGATCCCGCTGCAGTTTGGACCGCTCATCAACAGTGGCGGTGAACGGCGACTGAACGTCGCAGTCACCCGGGCAAAGGAGGAGATGGTGGTCTTCTGCTCGTTCAACCCTGATGACATGGACCTTCGTTCGTCGTCGTCCATCGGGCTGACGATGATGAAGGAATTCCTGCAGATGGCGCGGGATTCCTCACAAGGTCGCCAGGGCGGACTGCGAACACGCGACAGCTCCGAGCGCGACCACTACCGGAGCTCACTCGTGACGACGCTACGGGCAGAGGGCTTCCACGTGAAGGAGAACGTCGGCCTGTCCAAGTTCCGGATCGACTTCGCGATCTCCAGTGCCGCAGACGCCGGCCAGTTCCTTGCCGTGCTCCTCGACGGCCCGGCGTGGGCAGAGCGAAGCACCGCGTATGACCGCGATGTCTTGCCCGACTCCGTCCTCCACGGCATCGGCTGGCGACGGGTCGGTCGCGTATGGCTTCCCGGCCAGATCCTTGAACCCGACCACGTCACGGCCGTGGTACGCGCAGAGGTGGACCGCGAGCGACATCGTGTGGCACTTGTCGCTGCACTGGAGAGTCGCGGCTACGAGGTCCGCGACGACACGCGGCTGACGAGCCTCGCACTTGATTGCGCCGTGCGGCACCCGGGCCACTCACGATGGGCCGTCGGCATCCGCCTCAACGGACCGAATCTCTTCGTGCAACCCGTTCCCTATCGAGGCGAGATTCCAGAGGGCGACTACCTTGCGCAGGCCGAAGTGCACAGCGCGGTCCGAATCTGGGTAACCGACTGGGTCAGCGACAGCGATGCTTGTCTGGTGCAGATCGAAGCCGCCGTCGCACTCGCAGAGCGCGAGATCGATACCGCCGATGACCCGATTGTCGCGCCCGAGGCGCTCGTGCCCGCCGGAGCCAAAGCAAAGGGCGTAGTCGTAGGCACGCCGCTCAGAGGAGCGACAGGCTCGCGCCGCGAGGGCGGGCTGGCCGAGCACTCGCGTGTTTCAGTCGCTTTCGTGTCTGCCGAAGGTCTCCCGGAGAGGGGGCCTGCAACGGTCCTCGATTCGAGCGAACCCGCTGACATGGCATTGGTTGCTGCAGCCATCCAAGCGACGTTGCAGCTCGAGTCACCGATCGCTGAACGCCGCCTGGCATCGCTGGTTGCCAGTCAGTTCGGGGTTCGCCGGCTGCGAGAAGCAAGGTTCGACGACATGCAGCAGAGGTACTTTGCGGGTCTTCATGTCACCGAGTCTTCGCTTGGACGATTTGTGTGGGCCTCGCCGGAGCAGCCCGTCACCTGGAAGGGCTATCGAACTAGCCAATCCGACTCCGGGCGTGACGTCATGCTGATCGCCGTGGAGGAGATCGCCAACGCCATGGCCGACATCGTCCTCATCGCCAGCACGGCCTATGACGACGAGCTCCTGCGGCAAACGGCTGCGACGTTTGGTAGGAAGTCGATCACTCAACAGTTGAAGGATCGACTCGATGCCGCGCTGGCCTGGGGCATCGAGCATGGCCGGCTGAGCTTCGAGACCGACTCCGCAGGGAATCGTCTGTTCATCAATCGGTAGACGGAATCGGTATCGGTTGGCTCGCTGGCGCGCCAACCGCCGGTGGGATGAATGGCTGCGACATGGCTACCTCAACGGAAGAGGGGCCGTTCACCCCATCACTTCGATGACCGCTCATCGTGGGCACAGC
>JAOAUD010000042.1 GCA_030157755.1 Candidatus Nanopelagicales bacterium
CTTCAAAAGGGCCAGGTCCGCAGCGGTGTTGTCAGCTCCATCGTCAACTTCGGCGCATTCGTTGACCTTGGCGGCGTAGACGGCCTCGTCCACGTGTCGGAACTGTCCTGGAAGCACATCGACCACCCGAGCGAAGTTGTCGAGGTTGGTACTGAGGTCACGGTCGAGGTCCTCGACGTCGACATGGACCGCGAGCGTGTCTCGCTGTCGCTCAAGGCCACGCAGGAAGATCCGTGGCAGCAGTTCGCCCGCACCCACGCAATGGGCCAGGTCGTTCCAGGTCGCGTCACCAAGCTCGTGCCGTTCGGTGCATTTGTTCGCGTCGAAGATGGAATCGAAGGCCTCGTGCACATCTCCGAGCTCGCCGAGCGTCACGTTGAGATGCCGGAGCAGGTCGTCACGGTTGATGACGAGATCTTCGTCAAGGTCATCGACATCGACCTCGAGCGTCGCCGGATCTCGCTGTCGCTCAAGCAGGCGAACGATTCCGGTACCGACGCGGTCGACGAATTCGATCCCTACCTCTACGGCATGCCAGCAAGCTACGACGAGGCTGGCGCTTACATCGGTCCCGAGGGCTTCGACCCCAACACCGGTGAGTGGAAAGAGGGCTTCGAAGACCAGCGCGCAGAGTGGGAGCGTCAGTACAACGACGCCTTCGCTCGCTGGGAACAGCACAAGAGCCAGATCGATGAAGCCAAGAAGGCCGATGCGGAAGCAGCCGAAGAGGCTGGCGACGCGCCCGCCGGCGGCTACTCAAGTGAAGCCAGCGATGAAGCCGAGGGTGCGCTGGGAAGCGACACCAATGAGGCGCTGCAAGCACTTCGCGACAAGCTCGCTGGCAGCGACAGCTAACTCGACCGCCCGGCCACCCGCATAGGCACAACAATGTCGAATCTGCGGGTTGGCCTGACGGGTGGGATTGGTTCCGGCAAGTCAACTGTTGCTCGTTTGCTTGCAGATCGTGGCGCGTTCGTAGTTGATGCTGACGCAATCGCGAGGGAAGTTGTCTCTCCTGGTTCCGATGGGTTAGCGGCGTTGGTCGACCATTTCGGCGTTCGGATTCTGAATGCCGACGGGTCGCTGAATCGGCAGGAGCTCGCAGGAATCGTCTTTGCGGATCCGGATGAGCGTGCGCAATTGGATGCGATCACTCATCCCCGGATCGCGGGCCTCACTCATGAACGGTACAAGCTGGCCGCACCAGGTCAAATAATCGTTCACGATGTTCCCTTGCTCGTAGAACTGGGGCTTGCGTCCGGATACGACCACGTTGTTGTCGTCGACTGCCCGGACGAAATTCGGGTACAGCGCCTCGTCGAACGGGGACTCACTGCTGCGGATGCACGCTCGCGAATTGCAGCGCAGGCAACTCGTGAGCAGCGCCTCGCCGTGGCGGACACAGTGTTGGATAACTCCACGACGGCAGACGATTTGGTCGTGCAAGTGGATGCGCTGTGGGAGCAGCTGACCTCAGGTATTCGGCACGAATCATGAGGCGCTGCTCAACCGTGTTGCTTGATCAGTCTGGGTCTATCGCGAGATGTCGCGGGAGTTCAAGTCGCTGAATTTTCCCCATCGCGTTGCGGGGGAGTTCGGTGAGTCGGTAGATGACCTTGGGTCGCTGATATCCCGCCAAGTGCGCTGTGCCCGCGGCATTGATCGCTTCGTCGGATGCGGATCCCACCACGGCTGCGCACACCCGTTGACCCCAGAGGTCGTCGTCAACGCCGAAGACCGCGATTTCTGCTACGCCGTCGACGGCTGAAAGCACGGCTTCAACGTGCGCTGGGTACACATTCATCCCACCTGTGATGATCAGGTCCTCGCGGCGGCCATCGAGGAACAGGTAGCCATCCTCGTCGAGACGGCCAAGGTCTCCAACTGTGAACGCAGATCCGCCGTCAACTGTCGGTCTCCACGCCGCGGCGGTCTTCTCAGGATCTTGCCAATATTCGAAACGAGAGTAGTCCGGGGTTTCGCACCAGATGACCCCCTCGTCGATGAAGAGCCGTCGCCCTTGCCGCGGGAGGCCCAACGTGCCGGGGCGTGATTCCCACTCGGGTCCTGAGCATGCCGCGAACTGTCCTTCGGTCGATCCGTAGAACTCCCATACGGAGCTTGCCCCCGCCCAGGCGTGCAGTCGCCGTTTCAGTTCCGGCGGACACGCTGATCCGGCATGGGCCACCAATCGGTATGGCGATGGCGGCAGCGCGTCGAGCGCGAAGAGGCGCTGCCAATGGCTCGGAACGGTGAATGCGGTCGTCGGTCTCTCGTCGGCAAGCGCACGCGCGATGGCGACGGGGTCAAACTTCCCGGGCAGGAGAACGTCACCACCGGCCGCCAACACCAACAACGAGTAGCGCAGCGGCGCAGAGCTCGAAAGGGGACCGTGGACGAGGGTGACGTCGGAGTCGTCGAAGCCCCACTGGTCTTGTTCGTCAGCCCACCAGCGAGCCAGTTGGGCAGATGTCAGAAATCCTGTCCAGACTCCTTTGGCCTGCCCGGTGGTTCCAGACGTGTAGTGCATTGGGCGGGCAGCAAACGTGCCTGAGTCAGCGGAGCCGACTGTGCTGGTGTCAGACACCAATGCAGACAGTGCTGCTGCGTCCGTTATCGCGAGCCGGGGAGCACATTCGGTTATCTGAGCGCGTGCCTCAGCTCGGGGTAACAGCGGGTTAACCATGACCGGAATTGCACCGATTCGGAGTGCTCCCCAAACCGTTTGGAGGAGTAGCGCCTGTTCGAACGCACTACGTTCGGAGTCTGGTGGGATCTCGACACACAACGCTATGCGATCACCCTGCGATACCTCGGCCCTTTGGAGGTGAGCTGCCGCGTTTCGGGCACCCCTGGTGGCCTGTTTAGCGGACAGCCTCAACATGTCGTCACCATAACGCTCACCTATTACCGGCGGGCGGCTGTCTGACTGCCGCGATCGGGTGAACGCACATTGCGTGTCTCAACTTGAGTGAAAACGCCATTGTGGTGACGTTCCCAACCACCTGGCGGATTGCTGTGCTGATTGGCAGCAGAGCGGGCCGAAAAGTTCTGCGTCATCGAATGAATCGAACTTGGGAGCAGCAATGACCGCAGAGCTGATCATCTCGGATCTTGATGATCACGCCGCGCGCCGAGGACACAATCGAGCGGCCGGAGACACGCTTTCGATAGTGGCTGGCATTGTCGGGGGACTGGCCGTTGGCGCGGGGATTGCCGCGACCTGGGGAACCTGGGCGACCCCAGGTGGCGCGGCAACAGCAACGGGCACGATCACGGCACTAGCCGGCACCTACTTGTGCCTCGTTGCCATGGTGCTTTCGTCACGGCTGCCTTGGCTGGAACGCGAAGTCGGCCAGGATCGACTTATTGGGTGGCACCGCAAGGTTGGGCCGTGGGCCTTGATCTTGATCGTGGCACATTTCGTCTTGACCGGACTTGGCTACGCGCAGGCGGCCGGCGTCAGTCTGTGGGACGAGATCGTCACGCTGGTCACCACGTATCCGTGGATGGTTCCCGCGACTCTGGCCCTAGCCATCATGATCTTCTTGGGTCTCACAGCGATCCCTGCGGTGCGCAGGCTTGTTGCGTACGAGACCTGGTGGGCGAGCCACTTGTACTTCTATCTGGCTGTCGTTCTCGCCTTTGGTCACCAGCTCACATCGGGAACGCTTTTCTCAAGCCACGAGCTTCTGCGCGTCGTGTGGATCAGCCTGTACGTAGTAGTTGCGGCCATCATCGTGTGGTCGCGGATTGGCCTTCCGCTGCTGCGAAGCTGGCGGCACGACTTGCGCATCGATCGCGTCGTTCGAGAAGGCGACGACTTGGTGAGCGTCTACATCAGCGGTCGCAACCTTGCCCGGCTTGGAGCACAGGGAGGCCAGTTCTTCAGTTGGCGCTTCCTGACCCGTCACTGGTGGTGGCAGGCTCATCCGTACTCGCTGTCGGCTGGCGCAAACGGCTCGTGGCTTCGCATCACCGTTAAGAACTTGGGGGACCAGTCCGGCGCTCTGACTCAACTGCGCCCCGGTACTCGGGTGGTTGCAGAGGGCCCTTATGGCGTCTTCACGGCTGGCGCTCGACGGACACCTCGGATCGTGGCGTTTGCGGCAGGCGTCGGGATCACGCCGATCCGAGCGCTGCTCGACGACGTTCCGCCCAGTGTGGACGTAACGGTCGTGTACCGCGTCGCGTCTACCGACGAAGACTCCATCGCCATGCGCGACGAACTCGAGGAGATCGTCTCGCGGCGTGGCTGGAAGTTGATCTACCTGCCGGGTCCACGTAGCGCATACGCGTTGAGTGTCGACTATCTGACGAGCTTGGTGCCACAACTGGTGAGCAGCGATGTGTACGTGTGCGGGCCTCAGAGTTTTGCGGACGCGATCAGATCTGCCGCACGAATAGCTGGTGTCCCACCTCGGCGCGTTCACTACGAGGCCTTTGCTTTCTAGTCGCCGCCCCACCATCGCCAACCTCATCCACGTCTCACACGAAAGGGATCCGTCATGAAACGTGCAGTCTTGGTCACTGCGGGAACAGTTGTCGGGGTTGCGGCTGCCTTGAACTACGTTCCGCGGCCCATCGATGCGGACCTTGCTGCCTCTGGAGTGGAGGCACCAAGCACAGCGGATGCCGTCAGCGAACCTGTTGCCGATGAGTCTGCGGGGACCGAATCCGTTGCACAGGAAACGGCGGCACCGACGGTTAAGAAGGCGAAGCCGGCGAAACCCGTTGAAGCAGCACCTGAATCTGTTCCGGCAGCTGGTTCGGGAGGTTCCAAGTCCGGGTCCACGACTACTTCTGGATCGACGACGAAGCCGTCCGCCGCTAAGCCCCCGCCGAAACCGACGGCAACGAAGAAGCCTGCTGCAACTCCCACATCATCGACAGCTCCGCAGCCGGCGGCTTCGAAGGCGTACACGGGGACGGCGGCCGCCACTCCCTACGGGGCAGTGCAGGTTGCGATCACGGTCAAGAGCGGTCGAATAGTTGAAGTTGCTGCCGTCAAGTATCCGAACACGGACCCGAAGTCGAAAGAACTTGCGGCCAAGGCAATCCCGGTACTCAAGCAGGAAACCATCGCCAAACAATCCGCGAGCATTTCGAATATTTCGGGTGCCTCGTTCACATGCACTGGCTGGAAGAAATCGCTGCAGGCAGCACTGACTCAGGCGGGACTATGAACACAACAACAGCAGAAACACGGGTCACCGAAGCGACGCTGGGTGGCTGGGAGCGCCACGTTCACTGGGAACGTGTGTGGGGCACCATCGTGACGTTCGACGTGCGGGGGGAGAGTGTTGGCACGGACGTTCGCGAGGCCGTAGCCGAGGCGGCAGTGTTTCTGCACGACGTCGACTCGTGGTTTTCGACGTACCGCGTTGACACACCCATCACAGCCCTGAGAAACGGGTTGATCGCGGAATCGCAAGCGCCCTCGGTGGTACGGCAGGTCTTGGACCGCTGCCGGGCGATTCGACGGCTCACCAGGGGCGCCTTCGATCCGTGGGCAGTACCTGGGGGAGTCGACCCGTCGGGATTCGTCAAGGGTTGGGCCGCCGACATTGCTGCACAGATCGTGGTTGATCACGGCTTCTCGAACGTTTCGGTTAACGCTGCAGGAGATGTCGCTTGCCGAGGCCTTCAATCGCCTGACCAGCCCTGGGTAGTCGGAATTCTTCATCCGGAGTCAAACACAGAAGTAGTACGCACCGTCGAACTCACCGAATGTTCGATCGCCACTTCCGGACTCTTCGAACGGGGCAACCACATCATCGATCCTCACCGCGGTGTGCACGAGGTTCGTTTGGATTCCGCGACGGTTATCGGACCTGACGGTGGGTTGGCCGACGCGCTCGCGACCGCGCTCCTCCTGGAAGGCGAGGACGGATTGCGCTTCTTCGCGGGCCTGTCGGATTGGTCCGGCTACCTCATGCGCGGTGGGCGCGCCTCGTATTTCGGGCCCGCATTTGAAACTTCATCAGATTGCCGTGGAGAAATCCCTACACAAAGGAGTACGTCATGAAAGCGCTACGAAGCCGCGGCGTCAGAATCGTCGCTGGACTAGGTGTCCTTGCCGCACCGATGGGAACAACTTTCGTTGGACTGTCGGCGGGATCTGCTCAGGCGGCAGGCGAGGTCTCAGCAAGTTCTGCCGGTACCTACGTTGGCTCGCATGCGGTGACTGAGAACGCTGACGTGTATGGGAATCTGCGACTGCAGGTGACGCTCGACGGTTCCAATCACATCACGGCAGTAACCGTCCTCGAATCGCCAGGAACAGCGGCCGCCCTCGCCCAGTTGGCTGCTGGAAATTCCGCACTGGCCGGTGCGAATCGCGACCTGACCCAGGCAGAAAGCAGGTCCGCATCAGCCACTGCCCAGGTGGCATCCGCGAATGCTGCAGTCAAGAAGGCGAAGGCCGCACTCAAGAAGGCGAAGGGCAAGAAGAAGAAGGCCGCCAAGAAGCGCGTAGTGGTTGCGTCAGCGAGCCTGGCAGCCGCAAATGCTGCTTTGGCAGCCGCGAATGCCGCCGCGGGAGCAGCGAGGTCCGCCGTCG
>JAOAUD010000043.1:0-7999 GCA_030157755.1 Candidatus Nanopelagicales bacterium
CCTCGTTCACAGACCCTGCCTCGAACCGGCTCTACCGAATCACCGAGAAGAATGATGGTGGCTGGGTGACGTTCAACATCGTTGTTATCTAGGTTCGTCGCTGACGCCTAATGAACAGTGATCGTTGCTGTGCCCAGAAGAGCCGAAACCGCCTCATTGACCAGTGCCGAATCGCCCGGCACCAGCGAAATCCGAGTCCGGCGCTCGAGGACATCCTCGATATTTAGTGCTCCTTCGGCCTGCTGCGCCCACAGCACCTCGACCCCAAGTACCCGCGAGTGGCTCTCGGAACTCAACGGTTGTAGCAGTGAGTTATCGCCGTCGGCGAGCCCAGCAACCAGCGATGCCTCCGAGCCGAATCTCCTCACGAGGCGGTGGGGGATTGCTGGGTCAATCGGGGTCGCGCCCGCTCCAACCAGAGCGATTCGCTGCGTCTGACACTTCACGTCGGAAATCTTGTCGACCGCGTCTTGGGCCATGCGTCGGTACGTCGTCAATTTGCCGCCTGTCACGGTTATCACTTCGCCTGTTCCGCCAGTGATCAGGTGGTGACGGGAGATGTCCGCCGTCGCGGCACCTTCGGCAGGGTTCGCAGCCAACGGGCGAAGTCCGGCGAACGATCCGATCACGTCGGCACGAGTGACTGCCTTGTTTAGTGAGCGGTTGAAGACATCGAGGATCCAGTCCACTTCGTCTGCGTCGGGTCGTGGCACGTCAGGAATTGGCCCAGGTGCGGGCACATCGGTTAGTCCGATGTAGACGAGATCGTCGAACTGCGGAATCGTGAAGACGAACCGCCCGAAGTGGTCAGGAACCGGGACAGTAAGCGATGCCTTCGGTCGCCCGAGTGCGGCCGCTGGAAGCACAAGGTGTGTTCCCCGGCTCGGGGTTAGTTCCACCTGCGGGTCGAGGGTTCCGGCCCACACGCCTGTCGCATTGATGACGTTGCGGGCACGGATCTCGAATTCGCCGCCGTCAAGGGTGTCCTCGACATGTGCGCCATCGGCCGCAATTGATATTGCCCGCGCGCGCGTGATGAGGCGCGCGCCGTAGGCCGCCGCTGTGCGCGCGATCGAAACAACGAGGCGCGCATCGTCCTCGAGCTTGAAGTCCCAGCTGACGAATGCTCCTCGCAGACCATCGGTCTGCACAGCGGGAATGAGTTCCCGCACGCGGTCGGCATTGATTCGCGAGGGTCCCGGGAGGCGAGAACTCGGAAGTCGACTTGCGCGGCGCAGTGCGTCACCAGCGGTCAAACCGGCTCGGGTGATCGCCAGATCTTTTCGAGTTGTTGAGTCGAAGATCGGCACAAGTTGGGCAAATGGATGGACAAGGTGTGGCGCCACGTGTTGAGCAATACAGGCTCGTTCGACCGCCGATTCCCAGGCAACTCCAACCTTGCCGGTCGCCAGGTAGCGCAATCCGCCATGGATCATCTTCGATGACCAGCGGCTTGTTCCGAACGCGTAGTCATGGGCCTCGATGAGAGCAACATCTAGTCCACGGGTGGCAGCGTCCAGTGCAACTCCAACTCCCGTGACGCCTCCGCCGATCACGAGCAGATCGACCACATGGCCGTTTGCCAACTCGTCGCGTTCGCGGCGCCGACGCGCGGCGGTCAACAAGCTCATCGGATCGCCGGGCCGGATCGTGCGCGCGGCACTCATGCGGTCACCGGAGCCAAGTAGCCCGCGATCATGGCGGCTAGCTCGGGATATACCCGGCCGAGGGGGTCAACAGCACTGATGGCGCGGTGGCTGAAGACGAAGGATTGTGAGGCTGCTAGCACTGTGAGCGCGATGAGAGGGGGTTCACCATCTCGAATCGAACCGTCGCCGGTAGCGCTCTGACCTGCCACGATGAGCTCCTCCAGCAGTTCGATGGCCCGCTGCTGAGTTGACCCGAGCCGGTCGACGATCAGCGGAAGGATCGCCTCGGGGTCAACCGCAAGGACACGTTCCATGACGGGGTGCGCTGCGAGTGCTGCGCAGGTGTCGGCCGCGGTGTTGGCGAGCCGTTCACGCGCGGTCGGGAGTTCAGCGTTACGGATTGTGGCGTCGTTGAGCAGCTCTCCGAGCTCAACGGTCAGAAGTGCAGATAACAAGCGGTTCAGGTCGTCGTACTTGCGGTACACGGTCATTCGAGACACACCGGCTCGTCGCGCGACGTCGGCCAAGGTGGTGCGTCTTACGCCAACCTCGATGATCGAGTCGTAGGCTGCTCGAAGAACTGGATCCGACAGGGTGTCTTGCGATGGTGTGATGACAAGTTGTCGGGGCCGTTTCGCGAGCGAAGCGGACAACTCGTCACCTTGGCGCGATCGCGTGGTGTTGACGGAACCTGTCCTGCTGAGACGTTGTGACAACATGTGTAACAATGTAACACCTAGGTGATTGGCAGTGCAGTTGGATCCGGCACCGAGTGTCGATCCGCGAGAGGACACAGATGATCGGCAGATACGACGAAGTCACCGCACGCTGGGGTAATCCCGACAAGCCCGTGACGCTGTCTGAGGGTGCAACTGCGTTCCTCACCGAACGTGTGGGTGCTCCGAAGCCAACGCAAGCTGTTCCGCGAATCGACATTGTCGTCCCGCCGACGGGTCTCGATGATCAGGCCCGGGCCCGGTTGATCGAGGTGGTCGGTCCGGAGGGTGTGAGCCTCGACGAGGACACACGGTTGTCCCACGGCGGCGGGTTCTCCTACCTCGACCTTGTCGAACGACGTGGCACGTCGCCGCACGTTCCGGACGCGGTGGTTTTCCCTACCTCACACGATGCTGTACAGCAACTCATCGCCGCGTGCGGTCAACTCAACCTCGCCATCGTGCCGTTCGGCGGAGGCACCTCCGTCGTCGGCGGCGTGCGCCCTGAACGCGGTCCTCACGCGGGCGTTATCGCGGTCTCCTTCGAGAACATGGCCGACGTCATCGGGATCGACGACATCGACATGACGGTCACGGTGGGGCCCGGCATCACTGGGCCCACCCTCGAGAGACTCCTTGGTGTTCGCGGGCTCACGCTTGGCCACTTCCCCCAGTCGTGGGAACGGGCGACCATCGGTGGATACGTGGCCACGCGATCCTCGGGGCAGGCGTCTGCTGGCTACGGCCGCAGCGACGAAATGGTCGAGAAACTTCGAGTGGCAACGCCTAAGGGGGAGTTTCGGCTTGGTCGTGCTCCCGGTTCTGCAGCAGGGCCGGATCTGCGGCAGCTCTTCATCGGAAGCGAGGGGATCCTCGGCATCATCACCGAGGTCACGATGCGTGTGCGTCGCCAACCGCGTGACAAGCGGTACGAGGGCGTCATGTTTCCGACATACGAGGATGGGCTGCGCGCATTCCGCGAAATGGTTTCGCGGCGGGCCACAGCGGACCTGATGCGCCTTTCGGACCCAGAGGAAACCCTGACGAACCTGACGATGGCGGCTGAGGGGTTGAAGGCGACTGCCTTGGCGCGTTACCTCAAACTCCGCAAGGTCAGCGGTGGCTCACTGGCGATCTTCGGATGGGAAGGCAATCGAACCCAGATCGGCTCAAGGCGCGACGAGTCGTGGCGCGTTCTGCGTGCCAACGGCGCAGTCAGCCTGGGCAAGCAGGTGGGCAACGGTTGGGAGCACTCGCGATTTTCCGGTCCGTACCTACGCGACACGCTGCTCGACAACGGCTACCTCGTGGAGACCCTCGAGACTGCAACGGGCTGGCGTGAACTGCCGGAACTCCGCAAAGCCGTGACGAAGTCCTTGAAGGATTCGCTCGCCGGTGATGGTCCAGGTCCGTGGGTGATGTCGCACCTGTCGCATGTTTACGACACGGGTGGCTCGTTGTACGTGACGGTGGTAGCTGCGCGCGACGCGACGGATCCCGTTGGCCAGTGGCAGGCGGCAAAGGCTGCGGCCTGCGAGGCGATCGTCGCTCAAGGCGCCACGATCACTCACCACCACGCGGTCGGTCGGGATCACGCGCCATATCTGGCCGCGGAGATTGGCGAAAACGGGGTCGAATTGCTGCGCGCGATTAAGACCTACCTCGACCCAGACGACACCCTCAACCCTGGAGCGTTGCTGCGCTAGCGAGGAATGCCGGATGCCCCGGACCAAAGAACTGCGGTGAGGTCGCGAGCGAACTCATCGCGCGGCACCGCGTGTTCGGTGCCGCGCGACTGCAGCCATTGGTCTGCAGAGGTGCGCATCAGCGAGATGATCCCGGCCATGAGCATCGGTGTTGTTGGCTGATCGCGGTTACTGGCAAACAGCGCGGATAGCACGTCGCTGATGGCTGACATAAGTTCGCGGGTTGGGTATTCAACGGAGCGCCCATCGAGGAGCGTCTTCTTCTCTAAGAAGCGATAGATCTCTGGATCTGATTCCAGCAGGTCGAGGTAATCCGACACCATCGCGGCTAGTCGTTGGTGCGGGTCACCGATGTCATTCACTGTCTGCAGTGTGCGTTCCAGAATCGTCGTGTCGATTCGCTGGGCCACCGCTGAGTACAAGCCAGCTTGGTCGTCGAAGTAGCGATACAAGACTGTCTTGCTGGTTCCCGCGATCTCGGCAATCTCGTCCATGCTCGGGGATCCACCGTGCCGACGAATAGCGCGCAGCGTCGCGTCTACAAGATCTTCCCGGCGTTGGGCGCGGTGTGAGTCCCAGCGTGCATCGCGCCCATCCCGATCCGCAGGTGCGGCGATCTTCACAGGTGGCATCTGTCTCATCTCGGCATGTGTCGCGAACTCGTGAGTCGGAGCAATTTGTGGTGTCAGACACCCCTTCTTGCCAATTGCATAGTATCCGATACTCTTAGTATCACGTTAACCGCTTGCTGTGGGGGAGTGCTGTATGTCTTCGTTGATCTTGTCTCGCCGGGATTTGGATTTCTTGCTGTTCGAGTGGCTCGGTGTCGACGAGCTGACAAAGCGTGAGCGGTTCGCCGAGCACTCGCGCGACACTTTCGAGGACATCCTTGATCTCGCCGAGTTGATCGCCACGAACGACTTCGCGCCCCATAACAAGAAGAACGACTCCAACGAGCCGACCTTTGACGGAACGACGGTCACAACTAACCCTGAGGTTGCCGCCGCCGTGAAAAAGTTCAGCGAAGCTGGATTCATCGGCAGCACCATGGACGAAGAAGTCGGCGGTATGCAATTGCCGAGTTCCGTGGCGTTCGCAGCATTCGCTTGGTTTGCTGCCGCAAACGTTGGTTCCGCCGGCTACCCGATGCTGACGATGGGTAATGCCAATCTCATCATCAGTCACGGCACCGAAGAGCAGATCGACACGTTCGTGCGCCCGATGGTCGAGGGCCGTTACTTCGGAACCATGTGCCTGTCGGAGCCGCAGGCCGGCTCGTCGTTGGCAGACGTCGCCACGCGCGCCGAAGAAGTCGGAGACGGAACCTATCGACTCTTCGGAAACAAGATGTGGATCTCCGGGGGAGACCATGAACTCACCGAGAACATTGTCCACCTCGTGCTGGCGCGCATCCCAGGTTCGCCTGCGGGAGTCAAAGGGCTGTCGCTGTTCATCGTTCCGAAGTACCTGATCAACGAAGATGGCAGCCGCGGCGAGCGTAACGATGTTGCCCTCGCCGGCCTCAACCACAAGATGGGTCAGCGCGGAATCACGAATACGCTGCTGAACTTTGGTGAAGGGATCTATTCGCCTGGTGGGCAGGCGGGTGCTGTTGGCTACCTCGTTGGGGAGCCCAACCGTGGCCTCGCGTACATGTTCCACATGATGAACGAAGCACGCATTGCGGTGGGTATGGGTGCGACTTCGCTCGGATACACCGGCTATTTGCACGCACTGCAGTACGCGAAGGAGCGTCCGCAGGGGCGCCCGGTGCTTGAGAAGGACCCGAACAGCCCGCAGATTCCGATCATCGAGCATGCCGACGTGCGTCGGATGCTGCTGGCGCAGAAGGCTTACGCCGAGGGCGCGATGGCGCTCACGCTTTACTGCGGGCGTCTCGTTGACGAGCAGCACACCGGAGCGACCGAAGAAGATCGTCGAAACGCTGAGTTGCTGCTCGACCTGCTCACACCGATCGTGAAGAGCTGGCCGTCGCAGTGGTGCTTGGAGGCGAACTCGCTCGCGATTCAGGTGCACGGTGGCTACGGCTACACCCGTGAGTACAACGTCGAGCAGTTCTACCGCGACAACCGCTTGAACCCGATCCACGAGGGCACACACGGAATCCAGGGGCTCGACCTTCTCGGTCGCAAGGTGATCATGCAAGACGGCGCAGCGCTCAAGCTATTCATGGCGCGGGTGCAAGACACGGTTGACCGTGGGCTAGCGCAGGGTGGCGAGGTCGCTGATTGGGCCGGGCAGTTGTCGGCTGCAATCAACGACATTGCGGTGCTGACTGCCGAACTGTGGGGCTCGGGGCAATTCGACGTCGTGCTGGCAAACGCATCGGCGTACTTAGAAGCGTTCGGACACATCGTGTTGGCGTGGATTTGGCTGGAGCAGGCAGAAGCTGCCGCGGGGAACCCTGGCGACTTCTACCAAGGCAAGCTGCAAGCGGCTAGGTACTTCTTCGCGACTGAACTTCCGAAGACTGGCCCTCAGATCGCATTGCTGCGATCTCTGGACCGCACCTCGCTGGACATGCAGGCGAACTGGTTCTAAGGCTTCAGTTCGAACCCAGCCACTAGGTGCGTGTCGCACTGCGGTGATCATCGATCGCCGGGGCAACCTTGACTCTCACACCACCGATGGGAGTCACGAGGTTCATGGGTTCGGCGCACGCAGCAGAAGTTCACATCGCCAACGCTGCCATTCCGTTGCAGCGACGGATCGATGAGGCCGGTGTCGAGTTCGAAGCTGAACTGTGGTGCGAGTTTGATTGTGTCGCCTACGTGTTCGTAGGTACCGATCGCGACGAGCTCGCAGCCCGCATTCAGGCGGCCCGTGCTGGTGAGCACAGCTGGGATTACGCGCGCCCGTTGAGTCGCGACGAGCTGTACGGCGGCCTCGTCTAGCGGCGTCCGCCTGCAAATTGAGGTTCGCCTAGCGCCGGGTTGCGCATCCCAAGTAGACGTAACCCCAGGGCGCTGTCAGTCGCGGCCCCGGCATTTCGAAGGTGTCGAGCGACTGAATTTCGAAGCCGCTGTTGGTGACGAGTTCGTCTATCCGCCGGTTGAGATTGCAGCCTCCGGCAACTCGCTGTTGAACGGGATTAAGGCGGTTCTGCCAGGCGCTGACGCGCGGGTTAGGTGACACCCCGTGCTCGACGAAGCAGAAGGTGCCGGCAGGCTTCAGGACTCGGTGGAGTTCTGACAATGCTTTGCCCGCGTCAGGAATTGTGCACAGCGTGAAGGTGCTCAGAGCGCTGTCGGCAGATGCATCGGCAAAGGGAAGATGCTGGCCGTCAAGTCCGCGAAATTCGATGGGGATGGTGGTCGCACCCACTCGTTCGCGGGCGAGATTGCGAGCCGTTCTCGATGGTTCGATCGCGATGACCTTCGTGACGCCTTTGGGATACGCGGGAACATTGAGACCCGAGCCGAAGCCAATCTCGACGACCTCTCCTGTAAGCCCGGCTGCCGCTCTTTCGCGGTAGCCAGCCACCGTCCGGTTATCAAGGAGTTGGTCGGTCATACGGGGCAGGACGTACTCGTTCCATGGGTTGTGCATGAGGCAATCGTGCCTATCAGGGTGGAGGCGTGCCCTCATCGGGTACAGATGATCGACTTGTTTGCCGAGGCCGTCGCGCCGGTCGCATCAGTCACCGTGAGGATGAACCGGTAGCGATAGGGGCTGGCAGTGGTCGTCCCGTGGAGTTGGCCGTCCTGGGTAAGTCGAATTCCGCGTGGGAGATTTCCCTTGACCGACCAGGTGTACGGGCCAACTCCGCCCCGGACAGCAAGTGGTATTCGAACAAACTGATCAGCGATGATCGCGTAAGTCTCAGGGCCTTCGATGGCCAACTCGCTACTGAAGACGTCGATCGTCAAGGTCTTGGACGCCACGCGTTTACTGACGGTGTCGATGA
>JAOAUD010000043.1:8009-26811 GCA_030157755.1 Candidatus Nanopelagicales bacterium
GTGTCCGGTTCCAGCGTGAGTCCAGCAGGTAGTTTGCCGGCCGTCACGGTCCATGAATTGCTGTCGAACCCACCAGTTGCGGTCAGGGTCGTGCTGTAGGGCTTGCCGAGTTCAGCGGCGGGCAACGACTCCTGGTCGATTCCTCCCCAGACGCGTAGCTTGAAGCTCTTGCTTGCGGTGACGGTCGAGTCCGTGGCGTCCGCAACCTGCGCGGTGAAACTGAAGACTCCAGCCGTGGAGGTTGCTCCTGCAATGGCACCCGTTCGTCGGTCGAGTGAGAGTCCAGGCGGCAGTTCTCCGCCTGAGAGCGACCACACGTATTCGCCCGAGCCGCCGTCAGCGTTGAGCTTCGCCGCATAGGCAGCGCGAGGCTCCGATACGGGTAGGGCATTTGTGCGGATACTCATGGGTAGCGAAATCGTCACTCGGCCGTCGACTGACTGAAGTGCTGAAGTCCCGTACTTGACCGCTGCCGTTGAGGTCGGGTCGGCGAAGCTGGACCCGCCACCGGCTGCGCCTGAGCCGAAGCCGCCGCCACCGCCGTATTGGCCGCCGCCGCCACCGCCGCCGACGGTACGACTGGTGTACGAGTTTGGAACGCCTGTGCCACCAGTGCCGAGGCTTCCGCGAGTCGGTAGGTGGTCGGAAAATGCACCGTCGCCGGGTTTGTTTGACGTGGCACCCTTTCCGCTGTATTCGGCTGGGCCGTCTCCGGCTTTACCGTTGGGTGACCCTCCAGAACCGCCAGGAGATGCTGGACCGGAACCATTCACACTGGAACCGCCTGCGCCTCCGGCGACAATCACGCGATCGGCTTGGCCATATGCGCCCGTCCGAATATCCGTCGCGCCGGCACCCCCGGGTGAGACTGACTGCGGTGTGCTGCTGCCCGACCCGCCGCCATTGAAGCCGCCAGTTGGAAGTGGATTCGCCTTGTCAAATGTCGTTCCACCGGCAACGTTCACTTGCAGAGTTTGGCCTGGCTTCACCTTTAAGAGCGCCGAAACGGAGCCACCCTGGCGGTCGAATCGCGAGTCGCCAAGGATCCGAGTTCCTCCACCGCACGCCTCAACCTTGATCTGGTTGACGCCGCTCGGGACAGTGAAGGGGTAGGTCCCTGCGGAGTCGAATGTTGCGGCGAACGATGCTGCACTGGCAGTAGTTAGGGAGTCTGAGGCATTCGCGGAGGTGACGGCGGGGGCGGTCACGGCAAGACCCAATAGCGCACCTGTGAGAACTGCGATCGTCGATGTTGAGAAGCGGTGTTGCATTGTGACTCCGAGTTGTGAGTTTGTTGGTCGTGGTGCATGGGTCAGGGCCGTTGCCACGCTGGCTGTTGAGCCTCGCTGCGTGGGTGGTGCGGGGATGCACACCACCCACGCATGGGCTTTCGGGCTACTTCTTCAGGTTGCTCACGACCTTGAACTTGAAGCTCGACTTCGGGTGCTGCCCGTCTCTGTCGATCTTGGCTTCGGTTTCGAAGGCGACGTTCAGATCCTTGGCTGCCGCGGTGTACTCGGGGCTGTCGAACCAGAGTTCGTTGTGGCCGGTGTTCGGGTCACGGAAGTGCAACTTCACGTAGCCGACCGTCGTGTCGAGTCCGCCGATCTTCTTCTTGACAGCAAACTTGACGAAGAACTTGCATCCCCAGCCGGCCTTCGAGGCGAACTGGTACTGGCCACTGTTTGTCACGTAGTTCTTCGCCGGACCGAACTCCTTAGCGGAGTCGATGTCCTTGTCATCGTTGTGGCTGAAGTAGACGGCGCCACCATCCTCTGCACCCTTATCAACGACGTCGAGTTTGTATTGGTTGTTGTCCTTGAGCCAGTCCATATCCATCTTTGTGGAGTTCGGGACGGCCTGATCCAGGCTCTGAATTTGGACGGCAGAGGCCGGCGCTGCGGGTGCGGGTGCAGCAGTGGCGGCTGATGCGCCGGTGCCGACGACGCCACCAATGATTGCAACGCCACATGCGGTTACGAGTGCTCGGCGGGCTAGACGTGACATGTTCTTTCTCCTTATTTGTAGGGGTAGTAGCAGCAGCGATTTGCCAACTGCCTCATGGGACTGACGAGGGAAGACCTCGGGTGAGTGCACAGATTTGGCCGCGTATTCGCTAGGTGCTCCTCAGCTGAACCCTTCGAACCGGTGCAGCGTCAGCAGGTTGCCCCGCGGGTCCGCACGTCAAACGAAACAGTCTTTGTCAACCGGTTCACCTCGGTCGGGAGGTTCATCGACCCAACCTGTTGGGAACGACGTGCTCACCGTTTCGATCACACACAGAGACATCTGTGGGAGCGGTGCAGGAGCGCAACTGCGCACTGTCAGCCGGAACCCATTAGGAGAATGTCGTGAGCACTACTCAGGTTGTCCCTTTTGGTCACATCGACCACGATCCGTTTAACAGCTGGCCATCGGTTCCCCAGGCCCAGCTTCCTGTGGCCGGGTATCCGCCTCGCGGATCCGCGATCGCATCGGCGCGGGCTGATCTGTCAGTGGTGGTCCCGTTCCTCAATCCCGGACCAGTGGTCCGTCAGACCGTTGATGAGCTTTGTGCCGTTCTTTCCGCCCATCATGTCAACTTTGAAGTCATCGCCGTGGACGACGGAAGTGCCGATGGTTCGGCTCGACACTTGGAGGGAGTGGACCGACGCGTTCGCGTTCTGCGCCTTGAAGAGAACCGTGGAAAGGGTGCAGCGATTGCTGCTGGTGTCAGTGCATCAGCGGGCGACTACATCGGATTCATCGATGCCGATGGCGACATCGACCCGGTGTTCATTCGGGATTACTACCACCGCATCACGCTCACAGGCAGCCATATCGTCTTCGCCTCGAAGGACGCCGATGGATCCCAGAATTCCTCAAGTCCCATCCGCAAGGTGATGCCCTATGCCTTCAAGTCGACGGTCCGGCTTGCGTTGCGACTTCCGGTCGACGACACCCAATGTGGAGCCAAGGTTGTCCGTGGGTCCGTATTCAAGCAGGTGCTTCCGCGGATGCGGGAGGACGGGTTTGCATTTGATGTTGAGCTCTTCGTTGCGGCGTCGGAAGCTGGGTACACGGACTTTCACGCAGCGCCGGTAGAGATCAATGAGAGGGTTTCGGGAAGCACCGTTACTGCTCGAAGGATGGTGGATACGGCCGTGAGCATTGCGCGGATCTTCGCCAGGAAGGCACGAAAGCACTATCGGGTGAAACGCGTGTCGAGGCAGTTGGTCGTAGCGGGCTAGGCGGCAGCGTTCGGGTCACCCGCCGCTTGCGCGAGCGGGTCGGCGGTGAAGTACTCGACGAAGCGTCGGTCGGCGTCTTCACCGAAGAGCAGTTGGCATGCCTCGCGAAGTCCGTCGGCGTCCTCGAGAATTCCGCGGCCCAGGATGAGCGCGATCTTCGAGCGGCGTCGCAGGAAGTCGTCAAGCTTTGTGATCATCTCGGTCTTTGCCGCATAGAAGAGTTCGACGCGAACGTACTCGGCACCCTCGATGATTTCGTCCGACATGGAGGGGTTGTCGCGGATGGCCTCAAGCATCGCAAATGCGCGCATCCCGTACCGCCGCCACAAGCGAGTGGAGAGCGTCTCGAAGTTCGCCCGCTTGCGCAGCTTGTCGAGTCCCATGAGTCGGGCCTGGCGGAAGAATTCGTCGCGCGTCGCCTTGGGCGGCTCGCCGTACCAATCTTTGCGGTCCTTATCGAGTCGGATGCCGAGTTCGATTGCCGCCTCACACACCTCTTCGCCGATGTTGAGACAGTCGGTGATCTTTCCGCCAAAGATGGTGATGAACGAATCCGCTGGATCCATTTCGAGGGCATGCTTGCGCGAAAGCGAGGTCCAATCAGTCTCGGTGTGCGAGTTGTCAGTGCGTTCGACGACCAGCGGTCGTACCCCGCATCGGGTGGAAATGATGTCGTCAGGTGTTAGCGGCTTCGGCAGGTCGAGTCGCTTGTTGATCTGTTCGAGGAGGAAGTCGCGGTCCTCCTCGTCGACCTGAGTAACCGGATCGACGACGCGTTCATCCGTTGTGCCGATGACAGACCTGGACCCCATCGGGATCACGTAGAAGAGTCGCTCGGTGTCGTCAAAGAAGGCGAGCACCTTCTCGTTGCTCACGATCCGAGGGACGATCAGGTGGATGCCCTTCGAGAACACGATTTGGTGCTTGGACTCGATGCCGAGTTGACTATTGAGGTCATCGACGAAGGGCCCGGCGGCGTTGACGATTACCCGCGCTTTGCACGTGAAGGTATCGCCGGTGTCGGTGTCGGTGAGCTCGGCGCTCCAACCTCGCGAATCGCGAGTGGCGTTCGTTAGCTCTACGTAGTTGGCGCAGGCAGCGCCGACGTTGAGCGCACCTCGCACGAATCCGAAGACAAACCGAGAGTCGTTGTCGACGACGTAGGCATCGGAGTACTCGATGCCTCCTTGGACGCCATCCATGTCGATCACGGGTTCGGCCTTGTGAAGGCGTTCCCTCGAGTACACCTTCGGGGGTTTGGTGAAGCAGTTGCCGATCGCCCAGTAGGCCGTCGAGCCGAGGCCCGCGAACCAGGGCTTGTACGGGGAGTGCTCGTCGAGGGCCGCCAGGAAGCGGATCTCCTTGAGGTTCGCGGGGTACGCCTTGATCAGCCGGTTGCGAGACATGCAGAGATGGCGGACCAGTGGGATCTCGTAGTTCTCCAGATACTTAAAGCCGCCCCACACCAGGTTCGACGACTGCATGGAGGTGAAGCCGGCGAAATCGCCGCGGTCAACCATTGCGACCCTGGCGCCACGAGATGCCAGGGCGGCAGCACTGACGGCTCCGTTGATGCCGCCACCAACGATCAGCACGTCGAAGTCTCCGCCACGAATCTTGGCGATGTTGGTGCTGCGCAGGCTCATTCGGACTCCAATTTTGCGGGTTTGATCTTTGAGGTGCCGGAACGAGGCATAAAGTGATTCCGGTGCCGGTTCCAGAGTGTCGTAAGTCGGGTATCGCACGAAAATTGGGGAGACTTCGACACGGCAGATCGGGCCACATCTGGTGACAGTGGCTCATTGAAGTGAGGATGAGTGGATGTCAGATTCAGGCCAGATAACTCCAGCAGCGAAGTTTCGCAGCGACGTCACGGTTGAACTCGTGCGCTCCGCTGCAGAAGACAGCGACGTAGTCTGGTCTGCCCGCGTTTCCACGGCTGGTGAGAAGTCACTGGAGGCCCAGAGTGAGGACCCGAATGCATCGAAGGGCCTCATTAACTTCCTGATGAAGAACCGCCACGGCACGCCCTTCGAGCACAATTCCATGACGTTCATGATCTCAGCGCCGATCTTCGTATTCCGCGAATTCCACCGCCACCGGGTGGGCTGGAGCTACAACGAAGAGAGCGGCCGATACCGCGAGTTGGCACCGGTCTTCTACGTCCCAGGCCCAGATCGCAAGCTTGTTCAGGTTGGCAAGGCCGGGCACTACGAGTTCCTGGACGGCACAGCAGAACAGTCACGCATCGTCCATGAAGCAACGATTCGTGCTTGCGAGAGTTCGTATGCGGCATACCAGCAAATGCTCGACGCTGGTGTCGCTCGCGAGGTTGCTCGCGGTGTCCTGCCCGTCAACACGTTCTCGACCATGTACGCAACGTGCAACGCGCGCTCGCTCATGTCGTTCCTTAGTCTGCGGACCAAGGACAACGAATCGCACTTCCCGTCGTATCCGCAGCGCGAGATTGAGATGGTCGCCGAGAAGATGGAAGCGGAGTGGGCGCGACTCATGCCCATCACCCACGCATGTTTCGTCGCGAACGGGCGGGTCAGTCCGTAGCGCTGGCGCTTTCCTGGCCGGGTGGAGTGCTGCGCCACAGCAGCACCCAACCCGTCATGAGCCAGCAGCCGATAAACCCGAGGTATAGCCAGATCAAGAATGCTGCAGGTGCGCCGTCGACGAAGAACGTAAGGGCGGCGCTGGCCAGAAACATCAGCGAAAGCAGAACCACGGTTACCAGCAGCAAACCGACGTAGCGTCCAAAGTGGAATTTGATTGCCTGGAAGTTCGCCCGCACGGGATGCTCGTGACCGTCGGCCGCGGCAATCACGACGTATGGAGTGAGCGCCAGAATCAGCAGGCCGGGATATGTCCAGAACAGCAGGCCGATGACGGTTGCGATGGTCCAGAGAACGGTAATGACGACGAAACGAAGCAGGTGTGGGCGCATCTTTCCGTAGGCGGTGCGCAAGGTACTCGGGCCGGTTCCGGACTGCAGTGCCGCGCCAACGATGATCGTGAGCGAGGCGACGAGCACGACGTACGACGCAATAGCCAATAGAACGAAAAGGCCGGTATCGATTCCAAAAATGGGTCGGGGAACGATCAGTAGCGACTGCACAATCGCGTTCACCACGGTCACGGTGACGAAGACTCGCGATGATCGCCAAACTCGTCGGGCGGCCGCCCGCAGGCCGGTTTGTCGGGCGTTGGGGGTGACGGAGTCCAGCTCGGTTGAGGACGTCATGGTGTCGCCTGTGAATTCGCTTCGATGACGTCCAAGACGGAACCGCTGAAGACCTGCTTGCCGCCAAGCGTGATGATCATGATCGGGTCACCGGAGGAATCCGGCACAGTGACGGTAATCGGCACGCCGCCCGCTGCAGTACCAATGCACGAGTAGTCGGCTGAATCATTAACGGTGCACACAGGCTTCTTTTCGATTGCGACGTTCTGTGAAAGCAGGACGTCGCTGGCAGCGGTTTCGAGGTAGATCACGTTCATGTTGCCCTGCACGGCAAGTCCCTTGACCTGACTGCAGCCGCTAAGCGCCGCGATTCCCACGAGAGCCACTGTGATGGCTGCGCCGACTCGTCGGGTCGGTCGTGTCGACTTCATTGTTGCGGCCGCCGTACATCGCCGGCCAAGAGTCGGGCGCGGCTGACTGCATGTTCGCGCTCAAGTTGTTTCTCAGTGATGGCGGAAAGATCGAAGGGCGCGGGCAGGAGCAGTTCGCAGTTTCGATCCAATGCCGACCCTTGACGCGGGAGGGGTTCGAACTGCCATGCATTCGCAGCAAGTTGGCGGCTCAGCGACGCCAACCCGGCTTGTGAGTAGTCACCCTGATTCCACGCGGCGCTCGACTGGTGATCCACAGTTGTGGTGAAGATCGACAGTGTTGAGTCTCGGTTGTCGACGATTTCGATGACTTGTTGCTGCTGAGGGTAGTCAACGCAAGACGCCGTGGTGATCTCCCAGAACCCGCCACTGCCGGCACGAGGATGCGCCGTGATGGTGTTGATGTGCGTGTGGCCGTTGACCCACGCCACCAGGTTCGGGAACTCAAGCAGCATGGCGACAAATTCGTCGGAGTGAATCAGGTTCTGACTCGGACCGATGGCGGGCTCAGCAACGTTCTCAAGTGTGTAACTGTTGTGGTGGCTGCACACGATTGCCAGCTTCTTCTCCGCCTGCGCCTGCTCGAGCTCTGAGCGCAGCCAGTCGAATTGATCTTGCGGCACTGCCCCGTCTGCACCGGTTACCTGATTGCAGGTATCGAGGCCAAACACTCGCAGCCAGTCTGTGACATCGGTCTTCCACCACGTCTGGCCCGTGTCCACGTTCTGCTGGGTGAATCCGTGCCCCACCGGACCCGGAGTGGCGGGACTCTTCAGGTGAGCCTGCATGAATCCGGCCTGGTCGAAGATCTTTCGTTCGGGGTTGGCCGTAACGGTGTGAACGCCTGCAAAGAATTCGTTTCGGGCGCGAATGGTGTTAACGAGTTGCTGGAACATGCTGGAGTTCGACGCCCACCAGTTGGCCATGAGATTCACCGTCGCTGGCCACAGTGAACTCTTGCGATCGTTGATCGCCCACGATGCCAGAGCTGACTCAACCTGGATGTTTCCCATGAACAAGGTGTCGTGGTTGCCGTAGACGGTGAACCACGGAACCCGCAGTCCGACCGATTCAACGTTTTGATCGACCGCAGCTTGCAGGACGCCAGGTACTGCGGGAAATCCGCGCGTCCCGAACTCGTTGAGTCCAGGGTTGTCCGGATGGTAGACATAATCGGCTTCGTCCCACACCTGAACGCCTTGGTACTCACCACGCTTTCCACTATTCGGGACGACCGATCTTCCGTCGAGCATGTCGATGCACCATTGCAGTTCCAACGAGTTGCGCGAATCCGCGCTGTCGCCGGTATTGAGCGCAGCATTCATCGGTGCACCTGTCAGCGGCGACGTTGACAGCGCATCTACTGCTTCAACCATTTGTGCCAGCACCTGAACGGTCATCGTGTCTTGCGGGCGCGAGGCGTCGATGAAGCTGGCAGCCACCGCAATGAGCGGTTCAAGCCGCCCGGGACTCTGAGCGTCGACGATGTGAATGTCGCTGAAATGGCCAAGGTAGGCCAAGGATCTGCGCGCGGCCGCACGCTTCGGGTTTGGTTGTTGTCCAAGGAGGTCCGTCCGAACGATGTATGGCTCGCCGGGTGCCGCAACCAGATTTCGGTATTGCTGGTTCGCGGTCTGGCTCAGACGGATCGTCTGTTGCAAAGTCGATGGAGCACCGGATGGCGTCAGTGGGGCGGCCAGACTGCGCGCCAGCAAGTCGTTCGGCAACGCAAAGGATCCGGCGAGCGCCGTTGTGGTTGCTAGGAAGGCGCGCCGACTGAGTCCCGCCACGTCTCCTCCGCACCTCGCGGCCACCTGAAGCCACGTCCGTTGTGTGAGCAAACGCTAGCCAAAGTGCGGGCATGACACCTGTTGTCGGCCACGAGAAGCCAGGCACATGCCCCAGGTGTGATGACGCTCGCCGCTGGCGTGTTAGCGTCCGTGATCGTTGCCCGGTCTTCTGGGTGATGTTGAACTACTGAAGCTGCTGTGATGGGTAAGCCGGTCAAAATCCGGCGCTGACCCGCAACCGTAGGTCGACGACGAGAGTCGTCGATAAGTCGGAAAACCATCACGGGAGTGTGTGGCTCTCTACCGTCGAGGCTGCGGGTGGAGCCGGATCTCTGGATCCGACTGCGCCCCCTTCTGCTCGCTCTGCGAGATCTGAATGGGGGTTTGTTGGTTGTGGTGATGCGGACCGCTGGCGGGCTGCTCATCGAAAGGCGCAAACCGTGGGATCACCGAAGACAAGACTGAACGCAACGATTGCTCTGGCACTCAGTGGTGCGATGGCAATAGCCGGGCTGGCGACTGCCGCACCGTCCGCCGCAATAACTACCCCCGCGAATGCAGATGCCGCTGCCGGATGGCTTGCCGGGGAGTTCGTTGATGGAAAGATTCCGAGCACCTGGACGCCGGGAACCACCGACTGGGGGCTCACCGCCGATGCGATCCTCGCGCTGACCTCCCGCAAGGTCGCCGCCGGTGCTGCCGCGACGGCGACTGATGCGCTCCGAGACAACGTGTATGACTACATCAGCCCCGCCGGTGGAGACAGTCGAAGCGCAGGAGCGGTCGCGAAGGTTGCGCTCGTTGCCCAAGTCCAAGGACGCGACGCAACGACGTTCCATGATGTTGACCTCATTGCGAACCTCTCGTCACTGAAGTCAACGACCGCCCCCAACGTGGGACGCTTCCGTGACAACGTGGCCGGCTCTGATTACAGCGGATCATTCAGCCAGAGCCTCGCGCTCTTGGCGCTGAGCCACTGGGGTTCCGTGCCCGCAGATGCTGTGCAGTGGCTGGTGGGTCTCCAATGCGCCAATGGCGGGTATCCCTTCTCGCCCGATGAGGCGACCGGTCATTGCGCCAGCAATGCCGACGCTGACAACGACGCAACCGCAATGGCGATTCAGGCGCTCGTTGCGTCAGGGGTCAGCGGACAACCAGGGGTGGCAGCGGCGCTGGAGAAAGCCGCCGACTTCCTTGCGGGGGTTCAAGCATCCGATGGTTCCTTTGATGCGCCTCCATGGCAGGGCGCAAACGCCAGTACGACCGGACTTGTTGGCCAGTCGATGCGGCTAGCCGGCCGCACCGCTGTTGCCGATCGGGCAGCCGATTGGCTTGCTGGGCTTCAGGTGGACTGCACCAATGCAGCAACCGGAGTCGGGGCAACCGCCCGTGGGGCCATTGCCTACGACCCTGCTGGGTTGACTGCGGTGCTGACTACTGGTGTAGACAACTCGAACTCGGATCAACTTCGGCGCACCACCGCTCAGGCGATCCTGGGACTTCCCGGGTCAGATTCCTACAGCGCTATGTCCGCTGCTGGGTCGTCGGCAAGTGTTCCTTCGCTCACGTGTACCCAGCCGCGAACCGCACCGCTAAGCCCAACGGTTACCGGCATCACCTACGCCGCATCGCTCAAATCGGCGACGGTCGCCACTTCTGCCAGCGCCGGGGCATCGGTCCTCTTCCGCGTCAAGAAGGGATCCGCCGGATCGTGGGGGGCATGGAACACTGCCGCGGCTGGGTCGTTCTTGGTGCCAGCGAGCAAGACCGCCCGCTACGTCGAAGTGATCGCGCGCGACGGCGGCAATGACTCTCCTGCAGTAACTGTCCTCGTTCAGGCGCGCAATAGTTCGGCCTCGAGGCGAGGTTGCCAGGCGTTGGGTGCTGTCTCGATCACCGCGCCTGTTGCCCAGCGCGCCACCGCGACCTTCGCGGCTCGCGCCAAGGCCTGCGCTTCGTGGCGGCTCAATGGCAAGGGCAAATGGAAGACGGTCAAGCGCGGTGCCACTTCGGTGAACTTCGCTGTGAAGAGTGCTGTCGGCGTCAATTGGGAATTCAGAACAGGACGTCGGACTGTCGCCATCTCCGTGCGAGCGCCGCGATGAAGCGATTCTCGGTTGCGGCAGCTGTGTCTGCCGCGGCCGCGGTTGGGCTGGCGGGGGCACTTGCCGCTGCGGGACCCGCCGCGGCGTCGGACGGGCCGTGCACCACTGCTGACGGCGTGACAGTCATCGTGGACGCATCGGCAGTGGGCGGCTCGATCAGCCAACGGTGTGCTCCGGACAAGCCGTCGTCGGGGCTGGATGCGCTGCGGCGAGCAGGTTTCACTTGGTCGCCGGTGTCGTCGCAGCCCGGAATGGTCTGCCGGATCGACAGTCGCCCCGCACCGTCCGAGCAGTCGTGCGCGAGCTCCCCGCCCGCGAATGCCTACTGGGGCTACTTCCGCGCCAACCGAGGCGGTGACTGGAAGTACAGCTCTGTGGGTGCTGCTAGCACACCGATCGCAGGAGGTGTCGAAGGCTGGGTGTTCCTGACCGGTGGCCAACGCCCGCCCGGAATCAAACCCCCTGCCGTACTCCAGCGAACTGAATCCCTCCCGGCGAAGACCGCGACTCCAATCACCACTCCCAAGGCGAAGCCTCACTCCGGCAGCACTTCGGGCTCGGGCGCCACGCCGTCGGCGGCGGGTTCTGCAGCGAAGTCGGCAGCAGTCGATTCGCCAGTTGCACCACCAGGTGCAACTTCGTCGGCAGGTGTTCCGGCCGCGGCCGCTGGAAATGCCGTGTCGGCTGATCCGGCTGCCGCGCAGCCGGTGACCGCTGAGGCGCTGGACCCCGCAGCTGCGGGCGGTGGTTCCGCGATTTCCACGGTCCTAGGGCTGGCAATTGTGGGAGTGCTGGTGTCAGCAGCCGTGGTGATGGGTATTCGTCGCAGACGCACTAGCTAACCTGTTCACATGGCAGTGAATCGCGAACAGTCCCCATTCGGAACGGTGCTCACTGCAATGGTGACGCCAATGTTGGCTGACGGGAGCGTCGATTACCCCGGCGTAGGCAGGTTGGCTGAGTACCTCGTCGCCAACGGAAACGACGGCATCGTCGTCAATGGGACTACCGGCGAGGCCCCGACAACCACCGACGACGAGAAGAGTCGGATCCTTGCGGCAGTGCTCGAATCCGTAGGCGACGCAGCCTTCGTCGTCGCCGGGGTCGGCACCAACGACACGGCACATTCGGTTGAGCTCGCACGCGCAGCCCAAGATGCGGGAGCCCGAGGTTTGCTCGCCGTAACGCCGTACTACAACAAGCCTCCGCAGGCGGGAATACTCGCGCATTTCAACAAGCTTGCGGACAACGTCGATCTGCCGATCATGTTGTACGACATCCCAGGTCGAACGGGAACCGCGATCGAATGGGAGACGCTGGTTCAACTCGCCGAACATCGCAACATCGTGGCGGTGAAGGATGCCAAGGGGGATCTCGAATCCGTTGTCGAGGTACTACGACGCACCGATTTGGTCTGGTATTCCGGTGACGACGGCCTGAATCTTCCGTTCCTTTCGATCGGTGGCGCGGGGTTCGTCAGCGTGACAGGCCACTTCGTCGCGCAGCGTCTCGGTGAACTCGCGACCACTTTCTGGTCCGGGGATGTCACCAAGGCTATTGAGATCAATGAAGCACTACAGCCTGTCTCAACTGGGCTGTTCAGAACCCAGGGTGCGATCTTGACTAAGGCGGCGCTGAACGAGTTGGGGCTTCCCGCCGGACCGATGCGTTTGCCACTCGTTGACGCCACGGCGGAGCAAATTGCGGTGCTTCGTTCGGACTTGGCCCTCGGCGCCGTGGCAGGCTTCACCGCGTGAGCACAGTCCTTCCGACCCATACAGAGCTTGGCCCGCCCCCTCCACTCGAATCGGGGGCCCTAAGAATTGTTGCGCTCGGCGGGCTTGGCGAAATCGGTCGGAACATGACCGTCTTCGAGTTCAACGGTCGGCTACTGATCGTCGACTGCGGAGTTCTCTTCCCCGAGGATTCGCAGCCAGGTGTGGATCTGATCTTGCCCGACTTCGACTACATCAGGGATCGGCTAGCGGATATCGATGGGCTGATCCTCACGCACGCACACGAAGACCACATTGGTGCGCTGCCCTACCTGCTACGCGAACGTGGCGACATCCCGGTCTTCGGCTCGAAGCTCACCCTGGGGCTAGTTTCGGCGAAGCTGCGGGAACATCGAATCAAGGCGGATCTACGCGAAGTAGCCGAAGGTGAAGACCAACAACTCGGTGATTTCAACGTTGAGTTCGTCGCGGTCAACCACTCGATTCCGGACGCGCTGGCGGTTGCCATCACGACTCCCGCCGGAACCGTGCTTCACACCGGCGACTTCAAGATGGATCAGCTCCCGCTCGACGGTCGAATCACCGATCTCAACTCATTCGCGCGCCTCGGCGATGACGGTGTCGACCTCTTCCTGGTGGACTCCACGAATGCCGAAGTCAGCGGCTTCGTCACGAGCGAACAGAACATCGCGCCCGTACTCGATGAGGTCTTTGCCCGCGCCCCGGGGCGCCTGGTGGTTGCGTGTTTCGCCTCGCACATCCACCGTGTTCAGCAGGTCATCAACGCAGCGGTCACTCACGGACGAAAGGTCGCGTTCGTCGGCCGATCCATGGTCCGCACGATGAATGTTGCCCGTGATCTGGGATATCTCAAGGTGCCCGGTGGACTCACGGTAACTCTTGATCAACTCGATGAATTGCCGGACGACGAAGTGGTGCTCATCTGCACCGGATCGCAAGGCGAACCGATGGCGGTCCTAGCAAGAATCGCAAATCGTGACCACAAGATCAGAGTTCACGAACAGGACACGGTAGTCCTTGCTTCCTCAGTCATCCCAGGCAATGAGAACTCGATCAACCGAGTGATCAATGGGCTCTCGCGCTGGGGGGTCACCGTCGTACACACCGGAAATGCACTGGTTCACGTGTCGGGCCACGCCGCCGCAGGCGAGCTGCTCTACGCCTACAACATCGTGAAGCCAAACAACGTGATGCCAGTGCATGGCGAAATCCGGCACTTGCTGGCCAACGCTGACCTGGCTGTGAAAACCGGCGTAGACCCAGACCACGTCATCGTGGCTGAAGATGGCACGGTGGTCGACCTTGTGGATGGGGCGATCAGCGTCGTAGGCCGGGTTCCCTGCGGGTTGGTGTTTGTTGATGGTTCGAGCGTTGGCGATTTGTCCGAGGGGATGCTCAAGGACCGAAGAATCCTGAGCGAGGAAGGCTTTGTCTCAGTGTTCGTCGCGGTGGATGTCGTTGACGGCAAGGTGGTGGCCGGTCCAGAAGTTCAGGCCCGCGGGTTCGCGGAGGGGTCACACGTGTTCGATGACGTGATTCCGAAGGTCTCTGCGCGAATCGAAGAGGCGCTTCGCGATGGTGTTACCGACACCTACCAACTGCAGCAACTCATCCGCCGGACTGTCGGCAAATGGGTCAACGAGCAGCATCGTCGTCGTCCGATGATCGTGCCAGTAGTCGTTGAGGCCTAGTTTCTGCTGACAGATTCACGACGGACACAGGCGAGTTTCAGCGCGGGGTAGTCGGGTTTCGCGGTTATTCTCCCGAGCATGGGGACTAGAACGCCCACTTCATCTCGGTCGAGGGGCTCATCATCCAAGGCAGGCGCGCGCAGGTCGTCGCGCCCCGCCTCAAGCCGTGGCAGCGGCTCTTCCCGCAGTGGTTCTTCTGGTAGTGGATCTTCGCGTGGTGGATCTTCGCGCCCCCCGGTACGTGGTGGCGCAAGGACGGCGACTAGGCCGCAGCGCCGGGGCCCTTTCCTGGCGATGCTTGTTGCACTTGGAAAGACCCTTCGAGCAATGTGGATGGCTGTTGCCCGTTCGCTTGGTTCGCTCGTGCGTGCGATTGGCGGAACCGGCAAGGGTGTCGAGCCCACAATGCGTCGCGATGGGGTAGGGCTCGGTCTGGTAGTCGGCGCCGTCGTTGTGGCAGCGGTTGCTTGGTTCGGGCTCAGCGGTCCGGTCGGTGCCGTCGTTAATGTCGGGCTCACGGGTCTCATCGGCGGCCTCGTAATGGTCGTGCCGTTCGTGCTGATTTGGCTCGCGTGGCGCACGCTTCGTTACCCAGGTGAGCGCATGCCTCGATCGGTCTTGTGGGGCTGGATCGTCACCGGACTGGCAGTGTGCGCGCTGTGGCAGTGCCTGGCTGGTGCGCCTGTCCCCAGCGATGGTGCGAACGCGATGCGAGCAGCAGGTGGCTGGGTCGGATGGATGCTGACTGCCCCCTTGGTCGCCGCCCTCGGTGCGCTGCTCACTGGCTTGGTCGCGCTGGTCGTGCTTGGACTTGGCGTGCTCATGGTGATGCAGATTCCGCCGATGGAATTCGTTGGTCGAGTTCGCGAGTACCTGAGCCCCGCGGACTCCGCAGATTCCGATCTTGACTCCGATTCGGATGTGGACCCCACCGCAGACACGACGGTACTCAAGCCCACCAAGGCATCGCGGGCCGCAAATCAGCCCGTTTCGGAGCAGGCCGAAAAGAAGCCAAAGACATCACGGGCCGCTGGCCTGGCTTCGAAGTTCGGATTCGGGAAGCAGACGCCGACCCATGAAGCCATCGACCTCGTGGGGAACGAGCCATTCGCTTCAGCTCTCGCTTCCGATGTATCGCTCGTTGACGCCGCCTCCATGGTCGATACCGAAACCAGGACCGACCTAGAAGCGGTTCCCGCCGCCGGCGCTGCGCAGGTGGCAAAGCCGAAGCCGGAACAGCTCGCGCTGGCCGGCGATGTCATGTATCAGTTGCCCGGCGCGATGAAGCTCAAGGCTGGTGCTGCACCCAAGGCCGCCACCAAGGCAAATGATCGAGTAGTCGAAGCGCTGACTGGAGTCCTCGACCAATTCGAGATTGATGCGCGGGTCACCGGGTTCACTCGTGGCCCAACCGTCACTCGATACGAGGTCGAACTTGGTCAAGGCGTCAAGGTTGAGCGCGTCACCGCGCTGAGCAAGAACATCTCGTATGCAGTGGCCAGTGCCGATGTGCGAATCCTCTCGCCCATTCCAGGTAAGTCGGCCATCGGAATTGAGATTCCCAACTCCGACCGTGAACTTGTCAGCCTTGGCGACGTCATTCGAAGCACGGCCGCGACGTCAAGCCACCACCCGATGGTGGTCGGTCTCGGCAAGGATGTTGAGGGTGGGTTCGTCTGCGCAAACCTCGCGAAGATGCCGCACCTTCTGGTTGCCGGTGCCACCGGCGCGGGTAAGTCCAGCTGTATCAACTCGATCATCACATCGATCCTGGTGCGGGCTACACCGGACGACGTTCGGTTGATCCTGGTCGATCCAAAGCGCGTTGAACTCACCATCTATGAGGGTGTGCCGCACCTCATCACGCCCATCATCACGAACCCGAAGAAGGCTGCGGATGCGCTTGCTTGGGTCGTGAAGGAGATGGAGCTTCGCTACAACGATCTGTCGGACTTCGGCTTCCGTCACATCGATGACTTCAACAAGGCAGTCCGGTCAGGCAACGTGAAGGTGCCACCGGGTGTAGATCGTCAGCTGAAGCCCTACCCCTACCTGCTTGTCGTGGTCGACGAACTCGCGGACCTCATGATGGTGGCTCCTCGCGATGTGGAAGACGCGGTCGTGCGGATCACCCAACTCGCGCGCGCTGCAGGAATCCACTTGGTCCTTGCGACGCAACGCCCGAGCGTTGACGTTGTCACCGGATTGATCAAGGCAAATGTGCCAAGCCGTTTGGCGTTCGCAACTTCGAGTCTGGCTGACAGTCGAGTGATCCTTGACCAGCCCGGTGCTGAGAAGCTGGTTGGCCAGGGCGACGGCCTGTTCTTGCCAATGGGCATGAGCAAGCCGATTCGGGTGCAAGGCGCGTTTGTCTCCGAGGCAGAGATTCGGTCGATCGTCGAGCACTGCAAGAAGCAGATGGCCCCGCAGTACCGTGACGAGGTGCTCGCCACCGCGACGACACATCACGCCGTGCCCGAAGACATCGGCGACGACCTTGACCTGCTGCTTCAGGCTGCAGAGCTTGTGGTGTCGACGCAGTTCGGTTCGACATCGATGTTGCAGCGGAAGTTGAAGGTCGGTTTCGCAAAGGCTGGCCGCCTCATGGATCTGATGGAGTCGCGCGGGATCGTCGGCCCATCGGAGGGTTCGAAGGCTCGCGATGTCCTGGTCAGCCCTGACGCGCTGGCCGACGTGTTGTCGGATTTGCGCTCGTAGTCGAATTGGCGGCCGGTCCGCCGCCGCAAGCCCGCCGACCCACCGGGTGACCGGTTGTGTTCCCCTCCTACCCTTAACGGGTGTCAGTCGACGAGGTTGTTCCGGGTAATCGTGTCGCCCTGGTGACTCTGGGATGCGCCCGCAACGATGTTGATTCCGACGAACTGGCATCGCGGCTAGCCGCGGATGGCTGGGAACTTGTTGATGAAGCCGACGAAGCCGATGCTGTGATCGTCAATACCTGCGGTTTTGTCGAGGCCGCGAAGAAGGATTCGATCGACACCGTCCTTGATTTTGCGAACGATGAGCGCCCGGTGGTTGCTGTGGGCTGCTTGGCTCAGCGCTATGGCACTGAGCTTGCCGATGCCCTTCCCGAAGCTGACGCGGTCTTGGGTTTCGACGAGTACCCGGATATCAGTGCCCGACTGCGCGCGATCGTCGCAGGTGAGTCCATCGCCTCCCATTCGCCCAGCGACCGCCGAAAGCTGCTGCCCATCAGCCCGGTGGACCGTCCGCAGGCGTCACCGGCACTGCCTGGGCATGGAGTCAGGACGAGGTTGCATACGGGGCCAGTTGAGTCGTTGAAGATCGCGTCGGGCTGTGACCGGCGCTGTTCGTTCTGCGCCATCCCGAGTTTTCGTGGCTCGTTCGTGTCCCGCCGCCCCACCGACGTCATGGATGAAGCACGCGAGCTGATTGAACAGGGCGTTCGGGAACTGAATCTCGTCAGCGAGAACTCGACCTCCTATGGCAAAGACCTCGGCGATCTGAGGCTGTTGGAGTCACTACTTCCCGAACTCGGGGCGTTGCACCCGGAGTTGCGCGTTCGCCTCGCGTACCTGCAACCCGCCGAGATGCGCCCTGACCTCGTTTCGATCATCGCGCGCACTCCCGGAATTGCCCCTTACTTCGACCTGTCGTTCCAGCACGCGAGCCCCACTGTCCTTCGCCGGATGCGTCGGTTCGGTGGCAGTGAAGAATTCTTGGAACTCGTGCGGGCGATTCGTCACTTCGCACCCGATGCCGGGATCAGGACAAACGTCATCGTTGGTTTCCCCGGAGAGACTGACGAGGACTTCGCGATCCTGCGGGACTTCCTGGTTGCGGCGCGATTAGACGCGGTAGGGGTGTTTGCCTACTCCGATGAAGACGGCACAGAAGCACTGACAATGGCCGACAAAGTTGACGCTGAGACGATCGAACAGCGCCGCACCGAACTGAGCACACTCGTCGAGGACCTCGCGGCGCAACGAGCGCTCGAACGTGTGGGATCCACGATCGATGTGCTGATCGAGGAGATCGACGATGAGGGTCTAGGAGTCGGTCGCGCGGCGCATCAGGGCCCGGAAGATGGCGATGTTGTAGTTCGTTCGGCACGTCGTTTGAGCATCGGAGCCCTCATTCATGCCAAGGTAACTGAGGCATTGGGGGTGGATCTACTGGCAGAGGAGGTGGTGGCGTGAGTTCGTCACAAGCGTCATCGACTGGTGATTCATCAAATTCGCAGACCGGCGCAGGTGCGGCAGCGAAGCCGCCCATTCGCACGCGACTGGCCCCCAAACCCGATCCGGTAGGGCATCCGCCTTCTGGTTCGCGATTGTGGAACCTGCCTAACGGTCTGACGATGCTCCGGCTCGTTCTGGTCATTCCCTTCGGAATCCTGCTATTTGGCTACGGTAATTCCCCCGGCGCACGAGCCGTTGCGGCGGCAATTTTCGTTGTTGCCTCAATCACCGACTACGCAGACGGAGCCCTCGCTAGAAGGCAAGGCCTCGTCACGACGTTCGGCAAGATTGCCGACCCGCTTGCCGACAAGGCACTGACCGGGGTCGCCCTTATCGGGTTGAGCTACCTCAATGAGCTCCCGTGGTGGGTCACGATTGTCATCCT
>JAOAUD010000044.1 GCA_030157755.1 Candidatus Nanopelagicales bacterium
CCTTCGCCGCGTCGTCACAGGAGCATCTTACTGAACATTGTTTTCATTAAGCGTGCCGGGTGGAGTTTTCCCCAGGCGAACTTGCTTCTGGTTTTCCGGATGCCAACTCGCGCTAGTATTCGTACACACGTTCGATTGATGCGGGGGTGGGATCAGGATGCGGGTTGGTTGTACGTCATCGGCCACCGGTGGTGGCGGGAATCCCGGTTCGGGGTCCGGCACGCTTGTTGACGTTCGCGGCCTTAGCCGACCTTAGGCGCGACGTGAATCGATGTGGTGCGGATTCGGTCTCCCACGTGCGGTCACGGCAATGACGGCGGCGAAAATCACTCGCGCCCGAATTGGCTGTGGCCTCCCAACAGGGGCACAGCCTCGTTACGATCGCGCTAAGCGAGCTAGTCCGTTCCAACCAGATACGCCGCGGCGATGCGGCGCCACTCAAGGAGGTGGACGCGTGGGAATTCTCGATCGTTTCGAACAACGCGTCGATCGCACAGTCAATGGCGCCTTCGCCAAGGCGTTCAAGTCCGAAGTCCAGCCCGTTGAGCTTGCATCCGCTCTCCAGCGCGAACTCGATGATCGGGCAGCCATCGTGTCCCGCGGGCGCACAGTTGTGCCCAACGTCTTCACCATCTCGCTGGCAAACGAGGACTTCGACCGCCTGGCTGTCTACGCCGAAACCCTGCAAAGCGAACTCGCGGGACTTGCCCGGGAGTACGCCGAAGAGCAGCGGTACACGTTCCTCGGGCCGGTTAGCGTCCATCTGCAGCTTGACGACGTCCTCGACACTGGCGTCTTCCGGATTACCAGCGAGGCGAAGGCCGCAGTGACCGCTCGGGCTCGAGGCGGGCAGGTTCCGGGAGCCACGTTGATCGCGGCGGGCGGCGAGTATGCGATCGGTCGAGGCACCACTCGACTTGGCCGTGGAGCCGATGCGGACATTCGGATCGATGATCCGGGAGTCTCCCGCCACCACTGCGACATCGTGATCGGTACGGATGCGGTTCTTCGCGATCTCGGATCAACTAACGGAACCTACGTGGATGGCGTTCAAGTTTCTGAGAAGGTGCTCAGAGACGGCTCAGTCATCCGGCTGGGCTCGACGAGTCTGACGTTTCGGAGTGGCACATGAGCGAGCTCGCGCTAACTCTGCTGCGCTTTGGGTTTCTCGCCCTTCTCTGGTGCTTCGTGCTGATCACGGTGAGCGCGTTGCGTCGGGATCTGCAGGCGCCCGACACGGCGGCGATTGCCACCGCGCCGATGCGAACTGGGCGCAAACCCGCTCGTTCAGGTCGGATCAGGCCGCGGAACCTGGTGGTCACGCAAGGTTCGTTGCAGGGAACGGTTCTGCCGCTCGGGAGTGCTCCGGTCACGATCGGACGGGCAGCGGACAACACCCTCGTTGTCGATGACGACTACGCCTCGAGCCACCATGCGCGGCTTTACCAAACTGAAGGCCGTTGGATTGTCGAGGATGTCGGCAGCACGAACGGCACCTGGATCGAACGGAATCGGATTACCGGTCCAACGCTGTTGGAACCTGGGGCACCGCTGCGGGTCGGCCGAACAATCTTTGAGCTGCGGAAATAGACACACCAATGACGACGAACGAACAACCAGCCGCCGTGCCCCCGCCTTCGGGCGAGGGCACTGTTCGGCTGCGACTTCGTTATGCGGCTCGTTCGGATATTGGTTTGGTTCGCCAAGGAAACGAGGACTCCGGGTACGCCGGCGGGCACATGCTCGTCGTTGCCGACGGGATGGGCGGGCATGCGGCCGGGGAGTTGGCAAGTGCGACGGCTGTCGCTACGTTTGCGGAACTTGATCGCGAACCCCCCGGCGACGAAGTCCTCACGGCATTAGCCGATGCGATCGATCAAGCACACGACGAACTGAGCCGAGTAATCGGCGATTCACCGGACTTCGCCGGAATGGGTACAACCGTCACCGCCCTGAGCTGGGAAGGTGACCGAGTTGCGCTGGCGCACGTTGGCGATTCGCGCGCGTACCTGTTGCGAGATGGCCAACTGCAACAACTAACCAAGGACCATACGTTTGTCCAGACATTGGTCGACGCAGGGCGCATCACCCAAGACGAAGCAGCAGTACATGAGAAGCGCAACCTGCTTATCAAGGCGCTCGACGGCGTTCACCACGTGGAACCTGACCTCTCAATGCGCGAAGTCAAAGCGGGCGACCGCTTCCTGCTGTGCAGCGATGGACTGTCCGGCGTCCTCAAGCCCGGGGAGCTGCAGGAGTTGCTGACGTCGGGAGATCCGACCGGCACGGTTACTCGATTAGTCGAACGTGCACTCGAAGCCGGAGCACCCGACAACGTGACGTGTGTTGTTGCTGACCTCGTCGCGGATCCTGAACCGGCTCCGGCAGAAACCCCGAGCACGGCGATGCCCGTGGTAGTCGGGGCAGCAGCGGAATTGCGCAATCGCGACCGACTCCCCGGTATCGACTTTCCGGCGGATTCCCAGCCTGATCCCGACAGGACAGCACCTGCAGAAACGCCCAGCCCCGCCACAAGTGGGGCGGGAGCGGAGGCAGTCCCGGCGACGAAGCCGCCGAAGCGCAAACGTCGACTTGGGCCACTTGTCATCTCACTGAGTGCAGTCGCGATCGTCCTGATTGCACTCGTTGGCTTCTGGGGGTGGGCGCACAACCAGTACTACGTCGGAAATGTGAACGGGAAGATCGGTATCTATCAAGGAATCAAGGATGGATTCGGACCGAACGGTTTCTCCAAGGCGATCCAGACAAGCACAACTTCGGTAAGCCAACTTCCCACGTATTCCCAAGACGAAATCAACAAGACCATTCAGGCCGGAAACCTTGAATCCGCGCGCAACATCGTCGCGACCTTGGAAGCGCAAGCTGCCCAGTGTGCGGCAGTGCCGAAGACACCTGGTTGTCCATCACCTACAACCACGCCCGCCAGCGGAGGTGCGCCATGAGTGCGCCAACTGCAGCGCCCGAACCGCTGGCAGAAACCGAAGACACCGCAGTTCACGTCCCGAATCGCCGGAACGTCGAACTCGGGCTGCTCGCGCTAGCACTCATCATCGGCATGTTCGCCTACGCAAACGTGGACCTCGCCGTCTTGGGCGATCTCCCGCCGAACTTCCTTGCCGTGGGCGCTGTCTTCATCGTGCTACTCGGTGGGGCCCACTTGGCGGTTCGCTACCTGGCTCCCTATGCCGACCCATTCCTACTTCCCGCCGCCGCCCTGTTGAACTTGTTGGGATTGGCGATGATCCACCGGCTCGACCTCGCCGATGAACAACGTGCTGCCCGGCAGGAGATTGGGACACCAAGCCCTGACGTCGTACCGCAACTAACGTGGACGGCCCTGGCACTCGCATTGTTCGTGGCGATTCTGTTCTTTGTCCATGACCACCGCCGCCTACAGAAGTACACCTACACCGCGATGGTTCTTGGTGTTCTTCTCCTGCTGTCACCGCTGATCCCTGGTCTTGGCACGACGGTCAACGGCGCGAACCTGTGGATCCGGCTTGGCCCGCTGTCGTTCCAGCCATCCGAACTCGCGAAGATCATGTTGACGATCTTCTTCGCCGGATACCTCGTCGTCACCCGCGACTCGCTCGCGCTAGTCCGTCGCAAGGTTCTGGGTCTCGGAATCCCTCGCGGCCGCGACCTCGGACCGATCCTGGTCGCGTGGGGCGTGAGCATGGCTGTTCTCGTCTTCCAGCGCGATTTGGGTACCGCGTTGATGTTCTTCGGGCTATTCGTTGTCCTGCTGTACGTCTCAACTCAGCGGCGCAGTTGGCTGGTCATCGGCGCGATCCTGTTCGTCGTAGGCGCGATTCTGGGCTACTTCGCATTCGGCCACGTTCGACTTCGGGTCGAGGTCTGGCTCGACACCTGGACCTACGCCAGCGACCAGGGTTACCAAATCGCGCAGTCACTGTTCGGTCTGGCAAACGGCGGGATGCTCGGAACTGGCTGGGGCCAGGGATATCCGCAGTTCGTTCCATTCGCCAAGACTGACTTCATCACCGCGGCGCTTGGCGAGGAACTCGGCGTCACCGGTCTGATGGCGATCCTGACGGTCTACGGAATCATCATCGAGCGCGGCTTACGGACAGCGATCGCAGTGCGCGATCCGTTCGGCAAACTCCTCGCGGTTGGCTTCGCGACCGTCATCGGCCTTCAGTTGTTTGTGGTCATCGGTGGCGTAACGCGGCTCATCCCGCTGACCGGTCTCACCACACCGTTCCTGAGCTACGGCGGTTCTGCGCTGGTCGCAAACTGGATGATGATCGCCTTGCTTATGCGTATCTCAGACCGTGCGCGCCGCCCACTGCCTGATGGAACGATCGACCCAACAGGTGGCCTCGGATGAACCATGCGATCCGCCGCGTTGGACTAATCCTCGGTCTGCTCGTTCTTGCCCTCATGATCAACATAAACGTTCAGCAGGTGTTCCTTGCGAACGAGACGCGTGATCGTCCCGGTAACCAGCGCACAGTGCTTGAGGAATACGACCGTGAACGCGGGCCGATTCTCGTCGGCAGCGATCCCGTGGCGCGCTCGATCCCGACTGATGACCAGTACAAGTACCTACGGCGTTACTCGGCTGGACCGCTGTACGCGCCGGCGACCGGTTTCTACTCGGCGTTGTACGGCGCGACCGGGATCGAGCGGACCGAAAATGACGTGTTGTCGGGTACCAGCGATCTGTTCCTCGTCGATCGGCTGCAGCAGCTTCTAAGTGGCCGCGACTCAAAGGGCGGAGCTGTCGGTCTGACCCTCAACGACGCCGCCCAGAAGGCCGCTTACAGCGGACTAAGTGGCAAGGTTGGAAGTGTGACGGCGTTGGATCCGTCCACGGGCGCAATCCTCGCGATGGCTTCGGCCCCCTCCTACGACCCGAACCTGTTGTCGACGCACGACCTGCAGGCAAGTCAGAAGGCGTACGAGAAGCTCGAGGCCGACCCGAACAAGCCGTTGCTCAACCGCCCGCTGGTTTCAACTCCGCCACCCGGATCCACGTTCAAGCTCGTGACGACGGCAGCTGCGCTGGAGTCCGGCAGGTTCACGCCAAGCACCGTTGTCCCCGGACCCGCCTCCTACCGGCTCCCGCAGACGAGTGTGAATCTGAAGAACTGGCAGGGCACCGCCTGCGGTCCCGGCGGCAAGACCACTTTGACGAACGCACTGGCAGTCAGCTGCAACAGCGCCTTCGCCTGGCTCGGCAACCAGCTTGGGCAGGACGCGATCCGGGCACAGGCAGAAAAGTTCGGATTCAACAAGAGCTTCACCGTCCCCATGCGCTCGGCAGCCAGCAGGTACCCCACGGGCCTCGATGCTGCCCAGACGGCGATGAGCGCGATCGGTCAGTTCGATGTCACGGCCAGCACGCTGCAGATGGCAATGGTCGGCGCGGCCATCGGCAATAACGGGATCACCATGAATCCCTACCTCGTGAAGGAGATTCGCGGGGCAGATCTTCAGATTGTCCAGACGGCGTCACCATCACAGTTCGCAACTGCGATGAGTCCCACGAATGCCAAAGCCGAACTGAACATGATGGTCGATGTCGTGGAGAATGGCACCGGATCGAACGCACAAATTGGTGGCATAAAGGTTGGTGGCAAGACCGGTACAGCGGAAACAGGTCCGGGACGTCCGGCCGTGGCATGGTTCGTAGCCGTTGCCCCGGCCGACAATCCAAAGGTCGCTGTTGCCGTCTGCATCGAAAACGCTGGTGGAAAGTCAGAAATCAGTGGAAATGGCCTCGGGGCACCGATCGCCAAGAGTGTCATCGAAGCCGTCCTGAACAATCAATGACGATCGGCAGGCATGATGGAGCCTGACGAAAAGGAGCAGTTGTGAGCGAAACGCGTCGACTCGGCGACCGATACGAACTCGGTGAGCCCCTTGGCCGCGGAGGTATGGCCGAGGTCCTGGAGGGACGCGACCTTCGGCTTGGCCGACGTGTTGCCGTCAAGATTCTGCGCCCGGACCTCGCCAAGGATCCCGCTTTCCAATCACGTTTCCGGCGCGAAGCTCAGTCAGCGGCTTCTTTGAACCACCCGAATATCGTCGGCGTGTACGACTTCGGCCGGGCCGAAGGGCAGTTCTACTTCGTCATGGAGTACATCGACGGCGTCAACCTTCGCCAGGCGATGCGATCGGGCGAACTGGGGCCGGAACAGGCGATCAAGATCGTGCCGCAAATTTGCGATGCCTTGCAGTTCGCTCACGACGAGGGCATCGTTCACCGTGACATCAAGCCCGAGAACGTGCTGCTCGACAAAAAGGGCCGGGTGAAGATTGCCGACTTCGGGCTGGCCAAGATCCTGGGCAAGGAATTCGACACGTCGCTCACTGGCACTCAACAAACCATGGGCACGATGCACTACATGGCTCCCGAACAAGTCGAGGGTGCGAAGGGAGTTGATCACCGCGCTGACATTTAT
>JAOAUD010000045.1:0-24808 GCA_030157755.1 Candidatus Nanopelagicales bacterium
GTGTTTGTCTACGTTCGCACTTCGGAGGTGGTGCGGTTCTGCGACCTGCCGGATATCTCGGAAGTCAGTTTCTCGGACGAGGCCGACCCGCGTTGAGATCGATATCCACGCTGACCGCGCAGTGATCACTGACCGGTAGCTGCCAAACCTTTGCCGTTTCGCCAGCCGCAGATAATTGTGGGTAGTTGAACCCGTCGACCAAGATGTGGTCGAACTGGATTCGTGGCCGGTAACTGGGGAACGTTGGCTCTCGAATCAGCGGAGTCATGCGCATCACGCGCGCGGGAACGCCCGACGGCAGGTTGAAATCACCAACAAACACCAAGGGCCGCGGAAGGTCTGCAAACCACTTCTTGATGCGGCGCAGTTGACGCACGTTGTACCCGGGCACGAATGAGAGGTGTGCGGTAACGATGGTGAGCGGCCCAGTCGGGGTCACCACGCAAGCAGCGATCGCGGCACGTTGTTCGTCGCGAACCTTGATGACTTTGGGTCGACCCTCGGACTGCACCATGAGCGGCATCGACACGGGAGCGGCTGGAAACACGGTCGTGTACCACTGCGTGACGGGCAGCCGCGAAACCAATGAGACTCCGTAGTCGGGGTGTGGAGAGTCAAATTCGTGCGCCTGCTCATGTTCCTGCGTGGCGCGGAAACCCCCTGAGCCACCGGGAGTTCCGACGACGGTGGGAACAAAGCGCCACTGGTCTGTTCCCAACGCGTCGGCGACGACCTGGGTTTGGTGGATTCGGCCCGAGCGTTCTTGATTCCGGTCGACTTCTTGCAATCCGATGACGGACGGCGAAATTTCGCCGATGGCGTCGACAAGTGCGGCGGCACTCGGAGGCCCGTCAGACGGCGACTGCAGGTGGGCAGTCGAATGGGCGGCGGCGCTACTGACGGTCTGCCCATGAAGAATGTTGAACGATGCGACCCGGGTGCCGTCCGGCCTGTTCATGTTTTACGTGTCTGCCTGGCGAGTCACTGACTCTGCCTCGGCACCGTCGTCGTGGGTGGTCGTCTCTGCTTCGGTTTCGCCTGCGGACGCTTCGCTCGCTGTTGCACCTGTGTCAGTGGTTTCAGACTTGGTGTGGTCGATGTCGACGCCCATCGCGGCCTCTTCAACCGGCAACTTCTTGACGCCGATCTTGGAACGCATCCATTCGCGGGCGGGTTCTTCGACGAAGCGCCACATCAGGTACGCAAGTGCGACGGCCATGACGATCAGGCCAATGACACCGAGCAGATAGATCGGGCCGCCTGTGATTCCGACGGCGGACATCCCGGTTCGCCACAGGCCGAACCACACGAGGTGGACCATGTAGAGGGAGTAGGAGATGAATCCACCGAGCACCAATTGGCGGGTGGAAAGGAAGGATGTCGGCCCCCTGTTCGTGAGTGCAAGAGCGCCAATCCATGCCACCAGGAACGGCACGATGATCACGTAGAGGCGGGGGGCCTCGTTCGGGAGCCCAGGGAACTGCAGCGAACCGATATTTCCAAGGCCGATCGAAATCACAATGATGATCAGCGGGATGCTCCAACTCATGACCAGTGCCACTCGTTGAACGTTGCGGCTCGGGTCTGATTCGAGAGTGAGTTTCCGGACCACGAGGTACACAAACGCACCGCTGATGAATTCCGTCAGTACCCGAATCGACGATGCCCACCCTTGGGTGAGGAACGGATCGTTCGTGCGGGTGAACCCAATCCACAGCAGGGGAGTCAGGCAGAGGAAAGCAACAACGGCCAGGGCCGGGGCAGATAGCCGGTCTTTCACGCGCCAGAGGATCAGGGCGACAAGCGGGAAGAACAGGTACGCCAACCACTCCATCGACAGCGACCAGGCCACGAAGTTCCACCCGCGGCTTGGATCAGGACCCCACTCTTGGATCAGGAGCAGCTGCTTGATGTACGAGATGGGGTTTAGCCAGTCGCGATCGCGCGCATCGCCCGAACCTGCCAGGGATGCGGCGAGTACCGCGAGGCCTGCCACGTTCAACATCACGAAATGAACGGGGTAAATCCTGGCGAGCCGCAGCCATAGGAAGTGGCCCGCGGACTTACCCGCCACCTTGGGACCGAGTTTGGTGAGGTACGTGTGGGTCAGAATAAATCCGGAGAGCGTGAAGAAGAGGTCAACACCTAGAGAGCCGACCCGGAGCACTTCATGCAGCAGCGGAAAGAGGACTCCGGCCGTGGCGAGCGCTGGTTGATAGTGGTACAGCACGACCCAGAAGGCTGCGACGAAGCGCACTCCTGTGAGCTGACGAATGAACTGACCCATGACCCGTCAAATCCTCGCACGGCCCCGCAGGCTCGGCGCGCAAGCCCCACCGAGCCTTGGCGTTTGTTTCGCCGTCGCGGGGCGAACCAACCTCACAAAAGTGCGGCGAACGTGCAAATCCAGCGGCCATCCCAGCCCTCCAGGCGAAGCATCAGGGCTCGACTGCGATCGCGCGTGTGAACCACCGCGGCGACCTCGGCGACGCCGTCGGCCGGTTCATCCACGCGAACGCTGCGAACCACAGCTTGCGAGGTTCGGGTGGGGCGAGCCGAACTGGCCTGCGCGCGGTCAGTCTGGAGCTTGTGAAGCACCTGTGGAGTGGACCAGCGGCCGAGTTGTTTTGTTGGCCGACGACCTACTGCCGCCTCTACCCATGCCTGCCCGTATCGGCGTGCCCACGCGCGGGGTTCCGGAAGTTGGCTGCGAGTTGTCGGCTGTCGTTCGAAGAACTCATCAGCGACGTCGGTCGATTCCCACGACTCGAGCGTGCGTGCCCCCAAACCAGAGGCAGCGGGTGGGTGAACGATCACCGGAACGAAGGGTTGTGGGGCCGGAAACTCCAGGTCGAGAGCCTGTTGCTGACCCGTCTCCAACGGCGGGACCACCGTGAGTGCGGCTGTGGTTTCGACGTGGTCTGGGCGGGTGATGGGGCGGACGTGGACGCCTGAACCCGCAACGGATCGCAGGATTGCAGCGCTCATTTCACACCGCCCGCAAGGGTGTGGGCGGTGGGTTGAGTTGTAGGGCGAACGGCGGGAACCCGCAACCACATTCCGGTACGGAGGAGATCGGGGTTGGCTCCGATTCGGTCCCTATTGACGCGATACCACTTGTGCCACTGCCGGTCGATGACCTGCGCCGTGGAGTTCGACGGGAGTTGCTGTTCGGCAAGTGTCCAGAGGCAGTCCCCTGAACGCACCCTCCGTTGTTTCGGGTCCGTCGGACTCGACTGGGCGGCTGGTGCAGGTTGCGGCGTCGCCGCAACCTGCGATTGTCCCGGTCCTCGGTCGAGGTCGGGGAGACCGGTGGCAAAAGTGGGGCCGGCCGCTACGCCGATGCCCATCAGGCCCAGCACCAGAACAGCTATACGACGGGCGAACCGGGGCGTGACGCGCACGGAGCACGTACTCGCAACTGCGCTCCACCGAGTCGGCAGTTGTGCACAGGCGAAGAGCAACGCTCCCGCGACACAGCGCAACAGGTAGATGCCGAATATTGCGCTGATTCCCAGTGCGAACAGGTGGTCGAAGCCTGATGTTGATGGCATTTTATCCCCCGAATATGTCTGTTTGCTTATGTTTGCATTGTTTAACGTTGGTTTATGAAACGTCACGATGTGCGGAAATGCAAGCACTTACGCTTGATCTGTGGACAGAGATCAAGCTCCGAGTGCGTCGCCGAACGCCGACCCCGCATCCAGTCGTCGTGAGCAGCGGGTCATGCCCCACGCCCCGGCGTCCCGGCGCGTGCAGGAGGACCCGATCGCAGTCGTTGAACGCTTGCTTGCAGATGAGTCGTCGCAGGTTCGAGGGGATGAGGAGTGGGACTTCTACGCGCAAATAGAGGACGAGGTTGCCGTCACTCAGGCTCGTCTCACCTGGGTTGACCGCTTGTCGGCGGCACAAGGTCGGCAAGTCGCCCTTGAGATCGGGTTGGGCAATTCCTCTGGGACGAACACCGTCAGCGGTGAACTCAAGGACGTTGGTGAAGGCTGGTGCGCGATTGGCATCGACCATCAGACAGTGATCGTGAATTCCTTCTGGATTCAATCGATAGCTAGTTCGACGACACAGCCTTTGCCAACCGGTCAGTCTCGGGGTGGGTCGCGCCGGACATGGTCATCAGCTCTGCGCCAACTCGGATCACTCGGTCGGCCCGTGGTTGTCCATCGAACGCTCGGGCATCCGATCGAGGTTGAGATCGTCCTGGCCGCCAGTGACTATTTCGACGGCCGCGTGAGCCACGGCGGTTCACCCCAGCACGTCGTGAGCATTCCCTATTCGTCGGTTATCAGGGTCGTCAGCGGTCACTCGGGTTCCTGATCCGCGTCGTCGCGTCCGAATGGATGTGACGACACGAACTGCGCAGTTTGTTCGTAGGCCGATGAGATGTATTTCTCAAGTTCGCTCGCTTCAACCCGCCACTGCCCGCGCCCACCGACCTTGATCGCGCGAAGTTCACCACTGCGAACCAATGCATACGTTTGAGCCGCCGAGATATTGAGAGTTTCGGCGACATCAGCGAGCGTGAGGAATCTCGGACTCATCGGTTCAGATACTGACACGTCTGCATCCTCCTTTGGTCGCAGGAGCGTCCGATCTGTGGACAACGAATTTGCCCCATGGCGCGATCAACATCAACATTCGTGGCTTCGTCATGGACAAACGGGGGGTTTCACCATGAACGGTCTTACCGCAGCGCGCCCGCAGGAGGGCGCGGCAGATAGTTCGAACCTGAGTTCGCCAACGGCCCGAAGAGTGCAGATTCAATCGACGTGGCGCCAGCCGAAGTTCGTCGTTGGCTGCGCGCTCATCGTTGCATCGGTGGTGATGGGTGCACTGATCGTCGGCGCAGCTGACGATCGCGTCATGGTGTGGTCCGCTACGCGCGACCTGGCCGCCGGGACGGTCGTAACTTCTGATGACCTCGCCGAAGTTGCTGTGGCAATGGACCAGGCGGGGCGGTACCTCAGTTCTGCGCAGACCTCGGTTCTTGGGCGGCGCACGAGTCGGGCAATCGGCAAGGACGAACTCGTCGCCCTGTCAGCCGTCGCTGCCGGCGACGTCGACACCCGGCTGATCACCGTGCCCGTCGAACCGGTGCATGCGCCAACCGACCTCGCGCATGGCGACCGAGTCGACGTCTATTCAAGTCCTCGCGATGCAGCCACCGCAGGTGGGTCCAGTCGCCTCGTGCTCACGAATGTCTTGGTCTCGCAGTTGTCGACCGATGTCGACACGGCGCGTGGCGAGCTCGCAGTTGTCCTCGATGTTCGTGCCGACCAAGCTGCGGCAATCGTGACGGCGGCGCGCACGGGCGTCCTGGATCTGGTTCGAGTTCCGGTAGGTGCCGCATGAGTTCCCCGCGACCGGTCATGCTCCTGGCCCTTGGTCAGTCAGGGTGGGAAGCCGAGGTCATCGCGAACGTTGTGTCCGCCTTGCCCGACGTCGACGTGCGTCGAACTGTTGGTGTGTCAGACCTGCTAGCTGTTGCCACCGCGGCCGATGTTCGCGCGGTTGTGCTCGACGCCAACTTTCCGCGCCTCGACGCGTCGGTTGTTGCGAAGCTGGCCGATTTCGATGTTGCGATGTTCGGATTGGCTGCTGACGCCAGTGAGCTTCAGCGCCTCGAAGGACTCGGGATAGAAACGATCGTCCCGGTCGTATCCGGCGAAGTGCCCGAGGCAGTGGAGCAAATCTGCAGCCATTGGAGGCACACGCGCACTCAGGGTCCGGTGGCCCAAGCCGCAGCACCTCCTGCCAACAGCCACCTGGCTAACCGACGTGCCCTGCAACGTGCCCACCACGGCCAGTTGATGGCTGTGTGGGGTCCGCCAGGTGCGCCCGGAAGAACGACAATCGCGATCACGCTCGCCCAACTGCTCGCGCAGGACGGGGCCGATGTGTTGCTCGCTGATGCAGACACCAACTCTGCGGGGATCGGCCCGTCTTTGTGTCTGGAAGCTGAAGGCTCTGGCCTCATTGCGGCCTGTCATCACGCTGAACGAGGGTCGCTGGATGATCGAACGCTTGCGCGGCTTGCTCGACAAGTTGATGACCGGTTTCGGGTGCTCACCGGAATCTCGCATGTCAGCCGTCGGTCCGAGTTGAGGGCAGCCGCAATGTCGCGCGTTTGGCAGGTGGCGGCTGGTCTCACCGACGCGGTCGTCGTCGACATTGGCGGTTGTGTTGACGACGGGAGCCTCGCGCTCGAAGCCGACGTCGCGGATTTTGGCATCAATTCCAGTGGTCACAGTGCCGCAGTGACCGCGCTGGGCGCCGCCGATGAGTTGGTCGCTGTGAGTTCCTGTGAACCGACGTCGGTGGCCAGGTTGTTGTCGCATTTGCCGGCCATCTCCTCGCTGGCGCCCGCCGCCAGGTTGCATGTGGTCATTAATCGCGTCCGCGCTCCTATCGTGCGAAACCAAGGCGCTGCGGATGAGTTGAGGCGGTTCGTGGCGACCCACACCAGGGCGCACGAGGTGGTGCTCGTCCGGGAAGATCGAGAGACTGTCGATGCGGCTGCTGCGCGGGGACTGACGCCGTATGAGCACTCCCGCAAAGCCACGTTCGTCCGGGAAGTGGCCACGCTTTCGCGGGGCCTGCAATCCCCGCTGGTGGCAACTGCCTAGGGCTTGCGGCACTCTTAGCCTGTGGCACAACTGAGCGGTTTGATCCTGGACTGGGGTGGCGTTCTCACCTCCGATTTGGATTCGTCGATGGCGGCCTGGGCGGATGCCGAGGACGTCGACCTTGCGCAGTTCGCATCGGTGATGCGCGAGTGGCTCGGCCAGGAAGGCCAAATTGAGAGTTGGGTCAACCCGGTCCATGCGCTTGAACGCGGTGAGATGGAAGTGCCGGACTTCGAACATCACCTTGCGGCCGGTCTCTCCAAGAAGGTCGGCAAGCAGATAGCCCCGGACGGATTGCTCAAGCGACTGTTCGCCCACTTCTCCCATGCGCATGACATGACTGGGTTGGTGCGTCGAGCAAAGTCGGCAGGAATTCGCACGGCCCTGCTGAGTAACTCGTGGGGAAACACATACCCAGACCACTTGTTCGACGGGATGTTTGACGTTGTGGTGATCTCCGGCGAGGTCGGCATGCGCAAACCTGAGGAGCGGATCTTCCGCTACACCTTGGACAAGCTCGGGTTGCCGGCCAGCGACTGCGCGTTCGTCGATGACCTCAAACACAACGTGGATGCCGCCGTTTCGTTCGGTCTCGTCGGCATTCACCACCTCAGCTACGAGCAAACCGCGCTTGAGATTGACGCATTATTCGCAGCCGACCTGAGCTGATCTTGGTCCACTATCACCTGACTGCTGCAAGCCCGCGCGGGTGAGGGGTTGCGGCTACGCAACCGTAGACATGTCACGATGGTCTAGTGGCAGACCGTTTGAATTCTCTGGACGTCTCATTTCTCTACCTGGAAGAGACGACCACACCCATGCATGTCGGCAGCGTTGCGATCTTCCAGCCGCCTGAAGAGGGTTTCGACTACGACAGACTCGTGAAGCTGATTCGTGGCCGAATCGCCCTGGTTCCGCGCTTTCGTCAGCGTGTTCGGTGGGTTCCGGGAGGCCTGGCGAACCCCGTATGGGTTGATGACGAGAGCTTCGACGTTACCTACCACGTGCGGCGATCTGCGCTGCCGAAACCCGGCACCGAAGCCCAGCTTCGTGAACTTGTCGGACGCATCATGTCGCGTCCGCTTGATCGCAGCAGGCCGCTGTGGGAGATGTACCTCGTCGAGGGCTTGGAGGGTGGACGCTTCGCGATCCTGAGCAAGACCCACCACGCCATGGTTGACGGCGTCAGCGCAGTCGACATCGGTCAGGTCATTCTTGACGTAGATCCGGAACCTCGCAAGATTTCCAGCGATGAGTGGCGTCCGAGCCGCGAGCCATCTGGCGTCGAGTTGATGGCGGGCGCAGTGGGCGACCTCGTCAAGAGTCCGGCCAACGCCGTCGACAACGTTCGCACCGGACTGACCGACCTGCATCGAACGGCAAGCTCGTTGGGGCGTCACGCCGTGGGCATCGCAGCTGCGGCCATGACCGTTGCGCGCTCGACGCCAACCAGTCCGCTGAACGCCGAGATTGGTGAGCAGCGCCGCTACGCCACGGCCCACGCGAAGCTGTCTGACCTTAAGGAAGTTCGGCGTGCACACGGCGGAACCGTCAACGACGTGGTGCTCGCGATCACGGCCGGGGCGTTGCGGGCTTGGCTGATGACGCGAGGCGAATCGGTGGGCAGTCGGGCAGTCATCCGCGCGATGGTGCCGGTCAGCGTTCGTGACGATGTGGATTCTGTCGGCGGCAATCGCGTCGCGGCCTTCCTCGTTGACTTGCCGGTGGGGGAGCCAGACCCCGTCGTTCGGCTCCAACGGATTTCCTTCGATATGGCCCAACACAAGGAAAGTGGCCAGATGTTGGGCGCTGAGGCGATCGTGGCGCTTGCCGGATTTGCACCTCCCACCCTGCACGCCATGGGCGCGCGCGTTGGAAGTGATCTGTCCAAGCGGGTCTACAACCTCGTCATCACGAATGTCCCCGGCCCTCAGTTCCCGCTGTACGCCGGCGGCGCACTGATGCTCGCCGCTTATCCAATTGTTCCCCTCGCGAAGAATCAGGCCGTGAGCATCGGGCTCACGTCCTACAACGGTGGCGTGTACTTCGGTTTGAATGCCGACCGCGACGCGATGCCTGACGTGGACGTGTTGGCGCAATGCATCACCGATGCGATCGAGGAACTCAAGGACACTGCTCGCCCGTCTCGTCGATCGGTAGGGCGTCGGCCGAAGGTCCCGTTGACTACGGTGAGTACCGAAGCGCGCAAGAAACCGCCTACTAAGCCAGTGAAGAAGACCACAAGCAGGACTACGTCTCGTAAGGGAGCGTCGAGCACCTCCAAGGCGTAATCTCCTGGAAACAAATTGCGGCAGTTGGCCGGAACGAGGAGGGAGCGTCGGATGGCATCCAGGAAGCCGAAGCGCGGTCTCGTCCTTGGCGCCGGCGGAGTCTTAGGGGCCGCGTGGAGCGTCGGAGCTTTGTGCGCGCTTGAAGAGGTCATCGGCTTTGATCCTCGGGAAGCTGAAGTGATCATTGGCACCTCGGCTGGATCGGTCCTCGCGTCGCTCGTCGGTGGCGGAGTGTCTCCCCGGCAGTTGCGCGACCACCAACTTGGCGTCCCGATCACTGAGGGCCCACTTGCTGGTTTTTCATGGGACTACGAACGCGCCACGACAAAACGTCCCGGCGTTCCTCGGTTGTTCGGCCCGGGCTCGGGGAAGCTCCTGCGCTCCAGCGCTCGTCGGCTGCGACAGATGCCGCCGACTGCTGTGCTTTCGGGATTCCTTCCGCAAGGGCAGGGTTCGTTAGCGCGGATCGGCCATCTTGTTGAAGCGATTACGCCGGTCGGCGAGTGGTCGCCGCACCCGAACTTGTGGATCTGCGCGATGAACTATCACAGCGGAACACGAGTCGCGTTTGGGCGACCGGGAGCACCAACAGCCGAACTCGCACAGGCTGTGCAGGCATCGTGTGCCATTCCCGCGTGGTTCAAGCCGGTACAGATCGGTGACCAGCAGTACGTCGACGGCGGTGCATGTTCGGCGACCTCCGTTGACCTCCTCGCATCCATGGGACTTGATGAGGTCTACGTCATTGCACCGATGGTGTCCTTCGCAATGGACCGGCCCGAGCACGTCATCGCCAAGCTGGAAAGACGCTGGCGAGTGCAGGTGACCAAGCGATGTTTGCGCGAAGTCGAGAAGGTTCGGGCGAACGGTGCAAGCGTTGTCGTCCTAGGCCCCGGACCGGAAGACCTCGAAGCCATCGGCGCGAACCTCATGGATGTCGGTCGTCGAATCAACGTGTTGGAGACGAGCCTGCGCACGAGCGTGCAAGCACTTCGCGACCCCGACCACGTTGGGCCAGACCACCTCGCCGACGTCGGCTGAGAACCGAACTGCTGCCCCAGACGGTGGCGGTTAGCTGCCGACGATTCGGTGAACTAGCGGGTGAGCCATTCCGCCCCGACTTCTTGTTCCTTGCGTACCGCCCGGTCGAATTGCTCCGCGGCAACACCTTCGAGCTTTCCCCCGACGAATGGGACTGATGCCTTAACGTCTGCGTTCACTCGAAGAACGCTGCCCGCACCCTCTGTATCGATCGCCATAGTTCCATCGATAACCATGGGTGCTTTGCCGAAGTCGACATGGAACTTGGCGGAGTAGCTTCCGTCGTCGTTCGCCGGGCCCCACTCGTCTGTCTGGACAGTGGAGATCTGCTCGCCCACGAACTTCTTGGCGAATGCCGGGATCTCCGCTGGAAGGTCGCGGCTGACGACGATCTTGCAGCCATCTGCTCCGTTATCAGTGACGTCGGCCTTAACGTTTTGCCCACCTGTGCGTTCGTTCTTCTCCTGAACGTAGGCCTGGTCGCTGACCATCGCGTACACCGTTGCTGGATCTGCATCGAAATGCAGTTCACCGCTGATCTTCTTGGACACCCGATACTCCATTCATTCCGACAAGCGATTCAGCACACAGCATGCCGGAACACTGCCCTTGCTGGCCTGATGGATGACCCGAAGGGTGAAGCAGCCGATGTAGTCGAACCTTCGACGAGGCCTGCGGACTAGCCTGAAGGTGTGGAGCGCACTGAAGTCGCTGACCCAGCCGTAGCGAAGCTGATTGACGCCGCACTGCAGAACACGCAGTGTCAGCAGTTGATCGCTTCGATCCCTGAATTGCCCAGCCTCGTGTACCGGTATTACGCGAATAGCTCGGTCGATGATCTCGTCCTGCGGGACCCTGTCGATCTCATCGGTGCCGTTGTGAGTCAACGCGCGCTCGCCGAAGGCCGACAGCGTGGTACTCCGGCGATCAGGATCTTCACACCCACAGTCGCTGCGGACGGCTGGTCGTGCGAGCACACGGTTGTCGAGATCGTCACCGAGGACCAGCCGTTCATCGTCGACTCGGTTTCTGCCGCACTCAATGAGGCCGGTCGAACCTTGGCGCTCGTCATTCATCCCATCGTCGAAACGGACCATGGCACTGAATCGTGGGTGCATATCGAGATTGATCGTGAGTCCGAAACCGACGTAGTGCTCGCGTTGGAGTCGATGATCAAGGCAGTGCTTGCTGACGTGCGGGCAGCACTTGAAGACTGGCCAGTGATGCGAGATCGGGCCGCACTATTGAGCGCGGAGCTTCTCGAGTCACCCCCGGTTGGTATTGACCCCGAGGATGTCTCGGAAGCCGCTGAGTTGCTCAGCTGGCTGGCGACGGATCACTTCACGTTCCTGGGCTACCGGGAATACGATCTCGAGATTTCACAGGATGGTTCCGATGTCCTCGTGTCGAAGCCGGAAACGGGGCTCGGGATCCTGCGATCCAAGACGCCCACTCGAAAGTCGTTCGCGCATCTACCGCCGCAGGTCCAGCAGAAGGCGCGTGAGCCGAAGCTGCTGATCGTCACAAAGGCGAATCGCCGATCCACCGTGCACCGCCCGACCTACCTTGACTACGTCGGGATCAAGAAGTTCGACTCGGAAGGCAAAGTGACGGGTGAACTGCGGTTCGTCGGATTGTTGTCCGCCGCCACGTATGCCGACTCGGCGACTGCGGTCCCGATTATTCGCCAGACCATCGCCCGCGCGATTGAGCTGAGCAAGTACGCGCCGGGTTCGCACTACGCCCGTGACCTCATGCACTTCTGCGAGACATTTCCCAGGGACGAGCTCTTCCAGGTCTCGCCGCAGCAACTGATTGACCTGGGCCGCAAGGTACTGGCAATTGGTGAGCGCCATCAGACCCGCGTCTTCACTCGAAACGACGACTTCGGTCGATTCGCTTCGGTCCTCGTCTATCTCCCGCGCGATCGCTACACGACTGATGTGCGTATCGCGATCACCGAAATTCTGGAGAGGGCCTACGGCTCAGACCGGGTCGACTACGTGGCATGGGTTTCAGAGTCAGTGCTGGCGCGGCTTCACTTTGTCGTCCGGATGCCGTCTGGTCGGGCGATTCCCGATGTTGATGAAGCGGCGCTGAACCGCGATGTTGCTCATGCCACCCAGACCTGGGATGACGACTTTGCCGTGGCACTGGTTCACGAGTTAGGGGAGGAGGGTGCAACGGATCTTCTTCACCAGTTCGGGGCAGCGTTACCTGAGGCCTACAAGGAAGACGTCTCACCGCGTGAGGCGATTCCCGACATCGCAAGCCTCGCAGCGCTCAAATCCCCTGGCGATAGCAGCGTCAGATTGCACGATGCTCTTGGTCTTCCTGCGGGCGAACATCGCTTCACCTTGTGTCGACTTGGTGAGTCCGTTGAACTGTTCGAACTCCTGCCTGTGTTTGCCAGTTTGGGTGCTCACCTCCTCGAGGAACGTCCGTATGAATTGACTCGAGCGGACGGCGAATCAGCGTGGGTCTATGACGTCACGATGAAGTTGCCATCTCAGAACTCCGAGGGTCTCGATCCCCAACAGGCAGCCCGATTCTGCGAAGCATTTCTGGCGGCTTGGCGCGGTGACACCGAAGTTGACGGACTCAACGCGTTGGTTTCAACAACCAGCCTGACGTGGCGCGAGGTTGCTTGGTTGCGTTCTTGGTTGCAGTACGCACGCCAGCTTGGTTCGCCCTTCTCGTATCAGTACAGCGAACGAATGATTCTGGCGAACGGTCGAATTGCCGAACTGCTCGTGCACTTGTTTCGGGCACGGCTGGATCCTGCTTTGGACCAGCAGACACGGGAGTCGGAGTCGAGCGCGATCGACGCCGAGTTGGGAGCGGCCATCGATGCGGTTGCCAGCCTCGACGCCGACCGGATTCTGCGACAGTTGCACGCGATTGTGCAGGGGACTCTGCGAACCAACGCGTTCCAAGTCGACGATGCGGGGAATGCGCGGCGCACACTCGCGATCAAGCTCGCGCCACATCAGATTCCAGGAGTCCCGGCTCCAGTCCCTGCCTATGAGATTTGGGTGAGCTCCCCAAGGGTTTCCGGGGTGCACCTGCGCTTCGGTGCGGTAGCTCGAGGTGGCTTGCGTTGGAGTGACCGGCCGGAGGACATGCGAACCGAGATCCTCGGTCTGGTGAAGGCCCAGATGGTGAAGAACGCCGTGATCATTCCGGTCGGTGCGAAGGGTGGCTTCATCGTCAAGGCGCCGCGAGACGCATCCGACCGGACGAAATGGATTGAGGATGGCATCGCGTGTTACCGCGAGTTCATCACGGCGTTGCTGGAACTGACCGACAACCGAGTCGGTGGTGAGGTGGTTCCCCCGAAGGACACCGTTCGGCTCGATGGTGATGACACCTACCTGGTAGTCGCGGCGGACAAGGGAACGGCATCGTTCTCCGATATCGCAAACGAGATCGCCGAAGAGCAAGGGTTCTGGCTAGGTGACGCATTCGCGTCGGGCGGTTCCCATGGCTATGACCACAAGGAAATGGGCATCACGGCTCGCGGCGCATGGGAATCGGTGAAGCGACACTTCCGCGAGGACGACATCGATACCCAGCGGGATCCGATCACAGTCGTCGGAGTCGGCGACATGAGTGGGGATGTGTTCGGCAACGGCATGTTGCTCAGTGAATCGATCCGGCTCGTCGCTGCGTTCGATCACAGGCATGTATTCCTGGACCCAGACCCAGATCCGCAATCCTCGTTCAACGAGCGACAACGACTTGCCGATCTCGACAGGTCGTCGTGGGCTGACTATGACGCGAATCTGCTCAGTGCTGGCGGTGGCGTCTACGCGCGCGATTTGAAGACGATTCCGATCACTGATGAGGTGCGCACGCGGCTCGGGCTTCCACCAAGCGTTGCGACTCTGACGCCGAGTGAAGTTGTGCAGGCAATCTTGTTGGCCCCGGTTGACTTGTTGTGGAACGGGGGGATTGGCACCTACGTAAAGGCCGCCGGGCAATCGAATGCCGACGTCGGTGACAAAGCGAATGATGCGGTTCGAGTTAATGGTCGAGATCTGCGGTGCCGGGTGGTTGGTGAAGGGGGAAACCTCGGGCTGACCCAGGCCGGGCGGATCGAGGCTGCTCGCTGCGGTGTCCAGCTCAATACCGACGCGATCGACAACTCGGCCGGTGTGGACTGCTCAGACCACGAGGTCAACATCAAGATCCTGCTAGACACAGTGGTAGCCGACGGCGACCTCACGGTGAAGCAGCGCAACGAGTTGTTGGGCGCGATGACTGATGACGTTTCTGATCATGTGCTCCTCGACAACTATCTGCAGAATCAAGTGCTCGGATACGCCCGGGCGCAAGCGCCTGCACTCTTGCCGGTTCACCAACGGTTGATGCAATCCCTGGAAGAACGCGGAATGCTGGATCGTGCCCTTGAAGTACTGCCGTCGGATCACGAGATCGGCGAGCTCCTCGCCGAGGGCAAAGGCCTCTCGTCTCCCGAACTCTGTGTGCTGCTGTCGTACGCGAAGATCGCGCTAACGACTGACTTGAGCACATCGGGATTGGCGCAAGAGAAGTGGTTCGACTCGGTGCTGCGGGACTACTTCCCGCCGCAGGTGGTCCAGCGGTACGGCGCTTGGCTGGAGAAGCACCCACTGCGTACCCAGATCATCTCCACGCTTGTCGCTAACGACATGATTGATTCGGGTGGAATCACGTTTGTCCACCGCGCCATTGAGGAATCGGGCGCATCGCCCGTGGAGGTCGCTCGGGCTTACACGGTGGCCCGCGAGGTCTTTGGTCTGCGATCCGTGTGGCAGCAGATTTCGGATCTTGACGGGGTTGTACCGACTGGTGCGCAGGCCGCATTGCATCTGGAAGTTCGCCGCCTCCTTGACCGAGCGACTCGCTGGGTGCTGGCACTGCGTGGGGGCACGGTCGACGTCGCTGGCGAAATCAATCGATTTGGGGCCACCGTCGAGCACTTGGCGTCGGTTGCCCAGCGATTGTTGGTTGGTTCGGAGCGAAGTCGATTCACCGAAAAGGCGGAGTACTTCGTTTCTCTGGGTGCGCCCAAGCCGCTGGCGGAGGAAGTTGCGATGGCGCTTGATCGCTTCAGCCTGTTGGACATTGACGACATCGCCAGGCGCTATTCAGAACCGCCGGAAGCTGTTGCGGAGTTGTACTTTTCCGTCTCCGAGCATTACGGCATTGATGGCCTTCTGAGCCATATCTCCGCGCTTCCGCGCAGTGACCGGTGGGCGAACTTGGCGCGCGCAGCACTGCGTAGTGATCTGTATTCAGTGCTGGCTGGGCTTACGAGCAAAGTCATGCGCTCAACGTCAGACGATGATGTTGCCGAGAGTCGAATCGCGCATTGGGAAGAGCGAAACTGGGAAGGGCAACAACGTGCCCGCGCCACGCTCAGCGAGATCGATGAGGCAGGCCATTACGACTTGGCAACGCTTTCCGTGGCTCTTCGGGTTCTGCGGACCCTGGTGCAACAGGGTTCAAGTTCCGCGCATCCCGATGGTGATGTCCCGGCTGAATCATCAGCGTCCAAGATGTGAGACCACCGTGCGTGATCTTGTGACAACCAATGGCGGAAATGCAGAGTTGTAACTCGTTCACTGGATCTAGATCTCAAGTCGCAAAGATCAACTCCCCGTGCGCGCCCGCCTACGCCAGGTGAATTGCTGGGGGCCGCGGCGCGGCAAATCGTGTTGACGCCGAAATTGACGGTCTCCAGATTCCCGCCCTAATTTCTGTGCCGCGCTGTGCACCACGCAGCGTTGCGGGGTTCGCGTCGCCGACGCGAGTGAATGGGGGAGCCCCGCAGAACCATTGGGGGGAATGTGGATTCGATCGATCATGTCTCGACGCTCGTGCGGACATTGCTGCGGGAGCGGTCGATCGATCCACTGACCGAGGTTGACGCCGTCCGCGCACTCGTCGAGCAGGTTGTTGATGACTTTCTCATTGCGTGCGCGGACGGCACACCTGGAATGCCGACTGCGACACCGCGCCGTGAGGACCTCATCGATGCTGTGGGCGACTCGGTGACCGGATTCGGTCCGCTCCAGCGTTACCTGGATGATCCGAACATTGAGGAAATCTGGATCAATCATCCAAGTCGAGTGTTTGTGGCGAGGAACGGTCGCAGTGAACTCACATCCACGGTCTTGACCGACTCGGGAGTACGCGATTTGGTCGAACGGATGCTCAGCAGTTCGGGACGGCGGCTGGATCTGAGCTCACCGTTTGTCGATGCGGCGTTGCCTGACGGCAGCCGACTGCACGTTGCCATCCCGGACATCACGCGACGCCACTGGGCAGTCAACCTTCGAAAGCATGTGTGCGCAGCCCGCGAACTTGATGACCTCGTTCGGTTGGGTGCGATGAACCAACAACTTGCGACCTTCCTGTCCGCTGCCGTGGTTGCCGGACTCAACATCCTGGTAGCGGGCGCTACACAGGCAGGCAAGACGACCGCACTCAACGCACTTCTGGGAGCCGTTCCCGCGAGTGAGCGAGTTGTAACCTGCGAAGAGACTTTCGAGTTGCAGCTCGCTGATCACCCAGATTGGGTGGCGATGCAAACTCGGCAGGCGGGCCTCGAGGGTACGGGCGAGATCACACTGCGCGACCTGGTCCGTGAGGCGCTACGCATGCGCCCGACCCGTTTGATTGTCGGTGAGGTTCGACAGCAGGAGGCACTCGACCTGCTGGTGGCAATGAACTCCGGAATGCCTGCGATGGCGTCGCTGCACGCCAACTCCGCGAGGGAAGCCGTCACGAAACTCTGCACTCTGCCGCTGCTTGCGGGAGCGAATATCTCCGCGGACTTCGTTGTTCCGACGGTCGCTGGGTGTGTTGATCTTGTGGTCCATCTTGAGACAACTGCGTCCGGCCAACGTCGCGTCAGTGAGGTCGCAGCACTCTCAGGTCGTGTTGAAAATGGGGTCATCGAACTTGCCCCAATGTTCGTGACGGCTGGCTCAGAACTGGTTCGCGCCGACGGCTTTCCGCCACATGAACACCGGTTTGTTCGGGCTGGGTTTGATCTGCCAGCGATCCTCGGCTCTGCGCGAGCTGCCTGATGGGTGCGCTCATCGGGTTGTGCCTCGGCTGCGGAGTTCTCAGTGTCTGGCTGGCCTTCTCATCCGGCGGCCGATCGAGTCAGACAGGAGGCAGGGAGGGCAACCGTGCCGCTGCGGGCCATGCCCGTCGCCGTCGTCACCAGCTCTCGGCTGCTTCGGGCCTGGTCGCGGGTGTGCTCGCGTATCTGCTCACCGGCTTGGCTATTGCTGGCGTGATGGCAGCTGTGGCCGGCAGCTTTCTCCCGCGAATCGTCGAAGACCGAAAGCGGCAACGCGATGCACATCGGCGCAGACAGGCGTGGCCCGATGTGATCGACAGCCTGGTCTCAGCGGTGCGAGCAGGAATGTCCCTGCCTGAAGCGGTAGCGGCAGTTGGCGTGCGGGGCCCACAAGTCGTGCGTCCTGCGTTCGTCCGATTCGCGGCTGACTACCGCGCGAGTGGCAGGTTCACTGACTGCATTCTGCGGCTGCGAGATGACGTACAAGACCCGGTGGCGGACCGCATCGTCGAGGCATTGCTGGCCGCCCGCGACGTCGGCGGATCCGATCTAGGGCGGATGCTCCGCACCCTCAGCGACTTCGTGCGTCAGGACTTGCGCTTTCGTGGTGAGGCAGAAGCGCGTCGTTCCTGGACCGTCAATGGGGCGCGGTTGGCGATCGCCGCGCCGTGGTTGGTGCTCCTGCTGTTGTCGACCAGGCCAGAGGCGGCTGTGGCGTACCAGACCTCGGCGGGGATGTTCGTCCTGGTCGCCTGCGCCGGTGCATGCGTCTTGGCGTACTACCTCATGACGAGGATTGGTCGGCTACCCGATGAAGTCCGCGTGATGCTGTGAGCGCGCTGCTGGTAGGTGCAGTGATGGGGGCGCTGTTTGCGGGCGGAACTCTGCTGCTCGTGATGCAAAGTCGGAGGGCGCGCAGGCCTGACGCACGCGTTTTGCCGTACGTGCAGGTCACGGGATTCGACTGGGCCAGAGAACCCGCTGAGTCGAGCAAGTGGTTGTCATCCGAGCAGCTGCGACGGCTGCTGAATTCGATCGTCACGGATGCTTCAGTCCAACGCCGACTTGATCAAGCGAATTCAGGCATCGATCTCAATGCGTTCCGGGTGGACCAACTGAGGTGGGCGTGTTTCGGTGCTGCTGGTGCGATCGCCTTCGGGTTGATCAGAGTGCTCGCCCACGAACCAATCCCAGTCCCGATTTGGTTTCTCTTCACTCTGGGCGCGGCGTTCGCAGGCGCAATGCTGCGCGACTATCGCCTCAGCCAGGAAGCCAGGCGTCGGATCGAGGTCATCACCTCGGAACTGCCCGGATTCGCCGAGCTCCTCGCCTTCACTGTGGCAGCTGGGTTGGCCCCGGCGAGTGCACTAAGCCGGGTTGCAAACCGAGTTGGCGGGGAGTTCGCGATCGAGTTGCGCGCCTGTTGTGACCAAGTCGCCGCGGGCAGACCCTTCACTGACGCCCTCGAAGCGCTGGCACATCGAACAGGTTCAGAGTCGGTCCAGCGGTTCGTGGACGGGATTGTTGTTGCCATCGAACGCGGAACCCCGATCGCCGAAGTCCTGCGAGCGCAAGCCATCGATGCCCGCGCTGCAAGCCATCGCCAGCTCATGGAGTCGGCAGGCAAAAGGGAAATCTTCGCGCTGGTGCCCGTCGTCTTTTTGATCTTGCCTGCAGTTGTGGTGGTCGCGGTATTCCCGGGGATCTTCGGGCTGGTTGTGGCGACCGGGTAGCGGCTGCGGAGCGCGCATTGCAGGTCAAGTCAGTAGTTCTTCTACAGGAAAGGAAAGTCCATGTTTCTTCTCGGCCGCAAGGTTGATATCAAGAACGCGATCGGATCACTTGTCGCAGGCGTCGTCAACCGCCTGACTCGGATACTCCTGGTGCTATCGCGGCGGTTGCAGCCAGACCGTGGTGATGTGCCGGGTTGGGTGTTGGTGACTGTCATGACGGCCGGGCTCGTGACGGGACTTTGGATGATCGCCGACGACCAACTCACCGCCCTACTCACCAAGGCGATCAACTCTGTCAGCAAATGACGATGAGACGTATCGCTTTGAATCAACGCGGGTCCGCGGTTATGGAGTTCGTCTTGGTGGCTCCATTGGTGATCTTGATCTTCGCGGCAGTCGCGCAGATCTGTCTCGCGAGCTACGTTCGCTCGACGCTCATTGCGTGTGCAGCCGAGGGGGCCCGTGCGGGTGCCGAACAAGACGCCGACCGCTTCGTCGCGGTGAATCGGACGAAGAACGCGTTGTCCGACAGCATCGCTGCGGGCACGGTTGAGCACATCGACGTCGGTCGTTCTCGGGGTCAGGGTGCCGAAACGGTTGCCGTCACGATTACTGCGCGACTGCCGCTGTTTGGGCTGCTCGGGCCGACGACGTTGACCGTGACTGGGCACGCGCTGAGCGAATCCTTGGACGGCGATGGCGGTGCCAACTTCTGATGACGAGACTTCGAAGGTCGGACGTAGCTCGTGACGATGGCTCGGCAGTCGTGGAGTTCGTCGTGCTGGCGGTAATGATCATGGTGCCGTTGGTATATGCCGCAGTGGTTGTTCTCAAGGTGCATTCAGCCACGTACGCAGCCGTGACCGCGGCCCGCGAAGCCGGACGTGCCTACGTCACTGCAGACACGACGTCGGCTGCGTCTGCGCGCGCACGGTCGGCCGCACGAATTGCACTGGCGGATCACGGATTACCCGAACCGAACCTGTCGATCGCGTGTGTAGATGGAACCTGTCTTGCGCCGGGCTCGGGGATTCGAGTCGAGGTTCGAACCGAGGTGCCAATTCCATTTTCGCCGTTTGGTGACGGTCGATCGGTGATTCCGGTCAGTGCTATTCACCAAACGCGCGTTGATATCTATCGGCGGGGGTAGTCACGTGATCCGGTGGATCCGCCGTAGGCGCAACGCGGACGAAGGCACGATCATGGTTCTGGTACTCGGCCTAGTGCCGGTGGTTGCGGGACTCATCGCCGTCGGCACAGATGCCGCTGTCTTGTTCAGCCATCGCCGCGCCCTCGTGTCTCACGCGGATGCCGCAGCGCTGGCAGCAGCTCAGTCGGCCGACCTAGGCACGCTTTACACCGCGCGAAAGATCGAATCACTTCCACTTGACTGCAGAACTGCCAGGTCAGTCGTCACTCGGCGAATAGAGCAGGCCTCCGAGGATTCACGCGCGACCGCACCACAGTTGGCCGATTTCAGCTGCAACCGCAACGCAGTCAGGGTGAGACTCCGGTCGAAGGCGCAGTTGCCATTTGCCAAGCACTTCGGAATTGAGCCGACCGTTGAGGTTGCCGCAGACGCCGCAGCGACGTCGCCACTGCGTTGATCGCGTGGGCAATTCCGGCGTGACCTAAGCTCTGTATTTGTGCCGTCATTGGAAGTTGCCGAACAGCTCAAGGAGTTGACCTCAACACTCGCCAGCGTTGAGTCCGTCCTCGATGTGCCGAAGCTTGAGGTGGAAGTCACCGAGTTGGAGAAGCAGGCCTCGGCCCCTGATCTATGGGATGACCAGGAGCGGGCCCAGGCCGTGACAAGTCGCCTGTCGTTTGTGCAGGGAGAGATCCGCAGGGTCGCTGCACTTCGCGTGCGAGTTGATGACCTGCCTGTCATGTTCGAACTTGCCGAAGTTGAAGGTGACGAGGAAATGCTGGCTGAGGCGGGTGTCGAACTCGAATCGGTCGCTCGCGAAGTTGCTGAGATGGAAGTCCGCACCCTTCTTAGCGGCGAATACGATGCGCGCGAGGCGCTGATGACGATCCGTTCAGAAGCGGGGGGCGTGGACGCCGCTGACTGGGCTGAGATGCTCATGCGGATGTACACGCGCTACTGCGAGCGCCACGGTTGGCCAGTTCAGGTGTACGACATTTCCTATGCTGAAGAGGCGGGGATTAAGTCGGCAACCTTCGCGGTGAAGGCACCGTATGCGTACGGCACGCTGTCTGTGGAGCAGGGCACTCATCGCCTGGTGCGAATCTCACCGTTCGACAACCAAGGGCGACGCCAGACTTCGTTCGCCGGCGTTGAGGTTATCCCCGTCGTTGAACAGACTGATCACATCGAAATTCCGGAAGACGAAATCCGCGTTGACGTGTATCGGTCCAGCGGCCCAGGCGGCCAGGGCGTTAACACGACGGACTCTGCTGTTCGCTTGACTCACATTCCAACCGGCATCGTCGTGTCATGTCAGAACGAACGATCGCAACTCCAAAATAAGGCAAGTGCGATGGCCGTTCTGCAGGCGAAGTTACTCGATCGAAAGCGGTTGGAGGAGCAAGCAAAGATCAATGCCCTCAAGGGAGACACGAGCGGTTCCTGGGGCAATCAGATGCGCTCGTACGTTCTGCATCCGTATCAGATGGTAAAGGACCTGCGCACCGAACAAGAGACCGGAAACACTGCCGCCGTGCTTGATGGCGAGATCGATGAATTCGTCGAATCAGGCATTCGCTGGCGCAGACAACAGGACTAGCCTGCTGCCCGCGCCAGCGCTACTGCCTTGAGCGCACGACGCGCTAGGCCGAGCGCGTCACCACAAAGGTGGACTCAGTCGCCGGTGGAGCTGGCAACGGCACGTCGGTCGGTGTCTTGCCAAGGTGAATCTGCGCTGGTGCACCGTCGACGCTGACATTGAGCGTCACGTTGCCGCAACCAGCCTTGAACCGAAGGCCGTCAACGCCGGTGTAGTTGTGCAATTCAAAGGTGATGACGTTTGGCGTTGGTCGGCGCACGAACAGCTGATCGTTTGCTTCGAGCTTGACCAATCGCACATCGGAGAACTTCGCGGTCGTGGTGATGGAGCCGCGGAAGATCTTGCGGGCACCACGCCCATCTGTTTCGTGCTGATCATGGGTGACCCGGAATTGGAATCCGCTGCCGTCATGCCATAGCCATGCACCCGCTGGCCGGTTGCGAACCTCGCCGTTTGAGCCGATGACCGACTCAGGGAGGCGACCGCTCGGGCAGCCAACTGGAGAGGGCGCACTGGACACCACCTGGTAGGAGCTTGTCCCTGCACGATTCTCGGCTGGGACCACGAGCGGGTCTTTGCCGATGTTGATCTGGACCGGGGTTCCATCGACAGATGCCTTCAACGTGACCGACTTCTTGCAGCTTGCTTTGAAGCTGAGCCCGTCAATTCGCGAGTAGTTGGCGAACCGAAATGTGATCTTCTTTCGGCTGGGTCGAGATACAGCAAACGAATCGGAGCCTTCAAGCTTGACACCACGAACCGAACTGATCTTGCCGGTTGAGGTTATGGAACCACGGAAGATCTTGCGGGCACCGGTCTTGGTGCCTTCGGGAGTCGACGCTGAAGCAGGCTTGAGCTGATCGTGAGTGGCTCGCAGGTGGTACCTCGAGCCGTCATGCCAGAACCACATACCAGTTGGCGCGCCCGCTTTTAAGGTTCCGGACTTCCCGAGGACCTCGGCTGGCAACAGCCCACTCGAGCAAGTGGCGGCACGAGGTGCGGGCGAAGCGTCGCCGGTTGCAGCCTGCGCTGCGCTCGTCGTTATCGGCGCTACAAGTGCTGCTCCGACGATTGCTGTGGCGGCTGCAACTGTGGTGAGGGACTTGCGGGGCTTGATTCCCACTGGGGCCTGTCCTTCCTAGATCTTCGATGTGGTGGGTATTCGTGGACGGATTCGTCTGCAGCACAGGCTAGGAGTCGGTCGGTAAACAAATGGCGTGTACCGATCCACGGCTTTGCCAAGAGTCACCCAGACTTTGCGCTCAAGGACGCCGCGAGAACATCGGCATTTCTGCCCTAGAGTTTGTTCTATGCCGCCGCCGTCAGACTCTGAAGAACTCCTAGTCGCACCAAATCCCGGTGATGGATGGGCCATCAACTTCGGTGAGGGCGAGGGAGTAGTTGAAGGTCAGCGGGAGGCTCTGTGCACCGTGGGAAATGGCCGGTGGGCCACGCGTGGAGCACTGCCGGAGTGCAATGCGGATGACACTCACTATCCAGGCACCTACGTCGCTGGGCTCTACAACCGGCTGCCCAGCCAGGTAAGTGATCGGATCACTGAGGACGAGAGTCTTGTCAACGTTCCCAATTGGCTTCCCTTCACGCTTGCGGCCCAGGATTCGCCGTGGCTGGGTGACCCCGCGGTTGAGGTGCTGGAGAACCGGCACGAACTGGACTTGCGCTCGGGGATCCTTGTTCGTCACTTCCGGATCCAGGACTCGGCAGGGCGCATTACTGCGGTCAAGCAGCGCAGATTCATGCATCTGGAACAGCATGAGTTCGCCGCGCTGCAAACGGTGATTGTCCCGGAGAACTGGTCAGGCGAACTTCGCATCCGCTCGGGCATCGACGCTGGCGTGAAGAACTTTGGTGTACCTCGTTATCGGCAGTTGAGCTCGGTACATCTGCAGGTTGAGGAACTGCGGCATGTCGGTGACGTTGCACTGGCGATCGTCGAAACGGTCCAGTCGAAGACCCGCATTGCCACAGCTGTCCGCCTGAGCTTGCATGACAGCGCTGGTCCGCTGGGATCTGACCGAGTGCACATCACCCAAGCCATCGACGGAGACTGGGTCGGGCACCTCGCAGTCCTCCAGGTGACGCAGGGTGAAGAAATTGTGGCCGACAAAGTCGCGGCCCTCATGACGAGTCGCGATGCCGCCATCGCCTCACCCGAAGAGGCGGCACTTGCGGCTCTTTCAACAACCGGCCCGATTGACGACTTGATCGACAGTCATGAGCTGGCGTGGCGGAGGTTGTGGCAGCGATTCCACATCGAGCTCGATCCCGATGGGCAAGTTGACGTTGCCACGCTGCGCCTCTACGCGTACCACTTGATCATCTCGATGTACGGCGTCGGAGCCGGAAATCTGGACGCGGGTGTACCGGCGCGAGGTCTGCACGGCGAGGCCTACCGCGGCCACATCTTCTGGGATGAGCTCTTCATCTTCCCGATTCTCAACCTTCGCCTTCCATGGGTATGCCGCTCACTGTTGCGCTACCGCGTACGCAGGCTTGACGCCGCTCGCGCGGCCGCAGTGGACGCTGGACTCGATGGCGCGCTGTTCCCATGGCAGTCAGGCAGTGACGGTGCCGAACAGACTCCGAAAGTCCACTTGAACCCAGACTCAGGTAGATGGCTACCTGACGTCACACACCTGCAGCGACACGTTGGGCTGGCAATTGCGTACAACGTGATGCAGTACTTCGAGGTCAGTGGTGACTTCGTGTTCCTCGAGCAGGAGGGTGCCGAAATCCTCCTCGAAATCACCCGTTGCTTTGCGAGCCTGACGACGTTTGATGAAGACAAGGGCCGCTTCGTGATTAACGGTGTCATCGGCCCGGATGAGTTCCACACCGGCTACCCGGGTGCAGACGAGCCAGGGATCGACAACAACGCCTACACCAACCTGATGACGGTGTGGCTGATGCGAGCGGCCCTTCAGGTGCTCAATGAACTCCCGGAACCACGGCGCGCTGAGATCGTCGGCAAGTTGTCGATTGCAGACGAAGAGATGGTCCGGTGGTCGGACATCAGTGAGCAGATGTTCATTCCATTCCACGTCGACCCCGAAACGGGTGCCGAGGTCATCAGCCAGTTCGAAGGCTACGAGGAGCTCGCTGAGCTCGATTGGGATGGCCTTAGCGAACGGCACGGCGACGTGTCGCGGCTCGACCGAATCATGGAAGCCGAACACGACAGCGTGAACAACTATCAGGCATCCAAACAAGCGGATGTCCTGATGTTGCCTTACTTGCTGTCAGCCAACGAGCTTGA
>JAOAUD010000045.1:24818-26648 GCA_030157755.1 Candidatus Nanopelagicales bacterium
GACGTCTCACGGTTCAACGTTGAGCACGCTTGTCCACGCCTGGGTCCTGGCTCGAAGCCAACGAGCCGACGCGATCGGATTCCTCGACCGGACTTTGCGCGCGGACTTGGAAATTGCGCAGGCCGGAACTACCAGTGAAGGGATCCACCTCGCTGGTATGGCCGGGGCGATTGACATGGTTCAGCGCTGTTTTGGTGGCATTGAAGTTCGGGCCGGCGCACTCTGGTTTGACCCGTTGTGGCCGGAGGAGTTCGGCGTCCTTGAGTTCACCCTGCGCTACCGGCGGCATAGCCTGCTTGTTCGGATCAACGGGCGCAACATCGAAGTTGAAGACATCGGCGGACCTGCCCAAACCACCATCAATGTTGGGTTTGGCTCCGATGACGAGGCACAACGTCTCCACGTCGGGCAGATCATTCTTCATGGGATGCCGCCAAGAAACTGATTGGCCACTTCGCGAAGGCCAGCAGTTGATGCCATTGGGCGATCGTCGACGGGCGAATCCTGTTCGAAGACAATATCGTTCCGCGGGTGACCCGAACTCTCTGGAAATCATCTGTCCTTGCCGCAGCGGCATCTGTAGCACTTGTCGCAGGTCTGGCTGGTTGTTCGACCACAAGTCAGAACGCCACGGCAAGTAAGCCAAGCGACGCGACTCTTGTGGTATCTCAGGATGGCAAGAGCAACCCAGGTGCGAACCCCAAGGTGGCTGTTCCGTTCTTCATCACTGGGGCCAAGTTCGACGCAAACCAAGACGTGCGACTTCAGTTCTATGCGGGCAGCACCAGTCAGGGCAAGGCCCTCTTCAAGACGGAGGTGAAGGCATCGGCAGACGGTTCCTTCACGACCCAGATTTCGACTGGCCTGGCACTCGGCCAGTACACAGTTGCGGGTGACTCGCAGGGTGAGAAGGCCGAACAACTCTTCCAGATCTCGAAGGCGCGAACGCCGGGTGTCACGAAGATCACCTACGACGGCGTCCCCGGTGCGCTGATGAGCCCGACAGTTTTCAACGGCAACGTCTACATCGCGCAGAGCGCCAGCGGCGGATCCATTTACCAATGGGCGAAGACGAGCCTGCCGTACACAGCCGCATCACCAACCGCCGCTGTGAAGCCCACAGCGAGTTGGCAGCCGTCGATGCCCGCTGGCATCAAGATGGAGCAGATCAACTTCAACAATGCCGGTGACCAGTTGCTGATCACCAAGAAGGCCAAGGACATCAATGCCACCGGCGGCAACTCCGTCTTCAGCTACACCTACGGCTCAGGCGACGGCAAGCAACTTGCCGGCAACATCGAACCGGCTGGCAACGGCTACTACACCTGGGGGCCAGGCGCCGGACCCGACACCGATCCACACAACACCGCCGAAGGTGCTTTCAAGTACACGAGCAAGGCGTTCCCGACGACCACACCCACCAAGGTTTCCATCGGCGACGGCGGTGGCGTGGTCCAGGCATCAAACGGGTGGTACTACTTCGGATCGCTTCAGTCCGGCTGCGTCTACAAGATGAAGGAAGACGCATCGTGGGCCACCTACGTTTACTGCATCCCGTCGTGGGGCGCGAATAACCAGAACCAAAGTGTCTACTCGCTGGCCGAGGATGGGTCTGGAAACGTGTACGCGGCCTATCAGGGTGCCACGGATAACAACACCGTCGTCCTGAAGATCACCCCTAGTGGATCTGACAATGCGGATGCCGTCTCAGCGATTCAGGTTGCCGGTTGGGCGCGCACGACGGGCCTTGCTGTGAACTCGGCTGGCTCGAAGGTCTTCGTCGACGGGACGTCGATGAAGCAGTACAACACCAACAACACGAACTCAATC
>JAOAUD010000046.1 GCA_030157755.1 Candidatus Nanopelagicales bacterium
CGAAGGAACGACCCCAACCCTTGTTCGCTTGGCTTCGGCAATCCCCTATGGGGATTACCTCCACTCGCTCGCTTGGCTTCGGCAGCCCCCTTCGGGCGCTACCTCCACTCGCTCGCTTGGCTAAAAGCCTGTGCTTATTGGCTTCTAGCCTGCGCTCGCTCCGCTTCGGCAGCCCCCTTCGGGCGCTACCTCCACTCGCTCGCTTGGCTAAAAGCCCATGTCTCCCATGCCACCATCGCCACCTGGCATCGCCGGAGCAGCCTTCTCAGGCTTATCCGCAACGACAACCTCGGTGGTGAGGAACAGTGCCGCGATCGACGCTGCATTCTGCAGTGCTGAACGAGTCACCTTCGCAGGATCGATGACGCCATCCTTGATCAGGTCGACGTATTCGCCCGTTGCAGCATTCAGTCCGAAACCTGGCTCCAGGTTGCGAACCTTCTCTGCCACAACTCCGCCTTCGAGACCAGCGTTGACCGCGATCTGCTTGAGTGGAGCTTCGATTGCAACCTTGACGATGTTGGCACCGGTTGCCTCTTCGCCAGTCAGGTCGAGCTTCGCGAACGCAGCCTCGCCAGCCTGAATCAGGGCGACGCCGCCACCGGCGACGATTCCTTCTTCGACAGCTGCCTTGGCGTTACGCACTGCATCTTCGATGCGGTGCTTGCGCTCCTTGAGCTCAACCTCAGTCGCGGCTCCGGCCTTGATGACTGCGACGCCGCCGGCCAGCTTGGCCAGACGTTCCTGCAGCTTCTCGCGGTCGTAGTCCGAATCCGAATTTTCGATCTCAGCACGGATCTGGTTCACGCGGCCGGTGATCTGCTCAGCATCGCCAGCGCCCTCAACGATCGTCGTCTCTTCCTTGGTGATGACGACCTTGCGTGCGCGACCAAGCTGCGCCAAGTCCGTACCTTCGAGCGTGAGGCCAACCTCTTCGCTGATCACAGTGCCACCGGTCAGGATCGCAATGTCCTGAAGCATGGCCTTGCGACGGTCACCGAAGCCAGGAGCCTTAACGGCGACTGACTTGAAGGTGCCACGAATCTTGTTGACGACCAGCGTCGACAGTGCTTCGCCTTCGACATCCTCCGACAGGATCATCAATGGCTTACCTGACTGCATGACCTTCTCGAGGATCGGCAGCAGGTCCTTGACCGAGCTGATCTTCGAGTTCGCGATCAGGATGTACGGATCTTCAAGAACCGTTTCCATGCGCTCTGGGTCGGTAACGAAGTAGGCCGAGATGTATCCCTTGTCGAAGCGCATACCTTCGGTGAGCTCAAGCTCAAGTCCGAACGTGTTGCTCTCCTCGACGGTGATGACACCTTCCTTGCCGACCTTGTCCATGGCTTCGGCAATGACCTTGCCGATTTCCGGGTCCGCCGCCGAGATCGACGCGGTTGCCGCGATCTGCTCGGTGGTTTCGACCGGCTTGGCCATGTTCAGCAGCTGCTCGTTGACAGCTTCGACAGCCTGCTCGATGCCACGCTTGAGTGCCATCGGGTTTGATCCGGCTGCGACGTTGCGCAGACCTTCACGAACCAATGCCTGTGCGAGGACCGTTGCGGTCGTCGTTCCGTCGCCAGCGACATCATCTGTCTTCTTGGCAACTTCCTTGACGAGCTCCGCGCCGATCTTCTCGTACGGATCTTCGAGTTCGATTTCCTTGGCGATGGAAACACCATCGTTAGTGATTGTGGGGGCGCCCCACTTCTTCTCGAGGACGACGTTGCGACCCTTGGGTCCAAGCGTCACCTTGACTGCGTCCGCGAGCTGGTTCATGCCACGCTCGAGGCTGCGTCGGGCTTCCTCATCGAAAGCGATAATTTTCGCCATCGTGTGATTACCTCCGGTAATACGGATGGTTGGGTGACTGTCGGCGCCCGCGACGGACGACCCAGCAGTACGGCGATCCCTGCACGCCGCCTACTGACTCTCACCTTCAGTCAGCTGATTGTCACTCTCACGTGGAGAGTGCTAATGACCATTATTGGCACTCGAAGGGCGAGAGTGCAAGCGCGTGCACCCAGGTTTTTCGCAGCAAATGGGCTCATTCGGTGAAAATGGCAACGTATTTGGCCATATTCACCGAATGCTTCCGATTCGACCTACTTCACCTTGACTTGCAGTTGCGACTCCTGCTTCGCGCTGGTTACGAGGTAGAGCGTGATCTGGCCGTCGGGGTCAATCGACATGTCGATTCCCGTGAGTTCGATGTTGTAGCCGGTCGACGTGAGCGTGACCGAGGGTTTGGCGCCGTTGGGTGGTACGGGGATCCCGGAGACCTTGGACGTCCCATTCCGGAGCACTGACCCAGTTGCCACCGGCGCCGTTGCAGACACGATGTCGCCCGCGGCACCGTTGTTGAGCAGAATGCCGGTGATCGTGGCCGATCCGCCCTTGGCACCGGGATCGGTCATCACCAGTGATGTCGACGTCAAACCACCCGGGGCATAAGTCTTTGTGGGGGCAGACGACGATGGGGACAAGTTGTCGGCAGGCTTCGCGGTCCCGCAGCCTGCAAGCGCTAGTCCAACGAGCGCTGCACTGGCAACTGTGGCCACCAAGGGTCCGCGCCGAATCATCTGAAACCTCACCTCTCGCATGCGTACAGGTCTCGAAACTACAAGTAGACGCGGCAGCGAAGCGAGGTAAGCGCTGTGATTTGGGCTAGCCGCCGGCGACTGCGGGGATGACCGAAATCTGAGTTCCAGCAGGCGTTGGCGTGGCCAGTCCCTCAGCGAAGCGAACGTCTTCGTCGCCCACATAGACGTTGACGAATCGACGTAGTGCACCTGAATCATCCAGGATGCGTGCCTTGATTCCGGGGTGATTCGCCTCCAACGCCTCAAGGACACCGGCCAAGGTCTCGCCACCGCTGGTGCTTGAGGGATCGACGGTCACCTCTGCCTCGCCACCGGTGTAGGTGCGCAAGATCGTTGGAACCCGAACTGTTACTTCCGCGCTCATGCAAGTGCCTCTCGTACGTCTGAAACCTTTGGCTGAATCGTCGCAGTCGGCCCAACGTGGTTGATCACCGCGTCCAGGGTTTTCAGTCCTTCACCTGTATTCAAGATGACCGTTTCCGCCTTCGGGTCTAGCTTTCCGCTGGCCAATAGCTGCTCCAACGATGCCAGAACGACCCCACCGGCGGTCTCAGCGAAGATGCCTTCTGTGCGGGCCAGTTTGCGAATTCCGCCGACGACTTCCTCATCGGAGACCGAGCCAATTGCTCCCGACGTCCGACGTACCACGTCAATTGCATACGGACCGTCCGCCGGATTGCCGATGGCCAGAGACTTCGCGATCGTGTCGGGCTTCACCGGTCGAACAACGTCGTGACCAGCCTCAAAGGCCTGGTAGACGGGAGAGCAGCCAGTCGCTTGCGCGCCGAAGATCTTGTACGGCTTGTCTTCAACAAGCCCAAGCTCGATCAGCTCACGGAATGCCTTGTCGACCTTGACCAGCAGCGCACCTGATGCAATCGGGATCACGACCTGATCTGGCAACCGCCAGCCGAGCTGCTCAGCGATCTCGTAGCCGACCGTCTTGGAACCCTCCGCATAGTAGGGGCGCAGGTTGACGTTGACGAAACCCCAGTCATTCGTCAGCGGGTCACCAATCAATTCGGAGCAGAGTCGGTTGACCTCGTCGTAATTGCCCCGGACCGCCAGGAGTTTGCCGCCGTAGGTCGCGGTGGTCACGGTCTTACCGTCTTCCAAATCGTCAGGGATGATCACGACGGATTCTTGCCCGGCCCGAGCTGCTGCCGCAGCCACCGCATGTGCGAGGTTGCCGGTACTAGCGCACGAGAGTGTGGTCAATCCGAGGCGTCGAGCCGCACTCTGAGCAACCGCGACAACGCGGTCTTTGAATGAGTGAGTCGGGTTCCCGCTGTCATCCTTGATCCATAGTGAGGTCATTCCGAGCTCTTGGGCCAAGTTGTGTGCGTGAACGATCCTGGTCCAACCTGGCGCGAGATTTGGTTCGTCGACAGCGTGCGGACTGACTGGCAGTAATGCCGAATAGCGCCAAATGGACGTAGGGCCCGCTTCAATCTGTTCGCGAGTCACGTCGCCGTACTGGTAGGTGACTTCAAGTGGCCCGAAACATTCCATGCACGCGTAGGCGGCACCGAGGCTGTAGTGGGCTCCGCATTCCCGGCAAACCAGGCCGGTGGCCGGACCAAAGTCCAAATCATCAACCACCACAACCGGGGCTGACACGTTATCTAGTGACATCTTGAGGCCTTCCCTCATCTGTCCCGGTCGCCGCACTTTGCGGTCCGGGTCGGAATTGGCACCTCTCGTTACCGCGCGGGTCATGTGACCACAATGCGATTCGGATGGTTGCCGGGGCTTCTTCGGGCCGGTCCCTCTGCCCCTCTGGATGAGCTATATGGAGTTATTGTGCCGTTCGCATGCACTAATGGGAACGTGAGAGTCCTCACCCGCCCGCGCATACACGCGAATTGGTTGCAACGATAGCGCGAAGAACACTGGATGTGCCAAGGGGGTTTCTCGGATGGATGCGCAAGCAGCGCAATTACTGCGCGAGCGCACAAGTCTTGCCCTCGACTGGTTAGAAGCCGACCTCGTTGCTCTCAAGGCTGCCGCCGGAACCACGGTGACCGTCATTCTTCCGGCCCTCAATGAGGAAGCAACTGTTGCCACAATCGTTCGCCAGATTCGGCGAGAGTTGATGTCTGCGGCATCAACCAACCTCGTGGACGAGCTGGTTGTTCTCGATTCCGGTTCCACCGACCGCACTGCCAAGGTCGCAGCAGACGCCGGCGCAACCGTCATTCATCGCGACGACGTCCTTGCAGATCTTCCAACCGTTCCTGGCAAGGGCGAAGCCATGTGGCGTGGAGTTGCTGCAACATCTGGGGATCTCGTGGTCTTCATCGACGCCGATCTCCGATCTTTTTCCACCTCCTACGTCGTGGGATTGGTCGGACCGCTACTCACCGACCCTCAGGTGCAACTCGTCAAAGCCGTCTACGAACGCCCCCTCGTCGGCGACCGACAGGTCATGCCGGCAGGCGGCGGACGGGTAACGGAACTAGTGGCCCGACCCTTGCTGAATCTGCATTGGCCCGAACTGGCTGGCGTGATCCAGCCCCTCGCCGGGGAGTACGCAGCTCGGCGGTCACTCCTTGAACAGCTGCCGTTCTCATACGGTTACGGCGTGGATTTCGCATTATTGATCGACACTGCCGAGCAATTTGGAGTCCGGGCTATCGCTCAGGTAGACCTCGGAGTGCGGGTGCACCGCCATCACGACACCAGCCGCCTGGGTCGAATGGCTGCCGAAATCATGCAAACTGCATGGAGCCGCATGGCCCCACCCAATGGGCTTGCTACGGATATCGGGACCTCGCTCACGCAATTCGAGCGGGATGCTGACGGGTATCACAGCTCCAGCTACGACGTCCCGGCGCTCGAGCGGCCGCCGCTGGCCTCAATTCCGGACTACGTGGCGATGCGCGCGTCGGGTCCGCCTGCGAGCTAGCCGCAACCGACGCAGCCGGGCGACAATCTGCGGGGACTCCCGCATGGCGCGCGGGTCGTCAATCAGACCATTGAGAATCTGAAAGTACCGGGTCGGCGTCATCCCAAACTGGCGGGAGATTTCCGCCTCCTTCGAACCTGCATTGCAGAACCACTGCCGTTCGAGCGCCAGAATCCGACGGTCACGAGGGCTGAGGGCATCAACGACAGCGTCAGTGATCGTGACTACGGTCGTGGAATCACTGACATCTACAATCCGATCTTCCACCGTCGCCTGCGCGCCGCTAGCTGTCTCAGCTGGTGGAGTGAGGTGTTCCAGGCTCAGCTGTTCCACTGCCATCACCTACCACCTCCGATTGACTAGCGCCGCTGGCCGCGAGCAGGCCGATCTGGCTTTGAATGCCTGCCAGTTGATGGTGCAGTTCCGCGAGTGTGACACCGCTGTCTTGTCCAGCGTCATCGTCGTAGTCGAGCACCTTCTGTGAAATCGTCGCAGTCACGGCTGACAAAAGCGCAATTCCATTGACGAAGAGGGCAACAGCCACGATCCGGCCGGGAACGGTAACCGGGTAGAAGTCGCCGTACCCAACCGTGGAGACGGTCTCCGTCGTCCACCACAGCGCGTCGCCTAGCGAATGAATATTCGAGCCAGCAGCATTTCTTTCAAACATCGTCACCAACACTGCGGCGACCACGAGAGTCAGCGTCGTCACATAGAGCGCGTAGATCCGGACTCGACCGCTGAACTTGCGCTTCGCGCCGGAGGTCATCGTTCCGACGACCTTGCCGAGCAGCAGAATCCGAAGCGGAGGAATGAGAACCGCTAGGCCCTGCAGCACGTTGTGAGTGACGAACGTGATCTTCTTCGTCGAGAGCGTGAAGCGAATGATGTAGTCGCAGAGAAAAGCGAACCAGCTGATGGTCATGCAGGTTTGCCCGGCATTGGCGTACTGCTGGTTGCTGCCGTCGTCAACCACCATGATCAAGCCAACGAGGAACAGCAGACTCAGCACGAATAGCGGGTACTCGGTGTAGTGGTCGTACCGCTGCAGTTGGTGTTCGCGCTTACTGATCTTGGGTTCCGCGGCCATCCGCTAAGCATTGCGTCTCGCCACAACATTCCTGCGGATTTGCCCGCGCAAGTCACGCTAGAAGTCGCTACGGTCGCGAAGGTCGGGTTGGCACAGATTGGGAGGCCTCGTGGCGCAGAGCCATTCACCTGAATCAGCATTGGATGCACTTTCGGAACCACAGCGAACCGCCTTGAAGACGGCCGCACCAAACTTTCGTGACGCTGGCGGATTGACCACCTCGTCGGGGCGCCGGATGCGGGCGAACAGCCTGTTCCGGACCGGACAACTGGCAAACCTCCCCGCCGATGCAGAAATCGCATTGACGGCGCTGGGCATTCTCGGGGTCTATGACCTGCGGACCAAAGCCGAGCGAACGCCAAAACCCGACACCTTGCCCGACCACATCCAGCTAGTAGTGGCAGACGTTTTGGCCGACTCACCGACGGGCGGTGCGACCGCATTGGCGGCCCTGAGTTCCCACGACGGGCATCCGCCCTCGGTTGAGGAGGTCAACGCTCTCATCGGCGGCGGAAAGGCACGCGAGCTGATGCATGAGGCCTACCGGGACTTCATCAGGCTTGATTCCGCGAACGCGGCATATCGGGAATTTGCTACTGGTGTTGCCAACGGTCAAGGCGCAATCGCGTTCCACTGCACGGCGGGTAAAGACCGCACCGGGTGGGGCGCGGCGATGCTTCAGCTACTCGTCGGGGTCGACACTGATGCCGTCGTCGCTCACTACCTGGAGAGTTCGGCACGGACTTCAGCGGAGTTCGCTCCACTCGTCGAGCTCTTCACATCTGCTGGTGGTGATGGTGACGCACTGCGCGATCTGGTCGATGTCGAACCCGACTACCTACAGACCGCGATCGACCTGATGTCGAGTACCTATGGCGACATTGAGGGCTACTTCGTCAACGGGCTTGGGCTCGCAGACCACGATCTCACTGCACTCGAAGCGCGACTACTCGAGTGATCCTGCGGCGGTCGCGGCAGCAGTTATTCGCCAACAGAGACCGCAATGCTGCAAGCGAGCAATGCGATTGCGTAATCTGTGCACCCTGCCGACGTGGCGCAACTGGTAGCGCACCCGACTTGTAATCGGGCGGTTAGGGGTTCAAGTCCCCTCGTCGGCCCCAAGGTTTGCGCTGGCTCGGTCAATGCGCACGTTCAGTCTTGTCCAGAACAGCGGTCGCATCAAAGTCCAGGTTCGCCTGCATGAACTCCTTGGTCTCTGGCAGCGAGACGTGCAGGTCCTCCATGGTCTGCACTTGAATCGTCAGATCCTCGGCGACCAGGTCCAACAAATGGCCGCCCGCCAACCGATCGTCGCTGATGAAATGAAGATGCCAGCCGACGACGTTCAAGGTGGCCGCGTATGCCGGGAACCAAAATCCGACAATGCTTCCGGTGACATTCTCGAAGTGAAACTCCGCCTGCGACTGCGCTGCCTCCGCGAGCCCGACGCCAGGCTTCACGGGACAGACGGCGCGGGTGTGGACTCTGGCAAAGTCACCGTCAACCCGAACCGCGAAGAAGAAGTTGTCGCTGTCCCGCAGCTGATCGAGTTTGGACGCAAGTTCATCGAAACCGTCGAGACGGCCCGATCGTGACTGCGAATCGGGGCGAAATGTGGAAACCACCGCGAACGGCACAGGGTCGGACTCGCTCGCCGCGTGTGGGTCGCCGTGGCCGGGCACGCAGATGAATTCACCGTCGATAATCACCATCTCGCCAGCAAAGTCGGCGAAGGTACCAAGTCCGAAATCACCGTGAGGCCGCAGGTCGCCGACCGTCACTGCCTTGTTCTGGATCCCCTCAATCAATGCGTTCGTCGTCGAGATTTGGAAGATCGTGGCGTGTTCTTTGCCGAATGCGCTTGCGACGCTCGTGGCAATCAGATTCTCCGCTGTGTCGCCTGACTCGTCGGCCTGCCGGTGAACTTCGTCAAGGACAGACTGCGCGATGTTGATCGTGATTTCAGCCATGGGTGGACTCTGCCCGAGAACCAACGAGTCGGCCACCCGGGGCACCCGGATGGTTCTCCAGCGAGCACTTTCATCAGGAAGAAGTGACGTCAACTCGTCAGATCGCGGTGGCGCCACCCGAGATAGCCAATGCCACCCACTACTACGGAAACCACGACTAGCCAGACGACTGGCGTGATTCCGCTCGTGCCGACCGGCAACAGCGGCGTGTGTTGGAACGGCGAAAGATCCATCAACCACTGGGGGGCGTTCCACAAGACCCCGAATTCGCCGAGCGCGATGAACGCCACCAGGAACCCCCACGCTGCATAGGTCAGGCGCGGCAACCAACCGAAGATCAACAGAACCACGCTCGTCACCACCCAGGCCGCTGGAATTTGGGCAAGTGCGGCAACTGTTACCCGCGCGATCTGGCTACTGTCATGAAGCGCGACAGCAGCGCCGACCCCAACCGATACGCCCGTCAGAAGCAGCAGGAGGGCGACGCCGATGAGTGCCGCGGCGTAGTGGCTCGTGGCCCACATGGTTCGAGTCGTGGATGTTGCGAGCACGACCTCGGTGTGACCTGCCGCTTCTTCACTGCGCAGGTGGTTAGCGGCCGAGACCCCATACACCGCAACCAGAGTTCCCATGATCGCGATTTCAGCGGCGAGGAATGCATCCGTGAGAGCGCTGGCTCCACCGAGCTTCTGGATCAACTCCTGCGCATTGGGAGACGTCAGGAAATCACTCACGGTGCCAGCGAGCGAGCCGATCAGGACGCCAAACACCACGACCGCCACGGCCCACGCGAGAAACACCCGCTCTTGGAGTCGCACTGCCAAGCCCCAGACTCCCGCTCGGTTCCAACCTGCTGGGCCAGGACGGTCCTGGCGAAGCCCAGTTCCCAGGTCGCGGTGGGCGCGCAGAGCCACCGCCACGGGGATGAGGACGACCCCCAAAGCGACGGGCAGAAGCAGCACCGCCCAGCGGTCTCCGGCATAGGCGCGGACTTGTTGATTCCAACCGATCGGCGAAAGCCACGACCACACTGATGGTCCTGGGTCAGCGAGATCACCGACCGCCCGAAATGCGTAGGTCACTGCGATCACGATGACGCTCATGCCGATCGCGGATCGCGAGCTTGAGGCGATCTGCGCGGCGACCGCCGCAACGGAACTGAATGCGATGCCCGTCGCCGCCCACCCGAGCCCAAATGCGAGGGAACCCGCAACCGGCAGGCCACCACCAATGAGAGCGGCGGTAGTGACCAGACCCAGAACGATGCTCGCGCCGAAACTGATCACCAGAGCGGCGGCGATCGGTGCGTTACGCCCGAGCCTCCCCGAACTGAGCAATTCAAGGCGTCCGGTCTCCTCGTCTTGGCGAGTGTGACGAATCGTGATGACGACCATCAGGACTGCGAGGGCAGCCGTCATGAACGCCGAATACTTGATCATGGCGAGCGCCCCGAGGGACGATGGGTCGTAGATGCGCCCAAAGAGCGCCACCATCGAAGCGGTGGAATTCAGCGTGGTTGCCGCCTCGATACGTGCCTGCTCGTTAGGGAACAGGTCCCCTGATGCGGCGGCAGTTGAGTAGGCCATAAGAGCGAACGCAATGATCCAAAGCGGGAGCAACACCCGGTCGCGCCTTAAAGCCAGGCGGACCAGCGTGAAGGTTCCAACCAACGACTCACGCATCGCTTCACCGCCCCTCTGAGGGCTGGCTTCCGGCGTCGGGGGAACTTTCCGCAGGAGCCCCGTAGTGGCGCAGGAACAACTCCTCAAGCGTCGGCGGCTGACTCGTCAGTGATTCCAACCCAGCAGCCGTGACGGCCTCCATGAGAGGCGCCAGGCCGACGGGTTCAACCTGAACGCTGACTCGGTTCCCCTGGACAACAACGTCGTGCACTCCGGGAATCCGGTCTAGCCCATCGGGCACGGTTGTGACGTCAGCCGTGATCGAGGTTCGGGTGAGGTGACGTAGCTCTGAGAGACGGCCGCTTTCGACAACCTTGCCGTCGCGAATGATGCTGACCCTGTCAGAGAGCGCCTCGGCTTCGCTGAGGATGTGGCTGCTGAGGAGCACGGTCCGACCGTCATCTCGTAGCTGGCGTACACACTCGCGGAATGCCTCTTCCTTCAGGGGATCGAGGCCAGAAGTCGGTTCATCCAGCAGGAAAAACTCCGCGTCGGTGGCGAGTGCCGCAATGAGGGCGACCTTCTGCCTGTTTCCCTTCGAATACGAACGCGCCTTCTTGGTGGGATCGAGGTCGAAGATTTCAAGGAGGGCATCGCGTCGAGTCCGATCCTGACCACCTTGGAGTCGTCCAAGTAGGTCGATGACCTGGCCTCCTGTGAGGTTCGGCCACAGCGACACATCACCTGGCACGTATGCCAATTGACGGTGGACTTTCGCGGCGTCACGCCATGGGTCGAGGCCAAGTACGCGCATCGATCCACCATTGCTGCGAAGCATCCCTAAAGCGAGTCGAAGGGTGGTGGTCTTACCAGACCCATTCGGCCCCAAGAAGCCGTGGACCTCGCCACGAGCCACGGTGAGATCTAGCCCGTCAAGCGCTGCGAACGAGCCAAAACGCTTGACGACCCCGGACATTTCGAGAACGTTGTCCATACCCTCAAGGGTACTCGCGCATTGGGCGCCGCGAACCCTTCCGGCTCCTCAGAGATTGATCTTTGGATCACATAATCTGAGGGGATCACCCACTAGTCGAACAGTGCGACGGCCCGTCCCACAACTTCACCGGCAGCCAGGCGACCGTAGGCCGCAACCACATCATCGAACGGGAACGTCTCAACAACTGGGTTGACTTTTCCGTCACGAATCAGCGTCATGAGGTCCACGAGGTCACGACGGTTCGAGCCAAACGGGAAGTGCGCGCGCACGCCAGGTTGTACGTGCCCGGGTCCGACCTTGACTGCTCCGCCAGACATACCCACCAACACGATTTCACCGGATGGCCGCGTGAGGGCGCTGGCAAGGTCGACGGTAACGGGTGCCCCGGCACAGTCAATGACTGCTGCACACATCTCTCCGCCGGTGATCTCAAGCACCTCGTCCCTGTTGTTAGCTCCTGCGAGCAGTGCGTCGTCTGCTCCCATCCTGCGAGCAAGTTCTAGGCCTTCATCGCGCGCATCGATCGCAATGACCCGACAGTTTGTAATGGCTTTCAGGATTCCGACCGCGAAACTTCCGACGCCTCCGGTACCGATCACCAGGACTGGCTCGCCAGCATTGAGCACGCCGTGGGCGGCCTTGACCGCGTGGTACGCGGTCGCACCCGCGTCAGGCAACGGCGCGGCAATTTCAGGCGGAAGTCCCATTCGGTCGAGCAGGTTCTCTTCCGGAATCGCGACATGCGAAGCCAAACCACCATCGCGTCCCACACCAAGGAACTGCAGCCCGGCGAACTGGCACGCAGCCGAGTTCCCGTGGGTGCACTGCCAGCAGGTACGACAGCCCGGTCCGGCTCCGGCAACGATGAGGTCCCCGACCTCCCAGCCGACGACATCTGAACCAAGTTCAACGATCCGACCGGCGACCTCATGGCCGAGCGTCATCGGCATCGGCCATGTCCGCATGATCTCGTTCACCGGGTAGGCAGGCGATTGCATATGGAGATCGGAAGCACAGATTCCGGCGCCTTGAACCTCAACGACAACTTCGGTTGGTCCAGGCTTCGGTTCGGGCGCGTCAGCGAAGGCCGCCGGAGTTCCGAGCGCGGGGAGTCGATAGGCCTTCATGGAATTACCACCACCGGAACGTCGTCAGGGTCAATGTCTTTGGCGTTAACCACCGAGTCCAACGAGGTCGTTGTGTGATCAACCGTGATCTTGGTGTTGTCGAGAAGGTCGAGGACTTCGCGCAGGTCGCCTCGGCTACCACCTTCGACGTAGCGAGCTGAACCATTGCGGTTCAGGCGCCCGGCACCAATCGGGACGAAACCGCCACCGGTTCCAGCTACCACGATCGCCCCGCCTTGCGTTGCGGCCGATCCGGCGAATGCTGACGATGCTTCAGTCCCAACGAAATCGAGCACGCCGTCAACACCCCAACCTCCGACTAGGTCTCGAATGACCTCGGCGTTGGCATCAGCTGAATCCAGAATGGTCTCGGCGTAGCAGGTTCGGTGAGACTTGAGTGCCGCAACATCGTCGGTGACGGCAATCACCCGACAGCCAATCCCTTCAGCGAGGATGCCCATTGCGTATCGCGCCTTGGCGTTGCCGCCAATAACGACGGCGTGGTTTCCGGGCGCAAGCATCGTCCTGGCAACACGAATGGCGTGATAGGCAGCCAGCCCAAAATCGCTTGCCGGTGCAGCCTCTTGTGGGCTTAGCCCACCGACGCTGAGCACCAGTCGCTCGGGCGCCGCTACCTGTTGTGCGAGTCCGCCATCACGGCTGATTCCGGGAACCAGTCGGGTCTTTGCGCGCGGATTGATGCAGTAGTTGTCCATGCCGGTGAGGCATGGATGGCAGCTGCCGCAGGAGCCGGGAGGCGCAGTCACCACGACATCGCCAACCGCACAGTTCTGCACAGCCGAGCCGACCTCGACAACCGTTCCGGCGAAGTAACGCCCGAGCGTTATCGGCAGCACGCCAGGCTGTGCCTGCGACTCGTCAATGGGTGTCTGCTGAAAGGCGACGTCGGCGGCGCTCAGAGACGCAGTCGCAACATCGATCAGCACATCGGATGGTCGGACGGTTGGCGAATCGACGTCTGCAAGTTGCGCCGCTTGGCCAAGTGCCTCGAGCCTCAGCGCCTTCATTGGCGCCCCACTACTTGATCATTAGTACAAGCCATGACGGGAACGTAGCGGGACTCACATCGCACATACAAGCGAAGCGGTGCCGACGGGTGAATTCTTCGCGCCGATTTGCATCGAACGCGCGGGCCGCAGATGAATCTCCCGCAAGACCTCAGCTGTGGTTGCCACCATGGCTGCCGTGATCATCGGTTCCCGGAGCGTGAACACCATGGTCGTCGCCCGGTTCCACGTGATTGCCGTGATCGTCGATGCCGTCAATGTCGTCGAGTCCGGAACCACCGGACGAGCTGTCGCGACCAGACCCACCTTCGATCGAGTCATCGCCTGCCCCACCGTTGACGCTGTCATCACCTTGGTCACCGAACAGATCGTCGTCGCCGCCGCGGCCGAAGATGCGATCCTTGCCACGACCGCCGTGGATTTCGTCCGCTCCATTGGATCCGCAGATCAGGTCATTTCCGCCACCGGCAAACACAGTGCTGGCACCCGTCAGCACGATCACGTCCCTGTGCGACGTTCCACGGACGACGCCTCCCGTACCAACGATGGTTGCCCGCTTTCCCTTGCAGCTCAGAGACTTTCGCACCTGTGGAGCATCGGTAGACGCAAAGGTCGCTGTGGTGTTGGCGAGGCCAACCCCGACCAACGAAACCGTCGCAACAGCCATAACGCTGAACTTCTTGAGAGAATTCATGACACTGCTCCTCGAACTGTTCCGACGACTTTCCCTACCCACATCCTCGCGACCCGGGCGCTACCCGGCAATTGACCGATGGTCTTACGACCATCGGCCCCCGCTAGGAATCGAGTAACCCGTTGCGCTGCGCCCACACAGCGGCTTGTGTTCGGTCTGACACTCCGAGGCGGTTGAAGATTCGACCGAGATGAGCCTTAACCGTCTTCTCGGAAATATTCAATTCGCGGGCGACCTGTTTGTTGAGCATCCCGCTACCAACAAGCACAAGGACCTCACGCTCTCGTGGAGTCAATGCGCTTGGGTCAACTGGACGGCGATCCTCCAGCAAGTTCGATGCGACCCGAGCATCGATCGGTGAGCCACCCTCATAGGCACTTCGAATTGCGCGCGCAATTTCGTCGGGCTGTGCATCCTTCAACAGATACCCGCACGCGCCTGCGTCGAGTGCAGCGGTGACGCGACTGCGGTCCGGAAACGACGTCAGGACAACAATTCGTGCGCCCGGATTTGCCAGGCAAATCTCACGGGTTGCTGCCACACCATCCATGGTCGGCAATGACAGGTCCATCAGCACGACGTCCGGAACGACCTGGGTGTACAACTCGACTGCCTCATCGCCGTCAACAGCCTGACCAACAACGGCCAGGTCATCGCTGGACTCCAGCAGCATCGCAAGCCCGGCCCGGACGACTTGGTGGTCATCGACCAACATCACCTGAATCACGTCAGCGGAACCTCCACTCGCAATGTTGTTCCACCTGACTCGACGGAACTGATTGCCCACGTACCGCCGACGTGGGCAACAGCGTCACCCAGAACGGCCAGACCAAAGTGCCCGCCGCTAACGGCGGCTTCAACGCTGGAATCGAAGCCGACTCCGTCATCGGTTACCTGAAGCGTCACGACCGCATTGTCTGCGATGAGTCGCACATCAACGCTGTTTGCGTTCGCGTGGCGAACAACATTACGCAAGCCCTCTTGGGCACATCGGAATATGACCGTCTCGACTGCCTCAGGAAGTGGTGACGACAGCTGTACCTCTAACGAAGTCGAAATGCCACGTGCTTCCAGCGCCGCCAAGAGCCCGCCCAAGGCGCTCTCAATGCCCGCATCACGAAGATTCGGCGGGTAGATCTCCACGAGGAGCGAGCGCAGAGCTGTGACTGCGTTGCGCGTGTGAGCAGCCGCAGTCTCGACCGACTCGGCGCGCGCATCGCCAGGTTCGAATGAATTCGTCATCGCCGCGAGCGTGAATGTCACCCCAGTTAGGTCTTGGACAACGCCGTCGTGGAGGTCAGCAGCGATCCTCTTTCTTTCGACGTCAGAGGCCTCAACCGCTGCCTCGAGCAGGCGTTGCTTCGCCACTTGGTCGCGCTGGATCCGCGTCGACAGCCGCCACGCAAGCGGAAGCTGTAACAGCGCAAGCAGGAGCACTCCCCCGACAACGATCGGAACGAATTGGTTGGACAGCTGCGCCGCTGCCGCGTTGACCGCCTCATATCGGTAGTAGGCCTCGAACAACAGCGGCTTGCCTTCGGGTGAGGTGACCGGCGTGTACACCTCAAGCAGATCACCGCCACCGACTTCGAATCGGTTTTCGGGCCGACTGAGGTCACTGACTTCGGCCTCGATTCCACCCTCGCGCAGAACTTCGAGTTCTTCCTCACCGAGCGGATACCTCGTGCCGATCAGTCTGGCGTCATCGGAGAAGACGATCGTTCCGTCCTCGGCCCAGATCTTGACCCGAGCCACGTCGGGTCCGAGGAGTTGATCATTCGCCAACTTCTGCATCGCCGCGATAGCCGCGGGGTCGCCGGTGACAAGTCCACGTGGCATCCCAGGGGCCACGACAGCGTTCGCCAGGATCGTCGTCTTGTCCCGCGCAGAGGTGATGGCCTCTTGGATTCCGACTTGGCGACAGGCCACCAACGCCACTGCCAAAACGACGACGGAGGCCAACAGCCCAATCGCCGCGAAGGTGAAGAGCGCGCGCCGGCGGCTGCGGTCAGGAGAGGCGGACACGGCGCCAACGGTATCCGTCGATCCCACCCGTGCACCGACGGCCCGCGCGAAGCACCGCTGCCGTTCGAACTAAGGCAGACGAATGGCCCGCCCCGGTATCCCGGTGGCAGGCCATTCGTTGTCTGTAGCTGGCGAACGCTTGACTATCCGCGAGCTCCGTCGAAGCGAGCCGTGACATCGGCCCAGTTGACGATGTCCCACAGCTTCGTGACGTAGTCAGGACGCACGTTCTTGTATTGCAGGTAGTACGCGTGCTCCCAGGCATCAAATACGAGCAGCGGGGTGGTGTTCATCCCGACGTTGCCGTGGTGGTCGTACACCTGCGTGATGATCAGCTTCTCGCCCAGTGGATCCCACGCGAGCACGCCCCAGCCCGAACCTTGAACCAACGTTGTGGCCGAGGTCAGCTGTGCCTTGAAGGCATCGAAGGATCCGAAGTTGTCCTCGATCGCCGCGGCAAGTTCACCGTCGGGGCGATCGCCACCGTCTGGCGAGAGGTTCTCCCAGAAGATCGAGTGCAATACGTGGCCGCTCAGGTTGAATGCGAAGGACTTTTCCAGACCAACAATTCCACCAAACGCGCCCTTGTCACGCGCTTCAGCTAGTTGATCAAGAGTGTCGTTGGCTCCCTTGACGTAAGCGGCGTGGTGCTTGTCGTGGTGCAGTTCCAAGATCTCGCCGCTGATGGCGGGAGCAAGGGCACTGTAGTCATAGGGCAGATCAGGCAGAGAGTACGTAGCCATGGGGCCTCCAAGTTTGCGAAGATGCAATCCGGTCGCCCCCGACCTTAGCGAGACTTCGATCACCCGGGCAATGAAGCCCCTTGGGAAGCAGCCAACGCGGCCTCCTGGCGCTGCTGCGGAAATGCCGGGCGACGGCCGAATACCCAGTGCTTGAGAGCAATGAATCGAAAGAGTGTGGCCCCCAAATTCGCGACGACCAACACGACGACTTCGACGGCCAGCGACTGGTTTCCTGTCGCGTGCAGAACTGCCAACGACCCGCTGGTGATTGCCAGCGCAAATCCGAATACCAGCAGTCCTTGGCCGTGCTGGCGAGTCCGTCGGGATCGACCCGTCACGCCGAACGTAAGTCGACGGTTCGCAGCGGTGTTCCCGACTGCGGTGATTAGCAGCGCCGCGAAGTTCGCGAGCTGCGCCCCAACGACCGAGCTCAACATCATGAAGAGGACCAGATACGCCACTGTGGAGGCGATCCCAATCATGCCGAAACGCACCACCTGTCGCATCAGCCCTGGTGAAACACCAGTCGAAACGTCCCCTGACGTATCTCGCCCAAGCGCCGTGCGCACTTGAGACAGGGGCAACTTTCCGCGCATCAACGAGGAACCCAGTCGCATGATGCCTCGGACATCCGCTGCAGCAGTTGCCACGATGTCGACCCGTGAATCCGGATCGTCAACCCAGTCCACCGGTACTTCGTGAATCCGAAGATCGGCTCGTTGGGCGAGGACAAGCAGTTCGGTGTCGAAGAACCAGCCGGTGTCCTCAATCATTGGCAGTAGCTGAGCTGCGGCATCAGCGCGAATTGCCTTGAAGCCACACTGCGCGTCCGAGAAGCGGGCGCCTAGCGTTCCGCGAAGCAGCAGGTTGTAGCTGCGGGAAACGAACTCACGCTTCGGTCCGCGTGTAACGCGTGAACCCCGAGCTAGGCGCGTCCCAATTGCGACGTCGGAGTGTCCTGAAATCAACGGAGCAACCAACGGCAGGAGCGCACGCAGGTCCGTCGAGAGGTCCACATCCATGTAGGCGAGGACCTCAGCCTCGGATGCTCCCCACACCGCCTTCAGCGCTCCGCCGCGTCCCTTGCTCGGGAGGTGCACCACTCGAACCTCTGCAAAGAGGGCCGCAAGATCTTCGGCAATCGCCAAGGTGTCGTCGGTGCTCGCGTTGTCCGCAATGGTGATCCGAAATGGATATCGAAGTTGCTCGCTCAGGTACTTGTGGAGGCGGTGGACGCTCGGGCCGAGTCCCACCTGTTCGTTGTAGACGGGTACAACAACCTCAAGCATGAGGGTCTGCACTTGCGCGTGGGGGGCCTCGCGATGATCCGTTCCGAGGACTGAATCTGTGGTCATGGCCAACACATTGCTGACTTTGTCTGTACCGACCGTGTGCCCGGCCTGTGGCGTCGCTGTGAAGCCCTCGCCCAGCATTGGGGCGGTCTGCATCCCCATAGCGTTAGAAACGCCGCCCAATACTGGGCGAGGGCGAGATGCTGCGCGAGGATTCGCTGGGCACAGGTGCTTCACAGGAAATACATAGACTTCGCATGGACACTGCACAGCAAAGCCCAAGACGATGGGATTCATGATGCCGAGCGCAGCTACCCCCCAACCTTCGACCTCGAATCCGTCTCGACCCGATTTGCGTCGCCCCGACGGCGGCGCAATTCGCATGTTGGTCGTCGATGACGAGAAGACGCTGTCGGATCTCCTGGCCATGGCCCTGCGCTACGAAGGTTGGGAAGTCCAGACCGCAAACGATGGGATGTCCGCACTACGCGCGGCCCGCGAGTTTGGGCCCGATGCTGTTGTCCTCGACGTCATGCTCCCCGATATGACGGGGCTGGAGGTCCTCGCCCGGTTGCGCGACACCCAACCCAATGTTCCTGTGCTGTTCCTGACCGCGAAGGACGCCGTGGAAGATCGCGTGGCAGGCCTGACGGCTGGCGGCGATGACTACGTGACCAAACCATTCAGCCTGGAAGAAGTTGTGGCCCGCCTGCGAGGTTTGGTTCGCCGCACAGCGACGGTCGCGACGACATCCGAATCCGAACTGCGCGTCGGCGATTTGACTCTCGACGAAGACAGCCATGAGGTGTCGCGCGACGGCGAACCCATCACGTTGACCGCCACCGAATTTGAGCTGCTGCGTTACCTCATGCGCAATCCGAAGCGGGTCTTGAGCAAGGCGCAGATTCTCGACCGGGTTTGGAACTACGACTTCGGCGGGCAGGCAAATGTCGTTGAGCTTTATATCTCCTACCTCCGCAAGAAGATCGATTCCGGCCGCAGCCCCATGATCCACACCATGCGTGGCGCCGGTTACGTCTTGAAGCCCGCCGAATGACGGCCACGGCAGCGAGCCACGGCCGCACGTCCCTGTTGTTCTCACCGACTCGCTGGACGTTGCGAACACGCCTAGTCGTGGCGCTGGTCGCATTGCTGTCCATCACTGTGACAACGGTCGGAGTGCTGACCGTTGTGTCTCTTGACCGCTTCCTCGTGGGACAGCTTGATGAACAGCTGAACTCAGCCGTCACGCGGGCACGAAACGAATCGAATCGCGCGCCGGACTTTGACCGGGACCACGACCAATTCAACTCCCGCGGCCCAGCCTTCTTGGTGGCGCCCGGACAAGCCACTGGAACGATCGGCGCGATCGTTGTGAATGAACGTGTTGTGCGTGCCGCCGTCCTCGATTCCACAGGCACACCACAGCCACTTCCGGTTGAGACGGATTCTGACCTTGCCGAGGTTGACCCCAACGGGCAACCCAAATCGGAAGACCTCGGAAATGGGTTGGGAAAGTACCGCGTGGTCGGCACGGCAGGGCCGGAGGGCTCCGTGGTCGTCACTGGCCTGCCACTGGCCCCGGTTGACCAAACAGTTCAACAGCTCGCGGTGATCATCACCGTTGTCGCGCTTGTTGGACTGCTGGCGGCCGGATTTATCGCCGCGTTCATCATCAGCGTTTCGCTTCGACCGCTGCGCCGAGTGGCTGGCACCGCCACTCAAGTCGCCGGAATGCCGCTGGATAGCGGAGAGGTTGCGCTCGCCGTGCGAGTACCCGACCGCGACACCGACCCGCACACCGAAGTTGGTCAGGTCGGAGCAGCGATCAACCACATGCTCGAGAACGTTGCTGCCGCGCTCACCGCCCGACACATCAGCGAGATGCGAATCCGCAGCTTCGTTGCCGACGCAAGCCACGAACTGCGAACGCCTTTGGCATCAATCCGCGGGTACGCCGAACTAACCCGACGCTCCGACGCTCAACTGCCCGCCGATGCCGCGAATGCCCTCAGCAGAATCGAATCAGAGAGCGTCCGCATGACGAGCCTCGTCGAGGACCTACTTCTGCTGGCCCGCCTCGATGCTGGTCGTCCTATCGAATTCGAACCGGTGGATCTGTCTGCGCTGGTGGTGACGTGTGTCAGCGATGCCCACGTCGCTGGCCCCGACCACAACTGGGATCTGCGACTTCCTGACGAACCAGTTGTCGTCAGTGGCGATGCCGATCGACTCCACCAGGTGCTCGCAAATCTGTTAGCCAATGCACGCGTACACACCCCGCCGGGAACGAATGTCACGGTCACGTTGTCAACCGTGGAATCCCCGTCGATCAGTCCGAACACAACAACGCGGTGGGCAGCCATCAGGGTTCATGACAATGGACCCGGCATCCCCACCGACCTCCTACCAGAGGTCTTCGGCCGATTCAGCCGCGGCGACTCTTCAAGGTCACGGGCGGCCGGAAGCACCGGGCTTGGACTGGCGATCGTCAACGCGGTCATCACGGCCCATCACGGAACCATCACGGTGAGCTCGCGCGCGTCCGACACCTCATTCATCTTCTATCTGCCGCTCGCGTAGCGGCGCAGCGAGGCAGTTCGGCTCACAGGGAAGTCACAGACAGGCCACACAGACCGCACAGTCGGGTTCGACAGCGTGACACTCATGACCACAACATCGCTGCCGATTGAACCGGCCAACACGCCGTACCCCCCTGCCGCAGTCGCCGCACCAGCCAAAGCGAGTCGCTGGCATCGACTTGTTCGCGGTTCGGAATCCGACCCGCGATGGGTGCGCCCAACCTTGCTGGCGCTGCTCGCCACCACCGCCGTGCTCTACCTGTGGAACTTAGGTGCATCAAGCTGGGGTAACTCGTTCTACTCCGCTGCCGCCCAAGCGGGATCGGTCAACTGGGAAGCGTTCTTCTACGGATCGTCAGATGCAGCCAACTCGATCACGGTCGACAAGACCCCTGCCTCGCTGTGGGTAATGGCTGCGTCCGTCCGATTGTTCGGCTTGAACAGTTGGAGCATCCTGGTACCCCAAGCCCTGATGGGGGTCGCGACGGTTGGATTGTTGTACGCCACCGTGCGACGGGCAATGAACAACAGAACCTCAACTCACGTCGACGATGACGGCACCACAACCGTTGTTCCCGCACCAAACTGGAGTGCTCCCGCCGCCGCACTGCTGGCGGGAGCCGTCATGGCGCTGACACCCGTCGCCGTGCTTATGTTCAAGTTCAACAACCCCGATGCGCTGCTCGTCCTGTTGTTGGTAGCGGCTGTGTATGCGTTCACTCGGGCCTGCGAGAAGGCCAGCACTTGGTGGCTCGTGGCCGTCGGAGCGCTCATCGGATTCGGTTTTCTCACGAAGATGCTCCAAGCACTGCTGATCGTTCCGGTCTTCGCACTCATCTACTTGATCGTGGCGCCGACCCGAATCCGCACTCGCTTCCTGCAACTGCTTGCTGCGGGGATCGCGCTGATCGCGTCTGCCGGATGGTGGATCGCCATCGTTGAACTCATGCCAGCCGACATGCGCCCATACATCGGCGGATCGCAAACAAATTCGATCATGGAACTGGTGTTGGGATACAACGGCCTTGGCCGACTGACAGGCAATGAAACCGGCAGTGTGGTGCCCGGCGGCGGTGCAACTGGCGCGGGCGCCGCTGGCGGTCCCGGCGGCGGGATGTGGGGCGAGACGGGAATCGGCCGCATGTTCAACGCTGAGATCGGTGGCCAGGTGGCGTGGCTGATTCCGGCGGCAATCATTCTCGGCATCGCTGGACTGTGGCTGACTCGGCGAACCGCACGAACGGACTCAACTCGAACCGCGCTATTGGTGTGGGGAGGCTGGCTCGCAGTCACCATGCTGGTCTTCAGCTTCATGCAGGGAATCTTCCACGCGTACTACACCGTCGCACTCGCCCCCGCGATCGGCGCAGTCGTCGGGATTGGGGCCATCCTGCTGTGGGAACGACGCGAGAGCGTATTCGCTGGAACCGTGATGGCGGCGACGGTTCTAGTCACCGCAGGGTGGGCCTTCGTCCTGTTGAACCGGAGCAGCGAGTTCCTGCCATGGCTAGCGCCCCTTGTGCTTGCCGCCGGGTTCATCGTTGCCTTCGCGATCGCCACCGTCAGCTTCCTTCCGTCACGGGTGGCGGGGGCCATTGCTATCGCGGCAGTGATCGTCGGGCTGGCGGGGCCGACGGCGTACGCAGTCCAGACCTCGGTCAGCTCTCATAGCGGATCGATCCCCACGGCTGGGCCAACCGTCGCGGGCGCCATGGGTGGCCCTGGCGGGATGCGCGGGCCCGGTGGTGCTGGTGGCCCAGGTGGAGCCGGTCGGGCCGGTGGCCCAGGCATGATGCCGCCAACCGGCACTCAAGGCTTCACGGGGATGCCACCACAGGGACAGGGTCAAATGCCGACAATCCCCGGAGCGACCGGCACAACACAGGGCGGCACCGGTGGCCCCGGTGGTGGGCCTGGCGGATTGCTGAACAGCACCACGCCGAGTGCTGCACTGACGGCCATGTTGCAGCAGGATTCGGCGAACTACACCTGGGTCGCAGCGGCGATCGGATCCCAGAACGCATCGGGATATCAGCTCGCCACCGGAGATCCGGTGATGCCAATCGGTGGATTCAACGGAAGTGATCCATCGCCAACGCTCGACGAGTTCAAGCAACTTGTTGCCCAAGGGAAGATCCACTACTTCATCGGAGGTCAGGCAGGTGGCCCCGGCGGACAGTCCGGCAGTTCCTCCCAGATCTCAGCATGGGTGCAGCAGAACTTCACTGCGCAAACCGTTGACGGCACGACGCTGTACGACCTCACCACGCAGACCAACGGTTAACTCGGGGAAGCGGTGGCGGCGCCAGGGCAGCAACTCAGGCGCTGCCACCACTGACGATCAAGAAGCGCTAGCTTCGCCCAACGACAACGCTATGCATGGCGATCGCGGCGGCAACCGAAACATTCAGCGACTCGACCTTGTCGCTAATTGCGATCGATGCTCGGATGTCGCAGGTCTCGGCCACGAGGCGACTCAGCCCCTTGCCCTCGCTACCCACGACGATCATGACCGGTTCATTTCCGAGGTCCGCGTTCGTGATGTCGGTATCCGCATCACCGGCAAGGCCCACCGTCATAAACCCAGCGTCCTGCGCCTGCTTGATTGCTGTCGTCAAGTTGGCCACCATCGCCACCGGAACATGCGCGAACGCTCCCGCGGACGTGCGCCAAGCGGCGGCAGTGACAGTTGCAGATCGGCGCGAGGGGATGACCAGACCGGTGGCTCCAAAAGCGGCGGCCGAACGGGCAATCGCTCCGAGGTTGCGGGTATCGGTCACTCCGTCAAGTACGACCAGAAGCGCTGGCCGGGTGTCCGTTCCAAGCCCAAGTACATCGTCGAGGTCAAGGTATTCGTATGGCGCGATCGTCAGTGCGATGCCTTGATGAACAACTCCAGCAGTGAGGTCGCTGAGGTCATCGCGACCGTGTTCCTTAATCGGAATTCCCAGTTCAAGCGCCTTGCGCATTGCTTCGCGGATCCGCGGATCAGAATCGATCGATCGTTGAACGTGCAATGAGATCGCTGGGATATCGGCGCCGAGCGCCTCGACAACCTGGTTTCGACCGGCAACGATCTCGTCGTTGGATCCACGACCAGGGCGACCCTTGCCGCGACCGCGGCGGGATTCCTTCTCGGCAACACGTTCGGCGGCATCCTTGCGCTTCTTCGCGACGTGGCCAGTTCGTTCCGATGCCTTCGGCGTTGGGCCCTTGCCTTCAAGCTTCTGTCGTCGGTTTCCGCCACTGCCAACTGTCCGCGATTTCTTCGCATCTGGTTTGCGCATGGCTCCCTGACGTTGCGAGTTCCCGGCCATCAGGCGTCGCCTGCCAATGACCAACGCGAACCGTCTGCCGAATCCTCGATAGTGATTCCTGCTTGCGAAATCCGGTCGCGGATTCCATCGGCGGTGGCAAAGTCCTTGTTCGCACGCGCCTCTTGCCTCGCGGCCAATTCGGCAGACACCAAGGAATCAAGCGCTTCCTGTAGCGCGCCGCCATCGCCACTATGCGAATTCCATGGTGCTGCAAGTGGGTCTACACCCAAAACGTCGAGCATCGACCGAACCTCTCCAAGGGCGGCGGCGAGCCCAACGTCGTCGGATGCAGCCATGATCGTGTTCCCGGCGGTCACACGTTCGTGCAGAACCGCAAGCGCCGCTGGGACGCCGAGGTCATCGTTCATCGCGTCAACGAACTCCGGTGGCAGCTGGCCAAAGGATGGTTCCGTGGCAGTTCCAAGACGTGATGCTGCCCGCGTCACGAACCCCTCGACTCGGCGATAACCAGCGGCCGCCTCTGCCAATGCTTCGTCAGAGAACTCGAGGTTGCTGCGGTAGTGGGCAGCAATCAAGTACCACCGAAGCTCCACTGGCCGGACCTTCGTCAGAACTTGCGAAACGATCAGCGAATTGCCCAGCGACTTGCTCATCTTTTCGCCAGCCGTCGTCACCCAAGCGTTGTGAAGCCAGTAGTTCGCAAACGGATCGCCGGCTGCGCGCGACTGCGCAATCTCGTTCTCATGATGCGGGAAGACCAAGTCCAAGCCGCCGCCGTGGATATCGAATTGTGGCCCGAGGTACGTCGTTGCCATGGCCGAACATTCCAGGTGCCAGCCTGGGCGACCTGGACCCCACGGAGTCGGCCAACTTGGCTCATCTGGAGACTTTGTCGCCTTCCACAGAGCAAAGTCGCGGGGGTCGCGTTTCCGTGGGTCCACTCCGCTGTCAGCGGCAGGGCGTAGGTCGTTGATGTCTTGCCGCGAGAGCGCGCCATATTCGGCGAACGAACGGACATCGAAGTACACGTCACCGTCGGACTCGTACGCATGGCCGCGATCGATCAACCTCGCGATCAGCTCGATCATTTGTGTCACGTGCCCGGTGGCCCGTGGTTCTACGGTTGGGGGCGCACAGCCGAGCACGTCATACGCCCGCTGGAATTCCCGCTCATAGAACGATGCGACGGCCCACCAAGGTCGGCCCTCCTCCTCGCTGCGCGCCAGGATCTTGTCGTCAATGTCAGTCACGTTGCGGCACAACACCACCGAGTACCCAGTCGCGCGAAGCCACCGGGACAATAGGTCGAACACCACCCCAGAGCGAATGTGTCCGACGTGGGGTGCGGACTGAACCGTTGCCCCACACTGGTACATCCGGACTTCACCGGGGGTCATAGGCACGAATTCACGCACTGAGCGTGTCAACGTGTCGTGCAGGCGCAAACTCACAGGCGTGAGCCTATCCGGCTACACGCCCCTCGCGACAACTCGCTGCGGCGTGATGCGAATAACCACACGAATGTTGTTGGTGTCGTCATCGGCGGGGTAACGATCCGCACCCATGTATTCGTACGCGAGTTGATCGATGAGTTCGCGGCCACCCTTGCGAGTCATAACCGCCGTGCCTCGCACCTCGACGTACTTATAGGGCTCACCCTCGGGTTGCGCAAGGATGCTCACCCGGTTGTCACGCTCAAGGTTCAAGTGCTTGCGGCGACCTTCAACGGTCGACACCAGGATGTCGTCACCGTCAACCGCGCACCACACAACCGAAAGCTGGGGATGCCCATCAGGGTTGATCGTTGCGATCGTTGCGAAGTGGTTCGCGTCGAACAGGTGCTTTTGTTCCGGAGTCAGTTTGTCGGCCATGTTCCGACCGTAACGCCTCACCTGCCTGATGCAAGCCCGATCGCTCGCGTTGGCGACGAACTAGCCTGCGAGCAGGATCGCAGTTGCGATGGCGGCCAGACCTTCACCTCGGCCGGTGAGGCCGAGCCCATCAGTGGTGGTGGCTGAAACGGTCACGCGCGCGCCAGCAGCCTGCGAAAGCGCGGCCTGGGCCTCTTCTCTGCGCGGTCCGAGTTTCGGCTTGTTGCCCACAAGTTGCACTGCGATGTTCCCAATCTCGAATCCCGCGTCGCGTACTCGGCGCGCAGCTTCGCTGAGCAATGCGATCCCAGAGGCCCCTGCCAATTTGGGGTCGTCAGTTCCGAACTGCGAACCGAGGTCACCGAGTCCAGCAGCACTGAACAGCGCATCACAGCAGGCGTGAGCAACAACATCGCCATCCGAGTGCCCAGCGAGCCCTTGCTCGCCAGGCCAATGCAAACCGGCGAGGTAGAGATCGTTGAT
>JAOAUD010000047.1 GCA_030157755.1 Candidatus Nanopelagicales bacterium
CGGTAAGCCGGTTACAGCGAAACCGCCAATCCGCGAGAGGCTTGCACCAAAGCCTGATCCAGTCGGTCATCCAGCCTCTGGTTCGCGCCTATGGAACCTGCCAAACGCGCTGACGATGCTTCGCATCGTGCTGGTGATTCCCTTCGGAATTCTGCTCTTTGGTTATGGCAACTCTCCGGGGGCACGTGCAGTTGCCGCCGCAATCTTTGTGGTTGCCTCAATCACCGACTACGCCGACGGTGCGTTGGCCCGCAAGCAGGGTCTGGTCACCACGTTCGGCAAGGTCGCAGATCCGCTCGCTGACAAGGCACTCACCGGAGTAGCGCTCATCGGTTTGAGCTACCTCAATGAACTGCCGTGGTGGGTGACCATCGTCATCCTGGTGCGTGAAATTGGGGTCACGTTGCTGCGCTTCTGGGTCATCCGATTCGGAGTGATCTCCGCGAGTCGAGGTGGCAAGGCAAAGACGGCCGCCGAAATTCTCGCGATCCTGATGTATCTGCTGCCACTGACTGGGTTCTTGGCCACGGCTCGTGCCTGGGTCATGGGTCTCGCGGTGATCCTCGCCGTGGTCACGGGTGTTGACTACCTAGTCCGCGCACTGAAGTTGCGTGCGTCCAAAGGCAAGTCCGCGCAGTGACCGATCGTCGATCGGCGAAGTGACGCGGTGTTCAGCGACGAGGCTTCCAACCAGATCAGCGCGGCCGACGTCGTAGCTGCCCTTGTGGCCGCAGACCTCACCATCGCAGCGGCAGAATCACTCACCGGTGGCTTGGTGGCCGCAGCCCTCACGTCGGTTGCTGGATCGTCCGCCTGCTTTCGCGGTGGCATCGTCAGCTACGCGACGGACCTGAAGGTGGACTTGCTCGGTGTTGACCCGGACTTGCTGCTGCGCGTAGGGCCGGTCGATGCCGACGTTGCGCGCCAGATGGCTCGCGGTGTCGCCTCAGCGTGCGGGTCGGATATTGGGGTCTCAACGACGGGTGTCGCAGGCCCAACCCAACAGAACGGTGTGGAAGTGGGGACCGTGTTCGTGGCGGTGTGTTCGCCACGCCAGCCGGCGGGAACGGTCCAGAAGTTCGCCTTCGTCGGTGACCGTGAACACATCCGAGCTCAAACGGTTGGCGCCTGTATGACGATGGTGTCGGCCGCACTGTGAAGTGATTTTCCTCATCGGGTGAAGAATGCTGTCGGAGTTGGGAATGAGCGCGCGGGCACCCGTGTTGTTTTGACAATGGCCTGGCGGGTAGGACTGGCCTTGGCGTCGATTCAATGAGGCACATACGCAGCGCACAAGGTACCTTTGGCCGTAGTCGGCACGGGAGGGGAAGCATGATCGTTCTTCGCAGCGTAATTGGGGATGAACTGCGTCGCGAACGTCTCGGCCAGGGCAGGACTCTGCGCGAGGTCTCTTCCCAAGCGCGGGTTTCCCTCGGGTATCTGTCTGAGGTGGAACGCGGCCAGAAGGAAGCGTCAAGCGAACTCCTGGCAGCAATCTGTGGAGCCCTCGACGTTCCGCTGTCTTCGGTTCTGCAGTCGGTGAGCACCAAAGTCGCGGACCATGAGGCGCACGAGACGAAGCAGACGGTCACCAGCGCGGCTTAGCTCCGTTCAGGGGCGAACACGCATACCCCGTGGCGTCAAGCTGAAGCCAGCGTCCTCAAGCGCCGGAACCACATCGCTTGTTCCGATCGCCACTGAATTAAACCGTTGAATTGTTATCGAACTGACAGCGTTCTTCTTCACAGCGGACGCCAACTCTTTGAAGGCCGCGGTGAGACATTCCGTGTCTTCCGTGAATCCCAGTGCCGTTCGTCCACCCCGTTCCACGTAGACCGCGAGTTCGCCATCGACGAGTACAACAATCGCCCCAGCCTTCCTTCCGGGCCGGTGCCCGAGCGCCTGTTCGTTTTCAGATGTGGGCCACGGCAGTGCGGCGCCATAGGGGTTGGCGGGGTCGCAGGCTGCAAGGAGCACGATGTCCGGTGAGTCCCCAGGCTGGCGTTCGCTGATCTTTCGCGCCTGCACCCGCAATTGATCGACAGCACCCGGCGACGCGAACTGCGCGGCACCGAGCCCCTCAACGAAGTAGCCACGTCGAGTTGTTCCGGCGTCTTCCAGTGCGGACAGAACTCGATAGACACCCGCAAACCCACCGACAATTCCTTCGGTCGTCGCTGCGCCGCGAGTCACGATTCCGTAACGGTCGAGCAGGACGTGTGCGACAGCTGCGGCACGTTGGGTGGGATTGCGACCCGAGGGATGTCGGGCCGACCAGCGGCCAAGCGTGGTTGCCATCCCGGTGCGAGCGCTGGTCCCCGAGCGACCCAGCCGTGCCGCACGGGTTCGACCTGCTGCCCCGGCCGTCCGTCGGCGTGTGGTCGTCGATTGTTTGCCAGCTCCGCCACCAGCGATCAGAGCGCGGACCCCCGCAAGGGTGTCTGCGGTGATGTGGCCAGACCACACCAAATCCCAGAGCGCGGCGTGCAGGTCCCTTTCAGTCGTGTCGGTGGCACGTTCGAGGAGTTCTCGGAAGAGCCAACTACCTCCGTTGGCCAGTGATGCCAGCAGAACGTCGGCTGCCGGGCTCACGTCAGAATCCGGGGTTGGATCTGGCAGGAGGAGGTCGGCGCTATCGACCGGTGCAAGGCTGATCCAGCCATCCGAATCCGCGATACGGCCACGGCCGCACCAAATCACTTCACCGGCGGATGTCAGCTCATCGAGCATCGCTGGCGCATAGTCGCTGACCCGTGCAGGCAGGACCATCGATTCCAGGGTCGAAGCCGGGATCGGAGCACCCGCGAGTGAATCGATCGCGGCGAGCACCGCATCGGTGCCTCGTTTCGGTCGTCGGATTCCGGCCCACTCCGGCAAGAACAATCCAAGGGCGGCGGGCGCGACGGGCTCGGCTTCCTGCCGCAATGCGGCGATGGATTTGCGCCTGATGCGTCGCAGGACCTCGGAGTTGCACCATTCGGTGCCGCTACCCCCTGGACGGAACTCACCGCTGACGACCTGTCCGAGTGCACTCAGACGCGTCAAGGCCATTTCGACAACCGATACGCCGAGACCAAAGTGCGCTGCCGCCTCATTGGCTAAGAACGGACCGTGGGTGCGTGCGTATCGCCCGATCAACTCGCAGAGCGGGTCTTCAGAGAGTTCTAGAAATGCATCAGGAATCCCTGGCGGGAGCGCAGTGCCGAGTGCGTCGCGCAGGCGCCCGGCATCTTCGATCGCTGCGTATCGTGATTCGTTCCCGACCCGAACCTCGATAGCGCGTCGTTGATTGACCAATTCGGCTAGCCATTCCAGGCGGACACCTCGGCGGAGCCATTCGTCAGCCGTCTGTGGCCCGAGTATTCGCAGCAGGTCGGCCGCTTGTTCGACGCTGGAAGCCCTGCGCTCATCGGTCAAGTAACCGAGTTGGGCTTCGACCTCGGCAACCGCCTCCTCGGACAACAGTTCTCGCAGCTCGACGTATCCGATCAACTCGGCAAGAAGTTCGGTGTCCAATGCGAGTGCTGCCGCTCGGCGCTCAGCAAGCGGGGAGTCGCCTTCGTACAGGAATGCTGCGACGTATGAGAACAGCAGGGTCCGTGCGAAGGGGCTCGGTGCGGCAGTGGTCGTGGTCACCACATCGATGCTGCGACTCTCGACGTCGCGCATGAGGGCAATTAGTGCAGGGACGTCGTAGACATCCTGGAGGCATTCGCGAACAGTCTCAATGACGATAGGAAACGACGGGTACTGGGATGCCACCGTCAGCAAGGCCGCGCTGCGCTGTCGCTGTTGCCACAGTGGAGTGCGGCGTCCCGGATCTCGTCGCGGGAGTAGCAGCGCGCGGGCCGCACATTCGCGGAAGCGGCTAGCGAAGAGTGCGGAATTGCCGAGCGAGTCGGTCACAAGCTGTGCCACATCGTCCGGAGCGACGAAGACAGCATCGATAGCGGCTTGGACAGTGGCATCGTCATCGGTATCCGGAATGCGCAGCACAATGCCGTCGTCGGCATGCATGATCTGCGCGTCGAGCCCAGTCAGTTCACGAATCCGGTTGCCGATCGCCAACGCCCATGGTGCGTGCACTCGCGCACCGAAGGGTGAATGCACGACGACACGCCAGTCACCGAGCTCGTCACGGAATTTCTCGATCACCAACGTCTTGTCCGAGGGCACGTGGCCCGCAACTTCCTGTTGCTCTTTGACGTAGCGGATGAGGTTGTCAGCAGCCCATTCATCGAGTCCGCTCGCGCGCAACTCGCGCGCGGAGTCGTCCGGTGCGCTAGTGGCGATCGAACGAGTCAGCTTCCCGAGTGCGCGGCCGACCTCAACGGGTCTGCCCAGTGAGTCGCCGTGCCAGAACGGAAGCTTGCCCGGTTGCCCGGGGGCGGGCGAGACCAGGACGCGATCGTGGGTGATGTCCTCGATCCGCCAGCTTGTGGCTCCGAGCGCAAACACGTCACCCACACGTGACTCATAGACCATTTCCTCGTCGAGCTCACCCACACGTGATGCTTTCTCGCCAACCATGAAGACGCCGAAGAGTCCTCGGTCCGGGATGGTGCCGCCCGATGTCACTGCCAAGCGCTGGGCTCCGGGTCGACTTTTCAGAGTGTCTGTCGTCCGGTCCCAGATCAGCCGTGGTCGCAGTTCAGCGAAACCTTCTGCCGGATAGCGCCCGGCAAGCATGTCGAGGACGGCTTCAAATGCCGACGTCGGAAGGGCAGCGAAGGGTGCGGACTTCCTGACCATGGTGAAGAGGTCTGCAGTGGTGATTTCATCTTCGATGCTGACGACCGCGACTATCTGCTGAGCGAGCACATCGAGCGGGTTGCGGGGGATGCGAGTGGCCTCAAGGTGGCGTTGTTGCATCTGCTCGGCAACAACTGCGCATGCCAGGAGATCTCCGCGATGCTTGGGGAAGATGGCTGCTCGGCTGACCTCACCTACCTGGTGCCCGGCGCGACCGACTCGCTGCAACCCGCTCGCAACTGATGGGGGAGCTTCAACCTGAATGACGAGGTCAACTGCGCCCATATCGATCCCGAGTTCAAGACTGCTGGTCGCGACCACGGCCGGAATCCGCCCCGCCTTGAGGTCGTCCTCAATGAGTGCGCGTTGTTCCTTGCTTACGGATCCGTGGTGGGCGCGGGCGATGGTTACTGGCGCTCCGGCACTTGCGCCCGCAGCGGCCATCAGCTGCGCGGGGGCGGAATTTCGGTGCAATTCGATTTCCGCGCGCTCGGCGCCGATCTCATTGATCCGGGCAGTGAGTCGCTCGGCCAGTCTGCGCGAGTTCGCGAATACGAGCGTCGAGGTGTGCTCGTTGATCAGGTCAACAATCCGGCTTTCGACGTGTGGCCAGATGGAGTACTGATCGGGTTGCGGATCGTCCAAAATCTCCGCGTGCGGATCACTCGGGGTCGTCGGTGCGGGCGAGGCCAAGTCCTCAACCGGAACAACGACGCTGACCTCGATCACCTTCTGGCTTGGCGGGTTGACTATTTCAACGGGTGCGGATCCGCCGAGGTACAGTGCAACCTCCTCGACCGGATCGACCGTTGCGGAAAGACCGATGCGCTGAGCGGGCCGTGCGAGAAGTTGATCAAGGCGCTCTAGTGACACGGCGAGGTGAGCGCCACGTTTGGTGCCAGCGACAGCATGGATTTCGTCAATGATCACGGTGTCGATGCCGCGCAGGCTTTCGCGTGCTTGGCTGGTGAGCAGTAGGAAAAGAGACTCCGGAGTCGTAATGAGGATGTCCGGTGGCGACTGTGCCAGTCGTCGCCGCTCGTTCGCGGGAGTGTCACCGGTGCGGATTCCAACCGTGATGTCAGGCATCGATATACCCGCTCGGCTCGCTTCACGCTGCAGGCCAACCAGCGGACTGCGGAGGTTTCGCTCGACGTCGGCAGCCAGTGCCTTGAGGGGCGAGATGTACAGCACGCGGCAGCGCTGCTTCTTGGGTGCAGGTTCTGCCGAAGTGGCTAACCGGTCGATTGCAGCGAGAAATGCCGCCAGCGTCTTGCCGGAGCCTGTTGGTGCCACGACGAGCGTGTGCTTTCCCCGGTGGATCGCCTGCCATGCCCCAACCTGAGCATTCGTTGGCGCCGAGAATGCCGAACGAAACCAATCACGGGTCAGCGCGGAGAATCCCGCCAATGACTCGTCGACGGGCGGGTGGTGTGGCATCTACCTATCCTCGCGCATGGCCTCGAACTGCTGCGTTGCACACTCTTGTCCATGCGTCTGACGGATTTCTGGCAACGAATGGATCAGG
>JAOAUD010000048.1 GCA_030157755.1 Candidatus Nanopelagicales bacterium
CGACGTATCAAGCGGGCAAGTTGTTCTTCGTGGGATCGCAGAACAATGGGCGACTTTCCATCTTTGAACGCACGTTCGCGCGATCCATGGGTTTGTGGGCGAACGACCAGACGATGTGGATGAGTTCGCTCTACCAACTGTGGCGATTTGAGAACGCGCTTGATCCCGGCTCGGTCCATGACGGATACGACCGCCTGTACGTGCCACGAGTCGGCTACACAACCGGAGATGTGGACGCGCACGATGTTGTTGTTGAGGACAGCGGGCGGGTGCTATTCGTGTCGACCATGCTCAACTGCATCGCGACGTTGAGCGAGACCCGCAGTTTGAAACCGGTATGGAAGCCGCCATTTATCAGCAAGATCATTCCCGAGGACCGCTGTCATTTGAATGGCCTCGCGACTCGAGACGGCGAGGCGCGATACGCGACCTCGGTGTCGCGGACGGACGTCATCGATGGCTGGCGGGAACACCGACGCGATGGCGGCTGCGTCATCGACATCACGACGAACGAGATAGTTGCGACGGGGTTGTCGATGCCACATTCACCACGGTGGCATGGCGGCAAGCTCTGGCTGCTCAATGCCGGAACTGGTGAATTCGGGTTCATCGATCCGGACTCGGGGAAGTTCGAGCCGGTCGCCTTCTGCCCGGGTTTTCTGCGGGGTCTGGCATTCCACGGTGACTACGCCGTGGTCGGGATGTCGGGTCCTAGACATGACGGGACGTTTAGCGGTTTGGAACTCGAGGAGCGCTTGGCGAAACTTGAGGTATCCGGTCGATGCGGGCTGCAAATCATCGATCTGAAAACTGGTGCGGTGGCCCATTGGCTGAATATCGAGGGCATCGTCACGGAGTTGTACGACGTCGCGGTGTTGTCTGGGACACGTCGACCGATGGCGTTGGGGTTCAAGACCAAGGAGATCGAGCACTTGCTCGCGCTCGAGTAACTGGTCCGCGTAGTTGAGGCCTGTGGGCCTGGGCTACAGCTTGTACGCCTTACTGGTGGCCTTGTAGGCACTGAACGTGCTGGTGGCGGGAGCTTTGTAGGTCAAGCGCAGGTTGATGCTGTGCCCGTACGTGCGGATGTAGGTGGCCCCCCGCTTCTTGTAGATCTTGTAGAGACGGATGTCGCCACGCTTGCGGATTTTTGCGGTCGCAGTCACGGTGATCTTTTGCCCGGCATTCGTTACGCAGGTTTTGCTTATGAGTTTCTTCGTGCCGCTGGTAGGCAGGCGCGCGGGGAAGTCGGCGCACGCTCCCGGGTACTGGGGCTTCTTGCCTGTGGTGCCACCTGTGTAGGTATAGCTGCCGGTGGCAGTTCCGCCGCCAGTCTTGATCGTGATGGTGCTCGCACCGGCCGCAGCTGCCGCGGGGGTGGTCGCGGTGATGCTGGTGGGTGAGTTCACAGTGAACGTGGTTGCCGCCGCAGCGCCGAACTTCACCGAGTACGCCGATCCGAGGTTCGTGCCCGTGATAGTCACCGGGGTGCCACCGGTTGTCGGGCCGGACGACGGCGCTACCGATGCGACCGTCGGCGCAGCGAACGTCGTTGTGTTGAGGTTGACCGTGATCGATCCATTGTGGTTGTCGACTGTGACGATGTCAGGGCGACCATCGTTGTTCATGTCGCCAGCGCCGATGGTGGTAGATGCTCCGTTGATGATTGACTTCGTGTAAACGTCGACTTGGTTCCCAAAGCCGCCGAGTCCGTCTCCAGTGAGCACAGCTATCTGCCCATAGAGGTTGTAGGTTCGGCCGAGCGACGTGTCGATGAATCCGTCGCCGTTGTAGTCGGCGAGTGCTACCCCGACGGGGCCGTTCGACGTCGATACGTTGCTCGGGTCTGCTAAGCCACCGCTGCCGTTGTTGAGTGCCACGGCGAACTGCGAGAGGTCGTCTTCGCTCACCACTGCATCGAGGCGCCCGCTGTTGGTCAGATCCGCGACCGCGATGCTGTGGCGGCCGCTGTTCCCTGAGTTTGAGGTCTGCGATTGCGACGAGAACCCGCCGCTGCCGTTTCCGACCAGCAAAGTTATGGCGTTGCCTCCGCCGTCGTTCCCAGCAACGACGTCGGCCTTCCCGTCGCCGGTGATGTCGCCAACAGCGAGTGAGTCGGCAAACGTGGCAGAGGCGTTGAACTGTGTTGTGATCTTCGGCGCGAACGTTCCGTTGCCGTTGTTGAGGAAGACATCAACCCCCGCCGATGTGTTGGCGTAACCAACAATCACAACGTCTTCGACGCCATCGCCGTTCATGTCACCAGTGGCAACAGCGTGCGGCGCGCGACTTGTCTCGTAGTTGACCGCAGAGTTGAAGGTCCCGGAGCCGTCGTTCTTGTTCAGCAGCACCGACATGCGCCCGCTGTAGTAATTGTCGACAACGATGTCCGGTGCGCCATCTCCGTTGAGGTCGGCGGCTGCGATTGGCTGGACCCACTCGGCCGTGTTGTAGACATCCTTGACGGGGTAGTTCGCCATGGTGCCGAGACCGCCCGCGCCATCACCGAGCAGCACGCCCACGTTGTCGTCACCGGAGCTGTCGTAGTTCGTGTTCGCGACATCGAGGTTGCCATCGCCGTTGTAGTCAGCGAGGGCGACGCCGACAGATTGGGCGCCCGCTGGCACAGGGTCGAGCATCCTGAACGAGCGCACCGGAGGTGTCGCGTGCGCGCAGACCGTAGGCACTGCGAAGAAGAAGACCCCGGCCAGGACAGGAGTGGCTGCCACCGTGCAGGTGCGGGTGTTGAACAACGCCATCTCCTGCTGGGGAAGCTTTCATCGGCAGTGGATCTCGGTTGTCGGAAACAGTAGTGGATGGCCGCGGTGATGTCCGGCTGCGAAATCAGGCCCTTTCGAACCCTGAATTCACCACTGGTTCACGAGGCCGAACATGGCAACCCGTAACCTCTACGCCCATGGCCCAGACGTACAAATTGGCAGTGATTCCCGGCGACGGCATCGGTATCGAGGTGACCGCTGAAGCTCTCAAGGTTTTGAACGCGGCCGTTGCAGGCGAGGACGTGACCTTCGAGCAGACCGAATACGACCTTGGTGCGCGCGCGTATGCACGCACTGGTGAGGCGTTGCCGGATTCCGTTCTCGACGAGATCCGTGGCCACGACGCCATCCTTCTCGGCGCAATCGGAGACCCCAGCGTGCCGCCGGGAGTTCTTGAGCGCGGGCTGCTGCTGAAGATGCGATTCGAGCTCGATCACGCGCTGAACCTGCGTCCGGTGAAGCTGCCCGTTGGCGTCGAGTCGCCGATCGCCGCGGGCACGCCGGAGTCGATCGACATGGTCGTGTGCCGTGAAGGAACCGAGGGGCTCTATTGCGGGGCCGGTGGATTCCTGCGCAAGGACACGGTGAACGAGGTCGCCACCGAGGAGAGCATCAATACGTGGCACGGCGTCGAACGTTTGGTGCGCAACGCATTCGCTCGCGCGCAGGCCCGTCCGCGCCAGAAGCTGACCCTGGTTCACAAGACCAACGTTCTTGTCCATGCCGGAAATCTGTACCAACGCGTTGTGAACCACGTGGCGGAGGAGTTCCCCGAGGTCACGGTGGACTACTGCCACATCGATGCAGCGACGATCTTCTTCGTGACGGATCCAGGGCGCTTCGACGTCATCGTCACCGACAACATGTTCGGCGACATCCTGACCGACATCGGCGCTGCAATCGCTGGCGGAATTGGGCTGGCGGCATCAGGCAACGTCAACATCGACGGAACGGCGCCGAGCATGTTCGAGCCGGTTCACGGGTCGGCTCCTGACATCGCGGGGCAGGGCAAGGCGGATCCCACCGCAGCTGTCATGTCCGCCGCGATGTTGCTCGACAACCTCGGTCTGACTGCCGCGGCCCAGAAGATTGAAGCGGCAGTCGCGGCTGATCTTGCTGCCCGAGGCAGCGAACCAAGATCCACGTCGCAGATCGGCGATGCATTAACTGCAGCGGTATCGGGCAGCTAATTCCCATACCCTCGTAGTCGCAGACCAAGGAGCAGACGTGTCCGAGTTATTCGAAGTTGAGCACAGCAATCGACCCATGTCGGACGACGTGCGCGATGCGATCTTGGCTGAACCCGGGTTTGGTCGGTACTTCACCGACCACATGGCAAGCGTCAAGTGGACTGCTGATCTTGGTTGGCACGACGCGAAGGTGGAGCCCTACGCGCCGCTTGCAATCGACCCGGCGACGAACTTCGTTCACTACGGTCAGGCGATCTTCGAGGGGTTGAAGGTCTACCGGCACGACGACGGCACGTTGGTGACCTTCCGGCCAGAGCGAAATGCTGAGCGGTTTCGGTCATCAGCGCGCAGGTTGGCGATGGCGGAACTCCCCGATGAGTTGTTCCTTGGGTCCATCGATGCGCTGCTGGCGCTGGACGGGGCCTGGGTTCCATCGGGGGAGGACCGCTCGCTGTATCTGCGGCCCTTCATGTTCAGTACTGAAGTCGGGCTCGGCGTCCGACCTGCCTCGCAGTACCGGTACTTGTTGATCGCATCACCTGCCGGCCCGTATTTCCCGCAAGGGGTCAAGCCGGTGAGTGTCTGGCTGTGTGAGGACTACGTCCGCGCTGCGCCAGGTGGGACGGGTGAGGCGAAGTGCGCTGGAAACTACGCAGCGTCTCTTGTCGCCCAGGCCGAGGCAATCGATCACGGCTGCGACCAGGTTGTCTGGCTCGACGCGAACGAGCATCGGTGGGTCGAGGAGATGGGCGGGATGAACCTGTTCTTCGTCTTCGGGTCCGGTGCGGATGCGCGTTTGATGACGCCGTCACTGTCTGGGTCACTGCTTCCAGGAGTCACTCGGGATTCGCTGCTTCAACTGGCGGACGACCTCGGTTACCAGGTTGACGAAGGCAGCATCAACGTCGATGACTGGCGTAAGGCATGCGAATCTGGCGAACTCACCGAAGTCTTCGCATGTGGGACGGCTGCTGTCATCACGCCGGTGGGCACCGTCAAGGGACGCCAAGGTCACTGGACGATCGGCGGGGGAGAACCCGGGCCGATCACGATGCAGCTGCGCGAGCACCTGCTCGGACTGCAAACCGGCGCAATCGCCGACCAGCATGGCTGGGTCCGCCCCGTCGGCTAGCCGACGCCGCTCGCGCACCCTTCTGCCGTTGTGCGTCCGCACCTTCCGCTGTGGTGCCTCCGTACCTTCCGCAGATCCCCACCGTGTTGCCTTTTTCTAGGTCGTTTTGGCGCCAAAATGGGCAACACGAAGGGGGTTTGCCGCGCAGCGCCATCCTGTGCGACACTAAACGCGTGACTCTGGTCGCTCGAATCATTATTTAGCGCGCCGCAGCTTCGTGGTTGGAAAACCCAAGCTCCCGGTGCGCTCGCCCCCTGCCCTGTGCCCGGGGGCATTTTCTTTGCCGGGCTAACCAGAACCCACAAATACTTTCGGTAGGAGACACAGACCATGTCCGAGTTCGAGACGCCAGCACTCGATGAATTCCACCTTTACGACACGACCCTGCGAGACGGTGCCCAGCGCGAGGGCATCTCGTACTCGGTTTCCGACAAGCTCGCGGTCACGCGACTGCTCGATTCGCTCGGGGTTGGCTTCATCGAAGGCGGCTGGCCCGGCGCGATGCCGAAGGACACCGAGTTCTTCGCCCGCGCACGCGATGAGATCGAACTCCAACACGCGCTGCTGGTTGCCTTTGGCGCAACGCGCAAAGCGGGAGTGAACGTCGAGGATGACAAGCAGGTCGCCGCGCTATTGGCCGCCGAGACTCCCGTCGTCACGATCGTCGCCAAGAGCGATGTGCGCCACGTCCGCGACGCGTTGCACACCACACTCGACGAGAACCTCGCGATGGTTCGCGACACCGTAAGCTTCCTCGTCGCCAATGGTCGGCGGGTATTCGTCGACTGCGAGCATTTCTTCGACGGATACAAGCGCGACCCGCAGTACGGCGTGACGCTGCTGGAGGTCGCCGCCGATGCAGGCGCCGAGGTCGGAGTCCTGTGTGACACCAATGGCGGAATGCTCCCGAGCGGAATCCATCGCGTCGTGACCGGAGTGGGTTCGCGGACTTCACTGCAGCTCGGTATCCACTGCCAAGACGACACCGCATGCGCCGTCGCGAACACTCTCGCCGCAGTTGAGGCCGGCGCGATGCACGTGCAGTGCACCGCCAACGGTTACGGCGAGCGCACAGGCAACGCCGACCTGTTCTCCGTCATCGGGAACCTGCAGTTGAAGATGGGTCGGC
>JAOAUD010000049.1 GCA_030157755.1 Candidatus Nanopelagicales bacterium
CCCCTGAGTGTGAATCCGGCCACCTGCTTTGACCGGAAGTCAGGTGGGCAGGTACTCTGGGAGACCGTGGTTGGCGCCGTCTAGGCGCGGCGACGAGGCAGGTTTGTTTAGGTGCTGATGTAGTAAGTGATCTGGCATCACAAGCGACCCACGCCAAAGCCCAAATTCAAGAACAAAGATTCGAAGGTTGCTCCGTGCGTACGTACAGCCCCAAGCCCGGCGATGTGGATCGTCAGTGGCATGTCATTGATGCCACCGACATCGTTCTCGGCCGTCTTGCCAGTCAGACCGCAACTTTGCTGCGTGGCAAGCACAAGCCGACCTTTGCGCCTCACATCGACGGTGGCGACTTCGTCGTCATTATCAATGCCGACAAGGTTGCCCTGACTGGCCAGAAGCTTGAGAAGAAGCTTGCTTACCGCCACTCCGGCTACCCAGGTGGCTTGCGCGCGACCAAGTACTCCGAGCTGCTCGACAAGGATCCCCGCCGTGCCGTCGAGAAGGCCGTCGCCGGAATGCTTCCGCACAACAAGCTCAGCGCCCAGCAGATTCGCAAGCTGAAGGTCTACGCGGGCCCAGAGCACCCACACGCTGCGCAGCAGCCCACGCCTTACGAGTTGACGCAGGTTGCCCAGCCAGCTTCAGCGACCGCTAAGTCAAACTCCTAGTTCTCAAGAATTCCCTGGAAAGGATCACCCTCGCAGTGACCGAAGTTGACGTCGAAGAGATCGAGCCGACGAGCTACACCTCAGAGTCCACGCCTTCCAAGGCGACCAGCACCGTAGATCGCCCAGCGAAGACCGCACCAGCAGGTGCAACCGGTCGTCGCAAGGAAGCGGTGGCACGTGTGCGCATCGTTCCCGGAACCGGCCAATGGGTCATCAACGGACGCACGCTTGAGGATTACTTCCCCAACCGCGTCCACCAGCAGATCGTGAACGAACCGTTCAAGGCCGTCGACGCTGAAGGCCTCTACGACGTGGTTGCCAACCTGACCGGCGGCGGCGTTGGCGGGCAAGCGGGCGCGCTGCGTCTCGGCATCGCTCGTTCGCTCAACGAGATCGACGAAGAAGTCAACCGTCCGTCGCTGAAGAAGGCCGGATACCTGACTCGCGATCCGCGTGCCAAGGAACGCAAGAAGTACGGCCTCAAGAAGGCCCGTAAGGCACCGCAGTACAGCAAGCGTTAATCCGCGCTGGCGATTAGGCTGGCCCGGTTATGACGCGATTATTCGGTACCGACGGAGTTCGCGGTCTGGCCAACAAGGTCCTGACTGCCCCACTCGCGCTTGACCTGTCCGTTGCGGCGGCTCGGGTACTTCGTCCGCAGGATGCAACTGAGCGACCATTCGCTGTTGTCGGTCGCGATCCTCGTGCCAGTGGCGAATTCCTCGAAGCCGCGGTCTGCGCTGGTCTGGCCAGTTCCGGGGTTGACGTTCTGCGCGTAGGAGTTCTCCCTACACCTGCTGTTGCGTTCTTGACCGCCGAACTCGATGCCACATTCGGAGTCATGCTGTCGGCGTCGCATAACCCGATGCCTGACAACGGCATCAAGTTCTTTGCCGCGGGCGGTTCGAAGTTGCCCGATGCGGTGGAAGACGAAATCGAAGGCCTCCTCGGGCTCCCATTTGAGGCACCCGTTGGTGCGGACGTTGGGCGGATCACTGACGCGGTCGACGCGGCTCAGCGCTACCTCGATCACCTGGCATTGGCGGTTCCCAACAAGCTGAAGGGCGTCAAGCTTGTTGTTGACGGTGCCAATGGTGCGGCTTCAGTAGTTGGTCCGGCTGCCTACCGGCTCGCCGGTGCGGAGGTTATCGAGATCCACACGAATCCCGACGGGTTGAACATCAACCTCGACTGCGGCTCGACCCACATGGGTGATCTCGTTTCTGCAGTACTCGAACATGGCGCGGACCTTGGATTGGCCCACGACGGCGATGCCGATCGCTGCCTCGCCGTTGACGCCAACGGCGAACTTATTGATGGCGACCAAATCCTCGCGATTCTGGCAATGGCGATGCTCGAACGTGGTCACCTTGCGGACAACACCGTCGTAGCCACAGTGATGTCGAACCTTGGCTTCATTCAAGCTATGGAAGCCAACGGCATCAGCGTTATTCAGGCCGCGGTTGGCGATCGTTACGTCCTTGAAGCGATGGGTGAGGGCGGATTCAACCTCGGTGGCGAACAGAGCGGGCACGTCATCTTGAGCGAGTTCGCCACGACCGGCGATGGTGTGCTTACGGGGCTAATGCTGGCGGCGCAAATTGCGTCATCGGGAAAGTCGATCGCTGAACTCGCCGCGATCATGACGAAACTGCCGCAGGTGCTCATCAACGTGTCGGGTGTCGATCGTGGCGCGGTCGAGAGCAACGAGGAACTCCAAGCTGCTGTCACCGCCGCCGAGTTGCAGTTAGGTTCGCGGGGTCGCGTGCTGTTGCGCCCTTCGGGAACCGAACCGCTGGTGCGCGTCATGGTTGAAGCGCCCACGGAAGCCGAGGCAAACGAGGTCGCAACACAATTGGCGGATGCCGTGAGCCGCTGCATTCCGCTTACTCCAGGTGGTTAGGCATAAGCTCTAGCCCATGTGTGGAATCGTCGGATATGTAGGCGAAAAACAGGCCCTTGAAGTAGTCGTTTCAGGTCTTCGCAGGCTGGAATACCGCGGGTATGACTCGGCGGGTGTGGCAGTCGTAGCCGACGGAACTATTCAGACTCGCAAGAAGGCCGGCAAGCTGGCGAACCTCGAGGTGTTACTCGGCGATGACCCATTGCCGCAAAGTACGACTGGCATCGGCCACACACGGTGGGCAACGCACGGCGCACCCAACGATGCCAATGCACACCCGCACGTCAGCGGGGACGGCCGTGTTGCGGTCATTCACAACGGGATCATCGAGAACTTCGCCGTTCTGCGGGAGGAACTCGAGGCCTCGGGTGTGACGTTGTTGTCAGAGACGGATTCAGAGGTTGCTGCTCACTTGGTGTCAGCTGAGCTGGCAGCCGATCCAGCTGACCTTGTGGCTGCAGTCCGTCGAGTCTGCCAACGCTTGACGGGAGCATTCACCCTCGTCATCGTTCACGCAGACTTCCCTGACCTGGTGGTTGGTGCGAGGCGCAATAGCCCGCTTGTGGTTGGTGTCGGAGATGGCGAGAACTTCCTAGCCTCGGACGTCGCTGCCTTCATCGAATACACCCGGGATGCAATCGAACTTGGTCAGGACCAGATCGTCGTGCTGCGCCGCGACGGAGTGGAGATCACCGATTTCTACGGCGAGCCCACCGAAGTCACACCGTTTCAGGTCACCTGGGATGCGTCGGCGGCCGAAAAGGGCGGCTACGACCTGTTCATGCTCAAGGAGATTGCTGAGCAGCCGAAGGCAGTTGCCGACACCCTCCTTGGCCGGATTGGCAGCGACGGACTGCTGCAGCTGGACAACATGACGCTGTCGGACCATGAACTGCGCGAGATCGACAAGATCGTGATCATCGCCTGCGGCACCGCTTACCACTCAGGAATGATCGCCAAGTACGCGATCGAACATTGGACGCGGATTCCGACTGAGGTCGAACTGGCAAGTGAGTTCCGGTACCGCGATCCAATCCTCAACAGTCGGATTCTGGTCATCGCGATCTCGCAGTCCGGCGAAACGATGGACACCCTGATGGCGATGCGTTACGCCCGTGAACAGGGATCCAAGGTTCTCGCCATTTGCAATACCCAAGGCTCAACGATTCCCCGCGAAGCCGACGCGGCCCTCTACACCTATGCGGGGCCTGAAATTGCCGTTGCATCTACGAAAGCCTTCCTGACACAGGTGGTTGCGTGTTACCTCGTGGCGCTGTACCTGGCGCAGGTTCGTGGAAACAAGTACGGCGATGAGATCGCGACGATCGTCAACGAGTTAAGTGACATGCCAGGCAAAGTTGATCTGGTGCTCGACACCACTGAGGGAGTCCGGGCATTGGCACAGGAGTTCGCCGATGCTCCGAGCGTGCTGTTCATCGGGCGCCACGTCGGGTTCCCGGTAGCTCTCGAAGGCGCCCTCAAACTCAAAGAACTGGCGTACATGCACGCGGAGGGCTTCGCGGCTGGAGAGTTGAAGCACGGTCCGATCGCGCTGCTGGAGGAGGGGATTCCGGTCGTCGTCATCGTGCCGTCACCCCGCGGACGTGGGCTCCTGCACGAGAAGATCGTGTCCAACATCCAAGAAGTTCGAGCCCGTGGGGCAAAGACCATCGTTATTGCCGAAGAAGGGGACGAACTTGTTGTGCCCTATGCCGATCACATCATTCGCATCCCGGCCTGCCCCACATTGATGCAGCCGTTGGTTGCGACAGTTCCACTTCAGGTATTTGCATGCGAACTGGCGACGGTGAAGGGCCATGACGTTGACCAGCCGAGGAACCTCGCCAAGTCCGTCACAGTCGAGTAGCACGGACCGTGATTATTGGGATCGGCGTCGACATTGTTGATGTCGAACGATTCAAGTGGATGTTGCGGCGAACACCCGCCACTTTGGAGCGCACCCTCACTCCGGCCGAGACACATGACGGAAGTGGCCGAGCGCGTTCCGCTGAATCGTTGGCGGCACGGTTTGCGGCGAAGGAGGCGGTCGTAAAGGCGCTCGGAGATGTAGGCGAGCTGCGCCCCCTCGAATGTGAAGTGCAGACTGCTGACTCGGGTCGTCCGGTGTTGCGGCTGCTCGGGAAGTTGAAGGAACTTAGTGATGAGCTTGGGATCACTGACTGGCATGTATCGCTTGCTCACGATGGGGGGCAGGCGATTGCGTACGTAATCGCCGAACGACGCGAATAGCTTCGTAGCCAATCCGGGGTGCGACTATGACCGAGACTGCGAGACGATGGGCAGATGGATCCAGCATTCAGCGTTGAGTCGGTCCGGGTTGCGGAGGGGTCGGCAATGGCCCGGCTTCCGTCAGACGAATTGATGCACCGCGCGGCATTTGCACTCGCAACCCGCTGCGCGCAACTGCTTACGCTCCAACGTGGGTCGCTGGTGGGCTCGCGCGTAGTGGTGCTCACCGGAAGTGGAAACAATGGCGGGGACGCCCTCTGGGCTGCGTCCCACCTAGCGCAGCGGGGGGTGGCCGTGACTGCAATTCTGCTGGATCGACGTTGGCACCGGGAGTCGGCGGAGGCGCTCCTGCGACACGGTGGACGCCTCGAACCGGTTGATCTCGATATACATCAGCCTCTGATCGACACTGCCGACCTTGTGCTCGACGGGATCCTTGGCATCGGCGGAGCTGGCGCCTTGCGCTCACCTGCTGCCGAGCTCGCGGCCCGTGCCGGAGCATCCGCCGCCGTTGTTGTTGCCGTGGATCTGCCAAGTGGTGTTGATGCCGATACGGGTGCAGTCGCGGACCCGTCGGCGGCGATCTGGGCGCAGGAAACTGTTACGTTTGGTTGCCTCAAGCCGGGCTTGTTGGTGAGCCCTGGCGCCGGACTGGTCGGCGACCTGACGTTGATCGACATTGGACTCGACCTGGCGGATGCTGGGCAGCCGGTGGTTAGGCGAATAGGAGAAGCGGACGCGGCCGCGCTGGTTCCATTTCCGGGCGAGAATGACGACAAGTACACGCGCGGAGTGGTTGGTGTCGTGGCTGGATCACCCCCGTATCCCGGCGCTGGAATCCTGTGTTCCGGGGCAGCGCGCCTCGGTGGGGCAGGCATGGTCAGGTACGCAGGATCGGCACCGGATTACGTCATCAATCGCTGGCCAGAGGTTGTCGTCGCGGCTGGGGGACCAGCAACTGCCGGCCGCGTTGAAGCCTGGGTAGTTGGTCCGGGTGCGGGCACCGACGAAGCCGCACATCAGCGACTTACGCAGGCGCTGGAATCAGAGGTTCTCGTGGTGGTTGATGCGGACGGACTCACGCTATTGGCCGGCGATGAGTCGCTGCGTGACCTCCTGCAGGCTCGGCGAGCGGCGGGCCGAGTCACCGTCATCACGCCTCACGCAGGTGAGTTTGCTCGGCTCGGATTTGTTCTGCCCCAAGGCGAATCGGCGGACCGCATCGGCGCCGTCAAGAACGCTGCGGCGCAGCTTGGCGCAGTTGTTCTACTCAAAGGGCACGAGACAGTTGTTGCCGAACCAGGTGGTCTCGCATTCGTCAATACCTTGAGTGACTCGGCACTCGCGACTGCGGGCTCGGGCGACGTTCTGTCGGGATTGCTCGGATC
>JAOAUD010000001.1 GCA_030157755.1 Candidatus Nanopelagicales bacterium
CGGGAGGCAACGGGCTGCACATCGTGGTCGTGTTCCAGGACCTCTCACAAGCCGCGAGCAGATGGGGCCGCCACGTTGCTGACGGGCTACTGACGTTATGCACCGTGAAGCTGATCCTCGGCGGAATTGGCGACCCCACCACCTTGCGGGCGCTAAGCGAATACATCGGCAACTACGACCGGGCCATGTACTCCCACACCCGAGGAAGCAGCCTCACCAGCATGGGCAACGGGATGCTGATGATGGCCCCCTCAAAATCAACGACCGTCTCCTACCACCGACAGGCAGTCCTGGAACCAGGCCAGATCGCTCAAATCGGGTACGGGCAGGCGCTACTGATCGACCGAACCCACTACGAACAGATCAGTCTGGGTTTGTGGCACGACCCTGCGCAACCCTGGGGTCGCGTCGCCACTGTGGGCTCCTCCCCCACGATTGACCTGACAGAACAGCCCACCAGTCAGTGGAACCGTGCCCAGTCGTTAACTAGGGAGAAGATCGGCCAGCTACACGCCCGAATCTCGGATCGCTGAAGCCAGATCAGCTGAGGCGTGCCATGTGAGCGACCTGAGCGCACTGATTGAGCGTCCCAAATTCCGGGCAGCGCCCCAGCGATGATGACGAGGACACGCCGGACGGTAGTGGAGTCTTGGTCACGTTCATGCGAGCGTGGTGAACATGACCAATGAGCGCGCCGAGATCGACCGTGACAGCATTTCCATCACGAAGGACACGGTAACTGTGAGCGCCCCTCCCCCGTCCCCTTCGAAAGGGCATGGTGAGCGGCCAAGCATGAGCGCGGTGAGCGATCCACCTGAGCGGCCCAGTCTTACCTTGAGCGAGGCAGCAGAGGCATGCGGTGTTAGCCGTTCCACTATCCGCCGCAAACATGAGGCAGGGGAATTCCCAAACGCCTACAAGGCCGGGCCAGACAACGCATGGCGCATCCCAGTTACAGATCTACTAGGGGCGGGCCTCAAGCCAGGTCGACCTAGCCCACCCGACCCAGTGAGCGAGCTGGATGAGCGGGTGAGGGCCGCGACGGTGACCTTGCCCAAAGCCGAGCTTGACGCACTGCGCGAGCAACTCCACAACGAGCGCACGCGAGCGCTCGTTGCCGAGGCAAGGTTGAGCGAGAGGGCTGAGACGGTGGACGCGCTCAAAGAAGCACTGAGCGAGGCCCGTCAACGCGCCATCGAGGCTGCCCCAGCAGTTCAGCTGCCCGCCACTCAGGTCATCGACGTACGCCAAAGCCCAGAAGCACCTACCCGCCGCTGGTGGGGTGGGAGACGCAAGACTCCGCCATCTCCCTAGCGGCTGCCACCCGTTGCCAGAGCGGTACTCATCGACGGCGAAGGCGAGATCCGCAAATATGACTGCAACCGGTTCCATGGCCTCCATTGCGCCGGGCGGTCGGCGACCAGTGGGGTTCCGTCTGCTGCTGGGCCCCGGCCCTTGCTGTAGATACGTCGATTCACGGTGACAGATGGCGCGCTCGGTGAGCGTCCCATCTGAGCGGGCCCACTTGGTGATGTCAATGGGTAGCGGGCCGGGTGTGTGCTACTTGGTCGGGTTGTTGAACTTGGAGAGCCACCGTTTCATGGGTGCAGGGTCCCCGAGTTCTGCGGCCTGGGCGATGCGGGCGATTTCAACTATTCCGCCGGGGCAGGTGTAGGCGTCTTGGCAACCGAGTCGCACTGTGAGGTCGGGCCAGGTTTGCATGGCATCCAGTGTTGTCTGGGATGCGCGCTGCTGTTTCGGCGTAGCGTTCAGCCAGTAGGTGTACCAAGCGTGTACAGATGCCAGCGCGATTGTTCCGGATAGTCCGACGTCAGAGATCTCAACTGGAATCCCTGGCTGGTCCTCAGGTGCCCCAGTGGCAGGTTGATAGTTCAAGTTGTAGAAGTAGCTGGCCCATTGAGGGTGTGAATCAATGACTGCGGAGAAGCTGGTTCCCTTTGGTAAGGGGAGCGATTGCAGAATTGGGGCGTACACCATGGCTGTGTTGGCGCCTGGCGGTAGAGGGTAGGCGCCAATCAGTTGGTTGATGCGGGCGGTGATTTGCGGATCATTGACGTTGATATCCGATTCCGTTCCACCAGGGGCTGGCGTTTTGATATCGACTGGACTCGTCGCCGGTTGGTCAATGAGTGCTTGTGCAGAGACGGTGGCTGCGCTGCCTCCAACAATGAGGGCTAGCGCTAGTGATACCGCCGCGAACCGCGACATAGCGGGGGACTGCTTCCGTCGTTTGACGGCGTCGCCGTCATCAGGGATGTATCGCGCGGGGTCAGTGAGCTTGAGGGCAGTCATAGGATCCTGAGTCATCGGGTGCTCGCTTCTGTTGCGGGGTGCATGGTGAGGTCGATGGTTTGAGACTGTTGTTGGCGGCAGAATTCGGTCTCGAACCGTTTCCTGGCGCGGTGCAGTCGGACTTTCGTTGTTGTGTAGGAGTGACCTATTACCGCGGCGGTTTGACGCAAGCTGAGACCATCCCAGGCGACAAGCAGCAGGAGTTCACGGTCGGATTCGCTGAGGGAGCCTAGGCAGGACCACACCAGCCGCTCAGTCTCCGCACCGATGACCTCGTCATCGGCACCACGACTTACGCCTTCAAATTGCTCGGCCGGGTGGCTCTCCCACCGCATCATGGATCGAAAGTCGTCGAAGGCAACGTTACGGGCGACCCCAAGGAGCCACGGCCGCACTTTTGCCGTCTGCGTGGGCATGTCGTGGCGACGCCGCCAGGCGACCAGGAAGACTTCGGCGCACGCATCATCGACGGATGCAGCTTCCACACCCCGACGAATGAGGTAGCGGTATACCGGACGGTTATGTTCCCGGTACATAGCGTTGAATTCGGAATCGTCTGCGCCAACGTTCACACATATGAGTGTGCGTTATTGACATTTGGTTACAGGGTATTTCGGTGAATTTTTCGCCGTTCGCTAACGCGAATGCGGTTTCTTCATCTCACTCGTGTGGCGGAGCACTCGGGACACCGCGACCACTTCTTCGCCAGGATTCCTTGATCAACGAGCGGAGAGCAAAATGGCGAAGCAGAAACTAATGATCGCGGTCACCGTGGCCACCGTCGTGGCGCTGGGTGCCACTGGATGCGGTGCGTCGACATCCAATTCGGTCGATCCGCAAGCAGCAGCGAGCGAATCCGCGACTCCCACGGACATCAACCCCGTGCCGGGATATAGCCAATCAGCTGAAGGCGAAATCGTGCTCGACCTGAATGAGGTCAATACGTGCGCAGACATCCCTTGGGGCAGGCTCTGCGCAAGTGTTGATCCACAGGGCTATAGAGCAGCATTCTATCGCCCTACCGGCAGAAGCAGAATCTACGTCGACTTTAACCTGATCTGCGACAACCACTCAGCGATCGGTGACCAGGGGGCGTTCTGGACCGAACCGGGACAAAACCGTAGTTACGTGTTCCAGACCGGCCACGGTGTCCGGCCATGCGCCGTCAGGCTCTACCTGGAACCAGGTAGGCAGGAGTACCACCAAACTGGCAAGGTCCAACCACGCTAAGCGTAAGAGTCCCGTTGGCCAGTAACAGATAGCGGAACATGGACCTACCTACCGAGTGTATGCAAACATGCTCATCCCGGTTCTTTCGTGGGACATAGACGGTCCAGATCCTGGAGCAAGACCCAACCGATAGGCCAGTTCACGCGGGTGGGGTCAAGTGCCGGTAGAGAGTTGACCTGCCGACCCCCAAGGTACGGGCAACCTCGGTGACGGGCTTACCGCTGTCGATGAGTTGTTGTGCGACTTCCAGACGGTCTGCGGTTAGTCGTTTCGGTCGTCCTGGCTGCGAGCCGCGTGCGCGAGCTGCGGCCAATCCGGCGATGGTTCGCTCACGGCCTAGGTCGCGTTCAAATTGAGCGAGAGCACCAAACACGGCCAGCGTGAGGCGCCCGGTTGCCGTGGTGGTATCCAGTGCCTCGCTCAGTGAGCGCACGCCAATATCGCGGGTGGCGAGGTCATTGACCGTGCTCAGCAAGTGGGGGAGTGAGCGGCCTAGACGGTCCAGCCGCCAGACGACGAGGGTGTCGCCGGGGCGTAAGTGGTCGAGGCAAGCGGCCAACGCTGGTCGATCCGTGAGCGCACCAGAGGCGTGGTCGGTAAAGACCCGGAAACAGCCTGCCGCGTTGAGCGCGTCCAGCTGGAGATCGGGGTTTTGGTCTGCGGTCGAGACTCGGGCGTAGCCCAGAAGTGAACTCACGCGGGCATCGTCCCAAAACGGTCCGATGAATTCGGAAAGCCTGACTGTTGTGGCACACGGTTTTTGGAACACTCAGGCGCTGGCGTGTCGGCGGGGGAGTGGGATGACCCGAAACCGATCGGTTTCGGTCATGCTCAGCACAACTCGGAGATTGAACGACGGGGAGCCGATATGTCTATGTATGGGGGAACAATGCAAGCAGTGCCGCAAACGGGTCGAGGAGAAACGGATGCTTGCGCCGGGTGACGCAGCCAGCACAGTCATTGACGTGAGACGAAACCAAGCGGGTAGCGCGGCTGGGACGGCGTCACAACCACCACCACCGCTGGGGACGGTGAGTGGCGACACAGGCACGGTGTCGCGCGTGAGTACGAATCAACCCGACGAACTGGGTCGCTGGCGACGTTTCATGGAAGCTTCTCCCAGGCGAACGGAAGATGCAGGACAGCTGGCGAAAGAAGCACGAAAGTGGGCTGCCGTCGTTCTCCCATGGGTACTCATGGGTATGGGTATCGCTCGGACTTGGCACTCATGAATCGTCGCTCGTTTTGACGAGCGGGGGAGTGCCCTCTTCTGGTTCCTGGTCCGATGTGACACCGTTCAAAGCGGTGGCTGCTGGCGGTGGCGGTTTCGTCGGGGGCTTCCCTTTGCCCACTAGAATCGCGCGCATGGCGCCGGGCGGAACCCGAGGCGGAGGGGTCTTTCCCACGAAATCTATTTGCCTTTAGGCATTACCGACTTGGCGGGTGGTGGAGGGGTCTTCGGTGGCGTCCCCTTGCCTTGGACCAAACCCTTAGTCAGGGGGGCTTTCTTCGTCGCCGCTGATTTGTTGCGGGTCGTGATTGCCATTGTCGACCTCCGTGGTGATCTCGTTCTGCGGCACTTCTCCGAGGATGCGTATAGCCCTAACCCCGTCGAGGTTTGGAATGATTATGCCTTGCGATCCTGGAATCGCATCGACAAAGTCACCATCCGCAGTCAGCAACCATTCCTCCTGCAAGAAGATTCCGTGTGTGTCCGGGGACGTGGCGACATAAGAGTCAGTAGCGAAGATGCCGCCGATCGAACCGCCGTCGCTGTACTCGATTCGCAAGAAACTTCCGTCAACTTTGCCGTTGGTGATAGCCCAATCCCAAATCGTGGGCGGCACTGACATTTGGAGTAATTCCGTGACAAGCCATCTGCGCAGGCCGTTGGACTCGTCTGACAAGGGCCGCGCAAGTATCCAATCGGTTACACGGGCAACGAGCACTCCACCAACAGTCGGAACGACAAGAACGGTAACCGCAAGCCACCCGGCAACGGTCCAGGGCTGTGAATCTTGATGGTCAGCGCCCGCTGGCAAGATCCATTGGACGGTAAGTGGTGAAACGGCTATTTGGATAACCAAGCTCACTGCAAGACTTTGAAGAACGACACGGATCGCACTTGACGAGTGGCCCCGCCAAGTGCGGTTTCGGGCCCATACCGACACCGCGATGTATCCAGGAACGATCGCTAGTAAGAGGATCGTGATTTCTACCCACGATGTTGGCACTTGCTATCAGCCTTTGAGTAGGCGGCGGCCAACCGGCGTTGGAGAGGGCGATAGAAGCAGACCGTCAGTGGTGACGGTGACTTTGGCTGCGGGGTACACGGCCTGGACCTTGGGAAGTTGTTTGATCAGTTCCGCGCGGAATTGGCGCAGGAGTTTGTATTGGCTGCCGAACTGATGTGAGAGCAATACCCAGGGCACCAGCGTCGATTTGCGCAGGTAGCTCATGCGGTGGGCGAGCCAGGTGTAGATATCGATGGGTAGGCCGCCGCTGCCGTGTGTTCGTAGCGCTGCCAGCGCCCGCAGGTCGACGGGAATGGGTGCGGCGACGATTGAGTCGTAGAACTCTTGGGAGAGCGTGACGGTGGAGGGCCAGAGCGCTTCGTTGTCGCCGTCGCGCGGTGTCCACCACAGCTCGGTGCGGGTAGCGATTTGGAAGCCTTCGGTAACGGTGCGGTCGGGGCGTTGGTCCATGACGAGGAGCCTGGCGGTGGATAGCCGCTGTACTTGTTCGCGCAGTCGGCGGATGGTGTTGCCGTTACGGACTAGTCCGAGGTCGCGCATGAAGCTGGCGAGGCTTGGGCCCAGGACCAGGTCGCGCTCGCGCAATCGGACGGCTTCTGTGGCCATCCACGTCATTAGGAGCCGGGGAACGACGCCGAATGGGTAGGCCTTGGCGATGGTTCGGTCGGGGCGTTCGAATCGGCCGGGTTCGACGTAGAGGGTGAGGGAGCCGTTGCGGCGGGTCCATTCGGGAACGTCGCCCGGGTCTTTGTAGGGGAGGGCGACCTGGGCCCAGAGGCGGGCGGTGTAGCCGACCATTCCGACTGTGCGGGCGTCTACGTCCTCGATCTCGACAGCCTGCCGGAGCAGGTCCAGTTGCCGACCGGAGATTAGCGCTGGCAGGTCAGTCACGGTGTTGCCTTTCGTCCTAACAGTTCGAGCGGGTCGCGTTGCGCCTTGACTGGCTAGCCGCGTACCGTTCGAACCGCATTCGTTAGTCAAAAGGCCGCCGCTTCTTTGCCGGAGTGAGGCGGCCTTTTGCATGCCCGGTTGAGCATGTCCTGGTCACCGTAGCGCCGCGGGCGACCGCCGCCGCCGAGCCGCTCCGGGGTTCCGCGCTTGATCTTCCAGCTATCCACCAAAGCTCTGGAAAATCGCTGGGGACCGGCCAAGTTATCCGCGACCATCTACTGACGCTAATGCCGGGAACTTTGCGACCATCTACTGACGCAGGCCGCGACCATCTACTGACGCCTACCCCTGCGTTTTTGCAGGTCAGGCCCCATAAATCACACTTCCCCTGTAGTTAAGTACTTCCTGTAGTAAATACCTGTAGTCGTAGTTGGCGCCTTTCTGTGGATAACTAACCAGCCCGATTGGCTGAGGCGCGCAATTTATCGGTCTATGTGGCGAATGCACTGCATGGCTGAGCTAGATGGCTTCGCCCGTAAACATCAACACCCAAGCGAATGGCAGATGCGCTATGGCTGAGCACCTTTATGTAGAGCGGATAGATTTCTCACACTAGTTGCTAAAGCCTCTGGCTTCGGCATAATGCACTGGTGACGGTCAGCGTGAAAGCCCAGGGAGCTGGCGGTTGGCTGTACCACCAGAGTTCATTCGAGAAAGGTCAGGAGCAGGCTGACCAGGAGCGAACCGCTGCCGTTGAGGGTGGTTTGGCTGGGTATTACGGGGCCGATAAGGAGCGGGCTCCCGTGTGGCTTGAGGGTGGGCAAGGGGCTGCCGCGAGGTATGGGCTGGAGGCAGGCGCGGAGGTCACAACCACTGACCTTGCCCGTGTCATGGACGGGGCAGCGGAATCGTTTGGGGTCCGCAATACGAAGATCGCGATGTATGACACGACGTACAGCGCGCCAAAGTCGGTGAGCGTGCTGTGGTCGGATGCCGATACCGCGACCAGGGCCAAGATTGAAACGTGTCTGTTGGACGCGGCAAACGTCATGCTGGGCGACCTTTCCCAGCATGCCGCGCATGTTCGGCGGGGCGCGACTCCGGCGACTCAGAAACGTGAAACCGCGAAAGGTTTGGTTGGGGCGGCCTACGTCGAGGGAACCAGCCGCGAAGGCGACCCGCAGCTGCATGTTCATGTCCTAGTGCCCAGTGTGGTCGAGGGCGTTGATGGGGTCTGGTCTCGGCTGGACGCGCGGGCCTACTTCTCGGAGTCCCGGACAGCCGATGCACTGGCACACGCGCGGCTGCGAGCGACGCTGAGCGAGACGCTCGGGGTGGCGTGGGGCCCAGTTGACGAGCGCACCGGAGCCGCCGAGATAGTCGGCGTCGATCCGGCCGAGTGTGAGCTGGCGTCCAAAAGAAGCGCCCAGATTGACGCGCTGGCCGCTAAGCGTGAGGCCGAGCAGGCAATTGAGAAGGGGCGTCCGCTGAGTCGGGGCGAGCTCACGGCGCTGCGCCAGGAGATCACCTTGGAGACAAGACGAGGCAAAGATGTCCACGCCACTCCAGGGGTGATCGCTGGCTGGCAGACAGATCGGGACGAACGCACCGGCACGACGCGGGCCCAACGCTGGGGTGCATTTGAGCAAGCGTGGACACACGAGGCTGCTCTGTCTCATGAGGTGTGGACCCCCGAACGGGTCCTAGCGGAGACGCTGCGCTCAACGGGGCGGGCAACGTGCACGGAGGCCCAAATTCGGAGGGTGTGCGCCCGCACGCTCAGCGGCGAGGTCTCGGCAGAACGCATTCCCGCACGAGTCGAATGGCTCGCAAATAGGACCATCGCAGCTGCTGTTTCATTGACACCAGGCCACGACGCACCCAGCCAGGCCCGCTACACGTCGGAGGCGATGCTTGCGGCGGAAGTAGAGGCCATGGCCACCGTCTCCGCTGAGCGTGAGCGCCCCATTGGCGGGATCGGCGAGGTCGAGCAGCTGCGGGTCATGCATAGCCGCGACGCCTCGGGCCGAACGCTGGACGCTGAGCAGAAGGTGGCCGTTGAACACCTGACATCTCCGGGTCTGCATCGCGCGCTCGTGGCACCAGCTGGGGCGGGAAAGACCTTCACCATCGCTCAAGCCACCCGTGCATGGCAGCAATCAGGCCAGCGCGTGGTCGTCTTAGGCCAGCAAGCGAACACGGCGAAGATCACCGCCGATGAGATCGGCCAAGCCACTGGCGCGCGACCGGCGGAGATGACTATTGCCGGGTTCCTCGGCAAAGGGCCAGCGATGTCACGAGCCGCCCAAGATCTGCGGCACGACCTAGAGACTTCGGCTGTGGGTGACGGAGCGGTGATCCTGCTTGATGAAGCGGCCACAGTCGGGAATCACGATCTGGCCGCCCTGATCAAATACGCCAGCGAGCACAACGTCGCGCTGCGTACCGTTGGCGATCCTCACCAGCAGGGCTCAATCGAGGCGGGTGGCCTGTGGTCGACCCTGGCTAAGCAGCCTGAGGCCACGGCTGAACTGTCCGAGGTGCGTCGCTTTACCCACGCGGAAGAAGGCGAAGTCTCCACCCGGCTACGCCAAGGTGACGGGACCGCCCTCGATTGGTACATCACCCAAGGCCGGATTCAGGTGCACCCTGACCGTGAAGGCGCCCTTGCCGCTGCCGCTGCCGAAGTTTCCGAGGCGCAGCAGGCCGGATCGGACGCGCTGCTGATCACCAGAACCGACGAAGACCGCCGCGCTGGAGCGGCGTCAGTCGACCTGCTGACAGTCGATCCAAGCCACCTGCGCCAATACGGGCAGGTCACGGTCGCCGAGGGCCAGATGATTCGAACTCGCGACAACGACCGGCGACTCCTAGATGACCAGGGCGACCCCGTGCTCAACGGAGCTACTTGGCGTATCGAGCAGGCCACAGACCAAGGGCTGCACGTCAAACGAGGCGGAACTGATGCCCACGCGTTCCTTCCCGCCGAGTACGTGGCGCAGCACGTCGAACCCGCCAGTGCGATCACCGTGAAACGAGGCCAGGGAGCAACCGTGGATCGGGCCGCGATCGTCGGGGCCGAGGACATGGACTTGCGCCAGTTCTACGTCGCGAATACTCGCGCCCGCGATGGGGCAACTCTGCACGTGGTCGCCGCTGACGTATCCGAGGCCAGGGACAGGCTCCTGACAGCAATGGGGCGAGACAACACTGAGCTATCAGCAGTAGACGTGCACTCGGCTCACCTTGATGCCAGGTACCAGCGCAACGAGGCGTTGCGACAAATCCCGTGGGATAAGCGTGACCCGCAACTTAAACGCCTCGATGACCAGCAACTAGCCGACCGGAAGCGGCGTCTTGCAAAGGAAATCCTGATCGAGCAGCGAAGGCTCCCCCGACTTCAAGCCGAGGTAGGCCCGCAACGCGAGGCCGTTGAGCAAGCCAAAGCCGTCGAGTCCGGCGCAAAGGAATCCCTGCAAGCGGCCGAACAGAGAGCACGCAAAGTTGTCGAAGCGGTAGACGCAGTCAAACGCGAATCCGTTTCACAGATCACCGCAGACCTACACGAACTGCGCAACGCTCAGGCGACAGCCCGCGCGGCGGGACGCCTAGGCAGGGGCAAAGCCGAGCGCAACGTAGAAGAAGTGCGAGGAAAGCTCGCCCGCAAGTACCACGACGCGGGTAAACCACCGGCCGATGGCCTCACCGGCACCTGGCAACAGCGCGCCTTTGAGGATGCGCAACGCAGCCGTCTTGGTGGCGCCGATCCTGTCCAACTCGCCGCCGACTCGAAACGCGACGTGGAGGCCGCTCAGGCCAGACATTCGGAGGCCAGCCGGGCGCGGCAGCTCGAAGAGCGCGCCCTTCACGAGCTGGAACACAACGTGGAACGGGTGCCAGAAGAGATCGAAAAAGGGGAGGCCACGCTGCAACGGATCAGCCGCGAAACGGAAATTCGCGCCAGCAAGCCGGACTCCGAACGGGCGACGGATCAACTCGCACGCGAAGCAACACTCGCCGCTGACCAGAAGCAGGCCGAACGAAAAGCCAAAGAACAGACCTACGAGGCATCCCGCTCCATGCCGCCTCCGGACTACGGCAGGGACAGAGGCGGTCCAAGCCTCGGGCGATGAACCCGCTAGATGGCGGTGTCGGACAGTTGTGATGTGGTGTCGTCGGTGAACGTGATCAACGAGGAGTGACTGCAATGGGATCTTTATGGCGATGGGCCGGTCGGGCTCGCTGGCGACGCTGGCTTGTCATCACAATGCTCATCAACTTTTCTGTTGCCGTCCCGCTGTCGTGGCTGCTATTCAGCTACTGCCAGGCCACGCCACAGTGCAACGCCGAACTCGCTGCAACCGGGATGGACGGCCTTGAGCTACGAGCGCAGTGGTTCCTCTCGCTTGAGATGTACGTTCTGCCGGTCGCGGCGGCATTCGGTCTGCTGGGTCTCATTGGGAAACCGAATCCAGCCGGATCTCGCCGCTTCAAAAAGCGAGCGCTCAAAGATGACGTGCCAACCAGGATTTGGCTCGACCAGGACCCACTCACTCACGTCAGAACCTTGTCGGCCAGCAACGGCGGTGGAGCCTTCCTCGGCTGGCGTTCGCGCCAGGATGGCGCCCGGTCATGGGTATCTGCTTCCGGTGAAGCCGCCGTCCTGGTCCTCGCTCCCCCACGTGCCGGCAAAACCACCGGCGTCATTCAGCCATCAGTCGCCTCAGCGCCGGGAGCCTGCGTGGTGACCAGCATTAAACGAGACGTACTGGACGCGACCGCCGCCGTTCGATCACGCACCGGCACCACATGGCTATTCGACCCCTCAGGCCGTGAAACCCCACCCCCGGGAACCCGCCAACTGCGCTGGTCCCCCGTCGCCTCCGCCCGATCATGGGACGACTCGCGCATCGTCGCCCGCGCCATGGTTTCGGCAGGCGTATCAATGACCGGGACACCGGGAGCAACCTCCGGTGAAGCCCATTTCACAGACAAAGCAACTGACCTGCTTGCTCCCCTGCTTTTGGCCGCCCACCACGGCGGCCGGCCGATGGGAGGCGTGGCCGACTGGATCTACAACGCAGACCTGGGCCCCGCACGAGCCCTACTGGAAGAAGCCACTAGCTCGGGCAATGATTATTCAGCTGGGACAGGGACCGCGTTGACCGCGCTCGTGTCGGTTGACCAACTGGCCGACCGTGAACGCTCCTCGGTGTTGTCCACCGCTCAGCGGGTGGTTTCGGCCTACATGCTCGAAGGCCCCCGCCTGGCATCCACAGAACCCAACTTCGATCCCCACGAGTTCATTCGGTCGACCGACACCGTCTATGTGACCGCCAGCGACGACGTCCAATCCGTCACCGCCCCGGTCGTCGTGGCGCTACTGACCGCGATTAAGTCAGCCACCTATGACCGCCAGCGACTCGTTTCGGCCGGGCTAGCGCCGCGTACCCACCCGGTTCGGATGCTTCTCGATGAGGCGGCGAATATTGCCCCCATCACCGAACTACCGCAATGGCTATCGACAGCGGGAGGCAACGGGCTGCACATCGTGGTCGTGTTCCAGGACCTCTCACAAGCCGCGAGCAGATGGGGCCGCCACGTTGCTGACGGGCTACTGACGTTATGCACCGTGAAGCTGATCCTCGGCGGAAT